>JBIIHU010000001.1:0-68319 GCA_044235405.1 Burkholderiaceae bacterium
CGCCGACGAACAGCGTGGCCTCGTCCGGCCCGATCAGCAGGTGCGCCAGGAACACCGGGTTGTAATCGACGTCGCTGCCGCGCAGGTTGGTGATCCAGGCGATGTCGTCGACCGTGCTCACCAGATGGTGGCTCGCGCCGTGGCGCGCCATCGCCTCGCGCACGACCGCGAGCTTGCCGGCCCGCGGATGCGGCGCGTGGGGCGCCGCGTGCTCGTAGACCGGCGCCGAGGGCAGCCCGGGACGATCGGCCCAGGCCTCGTCGACCAGGTCGAGGTCGGTACGCAGCACACGGCCGGCGCGCTCGAGCGCGCCACGCAGCTGCTGGGCAGCAGCCAGCCCGAGCACCTGCCCGTCGACGGCGACCGCGCCAGCCTCGGGCACGGCTTCGATCAGCCAGTCGATGTGCTGGGTAGCGGCGGCCGGCCCGCCGATCTTCACCAGGTCGATGCCGGTGCCCTCGAGCTGGGACTGCGCCTGCACCCAGTAGCGGCTGTCGGCGAACAGCGCGGCACGCTCGGGCGAGATCGCCAGCGTGCCCATCGAACCGGTGAAGCCGCTGAACCACTGCCGCGCCTGCCAGCGCTCGGGCAGGTACTCGGACAGGTGCGGGTCACTCGAGGGCAGCAGCAGGGCCTGCAGGCCGTGGCGACGCAGGGCGTCGCGCGCGCGCTCGAGGCGCAGACGGATCGGGGAGGTGCGGGTGTCCATGGGGCCCTCGAAAGCGAGCGGGGCTGACCGCGCCGGCATGGCGTGGTCAGCCCCGATTCTAGTGCGCCCCGGCACGCGCCGAGCGTGGCGCCGGCGGCAGCCGGCCTGCCCGGGGCGTGCGTCGCCCGGGCAAGCCCGCCGCGCCGTCGCACTCAGGTGCCGATCGTGCCGCCGTCGTTCTTCGTGATGACGATGGTGGCCGAGCGCGGGCGGCTGCCGGCGCCGTAGCCCGCATTCGAAGGCCACTTGCTGGTGTACTTGGTCGGATCGGCGATGTCGGCCTGCCGCGTGGTCTCGCCCGGGTGCTGGATGTTGATGAACAGCGCCTTGCCGTCCGGGGTCTCGCACACGCCGGTGATCTCGCTGCCCGCGGGACCGACCAGGAAGCGCTTGAGGGTCTCGGCGGTGGGCGCCTTGCCGACGAAGGTGTCGACCACGAGATCGGCGAGGCCGGTTCGCGGGTAGGTCAGCGTCTTCTTCGCACCGTCACCGACCGCGCCGGGGCGGGCGACCAGCATCATGCAGTTGGTCACATCGGTGTAGGCGCCATCGTCGGTCTGGATCCAGAGCAGGCCGGTGGCCGGCGAGAAGACCAGGCCGTCGGGGCTGGAGAAATCCTGGTCGCCGGTCAGGTTCGACAGGTTGACCGTCGCCTTGTCGGCGTCGGCCTGGGCGCCGAACAGGTACACGTCCCAGGTGAAGGTGGTCGCGGTGTTGCCGGCCGCGCCCTCCTTCAGGCGCAGGATGTGTCCGTTGGGGTTGCCCTGCTGCGAGGTCGTGCCCTTCATGTCGGTGTAGACCCGCGGGTTGGCGGAATCGGGCGCGAGCTGGCTCGACGACGCGGGGGCGACGCGGCGGTTGCTGTTGTTGGTCAGCGTGAAGTAGATCTCGCCGTTGGCCGGGTTGACCGAGCACCACTCGGGCCGGTCCATCTTGGTGGCGCCCACCGCGTCGGCCGCCAGGCGGGTGTTGATGGCGATGTCGCCGGCGTCGGCGAAGGCGTAGGTGGTGTAGCCGGAGATCTGCGGGTTGCTGATCGCCAGTTCGATCCACTGGCCGGTGCCGTCGGCGTTGAACTTCGCCACATAGAGCTTGCCGCTGTCGAGGTACTTGCTGCCGGTGGCCATCCGATCGAGCGGGCTGGCGTCGGCCGCCGTCCAGTTCGTCGTCGACACGAACTTGTAGATGTACTCGTTGCGCGCGTCGCAGCCCATGTAGACGGCCAGCGGCTTGCCGGCCTCGAGCCTGCCGAAGGCGGCGCTCTCGTGGGCCATGCGGCCGAGCGCCGTGCGCTTGCGGGCCGTGGTCGACTTGCTGTACGGGTCGATCTCGACCACGTAGCCGAAGCCGTTCATCTCGTTGCGGTAGTCGTCGCTGCCGTCGGTCGAGGTACCCAGCTTGCTGTTGTTCCAGCGGGCGTACTGGTCGGCCGTGCCGCCCGACTCCCAGCCATGGCGCGAGGCCGCACCGGCGTTACGGCCGTAGCGGCGCAGCGCGGTCACGCTCTTGTCGTTGCCGCGCGCGGTATCGTCGGTCGACGTGCGGAAGAAGTAGCCGAACCAGTTCTCCTCGCCGGTGAGCAGCGTGCCCCAGGGGGTCTTGCCGGTGCCGCAGTTGTTCAGCGTGCCGCGGGTACGGGTGCCGTCGAGCGAGTACTTCGTGATCAGCTGCGGATGACCGCGCGCCGGACCCGAGATCTCCATCGGCGTCATCGTGGTGTAGCGGACGTTGAAGGCGGAATCCTTCACGTAGCTCCAGTCGCCGGTGCTGCCACGGCGCACCTCGACGACGGACACGCCGTGAATCATCAGCTCCTTGTCGATCTCGGCGGCCGGGCGGGGCAGCGTCGAGGTGCCGCCGTTGGCGTGCAGGAAGAACGAGGACAGCGCCTCGTCGGTGGTCGCCTCGTGGTTGACGCCGAGCAGGCCACGGTCGTTAGCCGTGACCGAGGGACGGCCCGAGGCGTCCAGGCCGAACCACTCCATGCCATCGTGGTGGTCGCCAGCGCGGTTCTCGTAGGCGGTGTCGGTGCCGTCGTTCTTGTACGCGGGCGTCGCGGCGTCGAGCGGGTCGCCGAGCGCGTAGATCACGCTGGCCTTGTAGCCGGTGGGCACGGCGACCACATCGGCCAGGCTCTTGGGCACCGGCGGGAAGGCGAGCAGCGGCGAGGCCGAGGGGGCGGGCGTCGTACCGCCATCGCTGCCGCAGGCCGACAGACCTAGCGAACCGAGGACAACCGTGGCCGCGCCGGCCATGCCACCGCGCAGCATGCCGCGGCGGCTCAGGCGCGCCTGCAGGATGCTGTCGAAGGTCGGGTTGGGCGAGGTGTTCGAGTCCTCTTCGTTGAAGTCGATGCGGGTGAGAGGAAGGTCGGCGGGTCTGTTCATCGCTGGCTCCATGGAGGGTGCCTCGATGGTTGCGCGCGCCGATGACAGCAGGATTGAAGCCCGATGACGAACACATGACGGCCTGCCGGCGTCGCCGCGCAAGGCGCCACGCCGCCGACAGTCCCCGTGTGTACGCCATGCCGCCCGCCGGTCCGGATGGCCGAGGCGAACTAGGCCGAATGGCCGATACCGCCGCCAGGCCACTTCGTCGACACTGCACCGATGGACGAAGACGAAGTGGTACCCGCCCCGCTGCCTGCCCTGTCGCTGCTGCCCGACGGCGCGCTGCTGCTGCTCTATGCCACCGGTCAGGCCTGGCGCGTGGAGCGCGACGGCACGCTGGTGCCCTGCTCGGCCGAAGGCCGCCCGATCGAGGCCCCGCCATCGCCCTGCTGATCCGCAGGCCGCGCATCGGGCAGGCTTGGGCGCAGGCGCATTGACGCCAGCCATCGGGCGGCGATAGTTTCGGGCACCGACCTCCGGTCCTGCCTGCACCTACCGCCTTGACACGCTCCATCGAATCACCCGCCTGCGCACGGGCCCCTCGGCATACCCCGGACCATGCCGCCAGCCTCGCGCAACGCCTGCGGCGCCATCGGCTGAGCCGTCGCGACACCCTGTGGCTGTTCGGCGTCGCGGCCGCCGCGAGCACGCTCGGCGGCTGCGCCACATCGCCGGTCACTGGCGAGCGCATCCTCGTCGGGCTCAGCGAGAGCGACGAGCGCGCCATCGACCGCCGCCAGGCCCCGCACCAGTTCTCCGCCGACATGGGCGCGGTCCAGGACGCCGGCATCAATGCCTACGTGAGCGGCGTGGGCCGCCGGCTGCAGGCCGGCGTGCACCGGCCCGACATGCCGTACAACTACCGGGTCCTCAACGCCAACTACGTCAACGCGTACACCTTTCCGGCGGGCGCGATGGGCGTCACCCGGGGCATCCTGGTCGATCTGCAGGACGAATCCGAACTCGCCGCGCTGCTCGGCCATGAACTCGGCCATGTCAACGCGCGGCACAGCGCGCAGCGCCAGGGCCAGGCGCTGGTCGCGCAGGCGGCGGCGGCCACGCTGACCGTGGCCGCGAGCGACTCGCGCTGGGCACCGCTGGTGGGCCTTGGCTCGCAGATCGGCGCCAGCGCCCTGCTGGCGAGCTACTCGCGCGACAACGAACGCGAGGCCGATGCGCTGGGCCAGGGCTACCTGGTGCGGGCAGGCTACCCCGCAAACGGCATGGTCCGACTGCACGAGCTCCTGATGAACGAAAAGGAGCGCCAACCCTCGATGCTCGAAACCCTGTTCGCGACCCATCCGATGGCGCCCGAGCGCCGCGAGGCGGCGCAGCGTCTGGCCGACAGCACCTATGCCGCGAGCCGGAATGCGCCGGCCGGCCGCGAGATCTTCATGGACAGCACGGCATCGCTGCGCCGCTTGAAGCCCACCATCGAAGCCTGCAAGCGGGGCGAAACCGCACTCTCCAGGAAGTCGCTCGGTGATGCCCAGGGCCAGTTCGATCTGGCGCTGCGCCAGAGCCCGCGCGACTACCCGGCGCTGCTGCGGATGTCGCAGACCCTGCAGGCCCAGGGGCGGCTTGCGGACGCCCGGCGATATGCCGAGAGCGCGCGCGAGGTCTATCCGCAGGAGGCACAGGCGGTCAAGCTGCTCGCCTCGCTCAAGATGGGACTGCGCGAGCCCGAAGGCGCCCTTCGCGACCTCGAGAGCTTCGACCGGATGCTGCCAGGCGACCCGGGCACCGGTTTCCTGAAAGGCGTGGCGCTCGAATCGATGGGCCGGCGCGAGGCCGCCGCGCAGGAGTACCGGCGCTTTCTCGCCGTCACCCAGCAGGGGCAGGCGGCGGGCTATGCGTCGCAGCGCCTGAAGGCCTGGGGCTACGCGCGCTGAGCCGCCGGCATCGGTATCGCCTGCGCGAGCAGCCCCGCGTCGGCGCGCAGCCGATGGCGCGACACCTTTTCGGTCGGCGTCCGAGGCAGGTTGTCGCGCACCACGAGCCAGCGAGGGTGCTTGAAGGCGGCCAGGTGGCGAGCGCAGTGCTCGACGACCGACTCGGCCGACGGGGCCGCGCCCGCGCGCGGCACGATCACTGCGAGCAGATCCTCCTCGCCGAGCTCGGCCGGCACCCCCACGCAAGCCGCCTCGCTGACCGCAGGGTGGGTCAGCAGCACAGCCTCCACCTCGGCCACCGACACGTTCTCGCCGCGGCAGCGGACGATCTCGGTGGTGCGGCCGACCAGCCAGGCGTAGCCCTCGGCATCGAGCCGGCCGACATCCTCGGTGAGGAACCAGCCCTCGGAGTCGATCGCCGAGGCGAGGTCGGGCCGATTGAAGTAGCCGCGCATCAGAAGGCGGCTGCGCAGCATGATGCGGCCGACCTCGCCGACCGGCAGCGACCGGCGCGCCTCGTCGACGATGCGGATCTCGCTGACCGTCTCGCCACTCAGCGGATGACGGATCGGCCGGCCGAGGCAGGCACGGTGCTGCCTGTCGTCGAAGTCGATCTGCGCGACGCCCGGCGCTTCGGTCATGCCGTAGCTCTCGACCACATGCGTGATGCCGAAGACCTCGCGCAACTGCGTGGCCGCCTGCTCGGACACCGGCGCGGCCGACACCTTGCGCAGCGTGTCGTTGCCCGGGAACTCGGCGCGATCGCGCTTGAGCAGGATGTTGCCCACCGCCGCGATCAGGTTGACCTGCGTGACGCCGTGACGGCGCACGGTCTGCCAGAAGCTGCCGGCGCTGAAGCGTTCCTCGATCACCAGCCGCGCACCACTCGCGATCGCGCCACCCACCGAGTAGAAGAGCGCGTTCAGGTGGAACATCGGGAGCATCGCCAGCACGGTGTCCTCGGGCGACAGGCGCATGCGCCAGGCCGCGATCTCGGCGGCGGCCACGTAGGTGCGCTGCGTGTGGACGGCACCCTTGGGCACGCCGGTGGTGCCGGAAGTGAAGACGATGGCGAGCGGGTCGTCGGGTTCGGGTGCGTCGCCATGGACGACGACCGCGGGTAGGGCTGCCGGTGCCGAGTCGCGGGCGGGGTCCGGCTGCATCGACGCCGCATCGAGGCACAGCGTGGCCGCGGGTATGCGCAGGCGCAAGCACGTGACGAGGGAGGCCGCCGCCAGGGCCGCGTCGACCGTGGCGTCGATCGTATCGATCGCGACCACCGCGGCGGCGCCCAGCACCTGGAGCACCGCGGCGAGCTCCGCGGCGGTCAGGGCCGGGTTGACCGGCGCGAACACCAGCCGCGCGCGGGCACAGGCAAGCAGCAGCAGCAGCGGCGCATCACCGTTGGGCAGGATCGCCGCCACACGGTCGCCCCGGCGAAGACCCGCCTCCAGGAGGCGTCGCGCCCAGCGATCGACCCGCTGGTCGAACTCGCGCCATCCCTGCTCGCGACCGCTCGCCGCGAGGAAAGGCGCCACGCCGGCGGCCTGGACGCGAGCCCGGAAGAGCGCATCGAGGGTATCGGCCACGCGCGGCAGCCGCAGCGCCGCCAGGCAGCGCCGCGCGGCCTCGTCGGGATCGATCGGGGCCATCACAGGTGCCCGGCCGCACGGGCCGCACGGAAGGCTTCGGTCTGGGCCTGCACATGCCAGTCCATCGCCTCGCGCAGGCCCACCGAGAGTCCCCCGGCAAGCGAGCGCTTGCCCACACCGAAAGCGCTCTCCGGCATGCGGGCGAGGGCCTCGCACCAGACCTCCGCCTGGGCCTGCAGCGCCTCGGCCGCGCACACCGTGCTGACCAGGCCCATCGCCGCCATCGCCGCGGCGTCGAACTCGCGGCCGAGCAGCACCATCTCGGCGGCGCGCTGCCGCCCCATCAGCCTCGGCATCAGCCAGCCGCCGCCGGCCAGCCCGCGGTGCGCTTCCGGGAGCGCGAAGCGGGTTCCCTCGACCGCAACGACGAAGTCCGAGCACAGCGCGAGCGCCGCGCCCCCGCCCCGGGCGTCGGCCTGCACCAGGCAGACGATGGGGCGGCTCAGCTCGATCATCTCGGCGTAGAGCGCGAGCACCGCCCGCATGTAGTCGGCGAAGGCGGGCGCGTCGAAGTCGCGGAACTCCTTGATGTCGGCTCCCGCGCAGAAGCAGCGCCCCTCGGCGGACAGCAGCAGCGCGTGCGGCGCGGCGGCGCCGGCTGCGTTCACCGCGGCGAGGTGCCCGCGCAGCGCCGCCACCGTGGCGCCGGAGAGGGGATTCACTCCGCTGGCCGACCGCAGGTGCAGCCTCGCCCAGCGCCGGCCATGCGCCTCATGCTCGTGCCACAGGACCTCGGTGGCGGTGCGCGGCGCGCTCACTGGCCTACCCTCCGTTCAACGGAGCGTGCGAAGCGAGGCAGGCTCATCGGGCGATCAGTCGAGCGAGATCTTCTCGCGCCGGATCACCTCGCCCCAGGCCTCATGCTCGGCGCGCATGCGCGCCGCGAAGACCGGCGGATCCGGGAAACCGGGCACCCCGTGCGGCAGCAGCTGCCGGGCAAGCGCGGCGTCCTCGCGCAGCGAGCCCATCGCCGCGTGCAGTGCCGCGAGTACCGGCGCGGGCGTCTGGGCTGGCGCCATCCAGGCAAGCCAGAAGGTGACGTCGAAGCCCGGGAAGCCCGACTCGGCGACCGTGGGCACATCCGGCAGGTCGCGCCAGCGCTGTGCACTCGTGACCGCGAGTGCGCGCAGCCGCCCGCTTCTGACAAGCGGCACCGCGAGCGGCGTGTCGAGCGCGAAGTCGACCTCCTGGCCGAGCAGCCCGGCCTGCGAGGCACTGGTGCCCTTGTAGGGCACGGTCGTGAGCTTCACGCCGGCCTGGCCGGTGATGATCTCGACGCTGAGCTGGGTGATGTTGCCCAGCCCCGCCGACCCGAAGCGCAGGTCGCCGGGCCGCGCGCGGGCCATCGCGACGAGCTCGCCGAGGCTGCGCACCTGGGCGGTGCGCTCGGCCGCGGCGTTGACCATCACGATCAGCGGCGCCGACACGATCATCGTCACCGGGACGAAATCGCTCATCTGGTAGCCGAGCCGGCGGTACAGCTGCGGGTTGACCGTCATGCCGCTGGAGTTGGTCGCGAGCAGCGTGTGACCGTCCGGCTGCGAGCGGATCACGTCGGTGGCCGCGAGCACCCCGTTGGCGCCAGGCTTGTTCTCGACCACCACCGGCTGGCCGAGGCGGGTGCGCAGCGCCTCGGCGAGCAAGCGCGAGACCACGTCGAGGGTATTGCCTGCCGGAAAGCCGACGACGATGCGGATCGGACGTGTCGGCCAGGCCTGGGACCGCGCGTCGGGGGCGAGCGCGGCCCCGGCGGCCGCCAGCGGCAGGTGCAGCAGCGAACGCCGCGCGCGCCCCGGCCGGCCTGGAACCGCGGCAGGGAGCACGGGCTGCGAGGACACGGACAGGTCGTGCGGCATGAAGCGCTCCCTGGCAGCCGGGGCTGCGGTGGCGGGAATCGGAACGTCGGCGTCGGCGTCGGCGTCGGCGTCGGCGTCGGCGTCGGCGTCGGCTCACCAGCATGGCACCAAGTCGGACACCGAGGGTTCCGTTTCGGGCGGGGTCGGCTGTCCGCGGCGGCGCGGCCGCGCTTTGCGCCCCGCGACGAATCGGGGAAGATGGGCGCCCGTCCTGCCGGGCTCGCGCCGCGACCGCGCACGGGCCCTCTGTGTCGAAGCGAGGAGATCCGATGGCACGCGTGCGCTGCATCACCGAGATGGGCATGGGCGTCGACGTCCATGGCCGTGACGCCACCAAGGCCGCGCGCCGCGCGGTGTCGGACGCGATCCGCCACAGCAGCCTGGGCTTCTTCCGGATGCTGGGCAAGACCGCCCACGACATGTACGTCGACGTCACGATCGGCGTGCCCGACCCCTCGGCCGTCGACACGAAGGCGGTCGCGGCCGAACTGCCCTACGGCACCGTCTCGGTCACCGCGGTACGCGGCGGCCTGGAAATCCCCGCCGAGGGCGGCGGCGACGCCATCCTCATCGCCAATGCCGCGGTCATCGTCAGCCTCGATGACGACCGCGACGCCTGAAACCTCCAGGAGACCCACGATGATCAAGCTGCACGGCGCCCCGCTCAGCAACTACTACAACATGGTCAAGAGCGCGCTGCTCGAAAAGGGCATCGCCTTCGAGGAAGTGCTCACACGACCCTCGCAGGAAAGCGGCTACCTCGCCCGCAGCCCGATGGGCAAGATCCCGTGCCTGGAGACCGAGCGAGGCTTCCTGACCGAGACCCACGCGATCCTCGACTTCCTCGAGGACCTGCAGCCCGCGCCCGCGCTGCTGCCGGCCGACGCCTGGGAGCGTGCGAAGGTGCGCGAGCTCGTGCAGTCGCTCGAGCTCTACGTGGAGCTGGTCGCGCGGCGCGGCCTGGGCTTCCTGTTCGGGCGCGAGGTGCCCGATGCGGTCAAGGCCGACATCGCGCGCGACCTGCCCAAGGGGCTGGCCGCGGTCGGCAAGCTCGCGAGCTTCTCGCCGTGGATCGGCGGCAGCCAGTTCACCTACGCCGACATCTTCGCCTACTGGACCTTCGCGCTCGCGCGACTCTCGGGCAAGCACAACGCCGAGCTCGACATCTTCGCCGCGCTGCCCGGCTCGAAGGCCTGGTTCGACGCGGTCGCCGCGCGGCCCGGCGTGGCCCGCGCGCTCGCCGATCAGGCCGCCGCGCGCGCGCCGCGCAGCTGAGCTGGAGCGACCACGATGGTCCAGGACAACAGCACCTACTGGAAGCGCTCGCGGGTCGAGCTGCGCGCGGCCGGCTTCGACCCCGACCGCGCCGAGAAGACGAACGCCGTCGTCACGATCGCCAGCGCCTACACCAACGCCCACCGCTGCAACAACCGCGTGCGCACCATCACCGACCTGCTGGTCGAGCTGCTCGCCGAGCGCGGCGGCCAGGGCCTGATCGTCGGCGCGCCGGCCGTGTCGGATGCGCTGACGCAGGGCACGCCGACCGCCGGCTACAGCCTGGTATCGCGCGACACCGCGGCCGACTGCTTCGAGATCGGCCACTACGCCCACCATGGCGACGCGATGATCGTGATCTCGGGCTGCGACAAGACCGGCGCGGCGGCGCTGATGCCGCTGGCGCGCACCAACGCCTTCGGCCTCGTGCTGTACCCGGGGACGAGCTCGCCGGGCAGCGTGCCCTTCGAGCCGTGGGCGAGCAAGGGCCAGAATCTGACCATCATGGACTACGCCGAGGGGCGCGCCGCGCACGAGGCGGGCCGCATCAGCAGCGAGCAGCTGGTCGCGCTGGAGCGCAACGTGATGCCGGGCAGCGGCACCTGCGGCGCGATGTTCACCGCCAACACGATGAGCACCGTGGCCGAGTCGATCGGCATGATGCTGCCGCACGGCGCCTCGCATCCGGCCGACTACCACGCCGGCAGCGACATCCACGCCGACGTGCGCGCGCAGGCGCGGGCCTCGGTCGATGCGCTGTACCGGCTGATCGAGGCGGGCATCCGGCCGCGCGACATCATGACCGAGCGCGCCTTCGAGAACGCGATCACCACAGTCTACGCGATGGGCGGCTCGACCAACCTCTATCTGCATGTGCTCGCGATCGCGCGCGAGGCGCAGGTGCCGATCACGATCGAGCGCATCCAGGCGATCGGCGAGCGCGTGCCGCTGATCGCGAACCTGCAGCCGCACGGCCCCTACGCGATGGCCGCGCTGCACGCGATCGGCGGGGTGCCGGTCGTGATGAAGGAGCTGCTGCGTGCCGGGCTGCTGCACGGCGACGTGATGACCGTGACCGGCCGCACGCTCGCCGAGAACCTCGTCGCCGTGCCCACCGTCGAGGAGCTGGGCGCCCAGGACGTCGTGCGGCCGGTGTCGAGGCCGATCGCGCCGGCCAACAACCACATCAGCGTGCTGAAGGGCAACCTCGCACCCGAAAGTTGCGTGCTCAAGCTTTCGGGCAAGACGCTCGAGAAGGGCGTGTTCCGCGGCACCGCCCGGGTCTTCGAGTCGGAGGCCGACACGATGAAGGCGATCCGCGCAGGCGAGATCGTGCCGGGCAACGTGGTCGTGGTGCGCAACGTCGGCCCGGTGGGCGGCCCCGGCATGCCCGAGATGGTCATGCTCACCATCCAGCTGCAGGGCCGCGGCCTGGGCGAGGATGTCGCGCTGATCACCGACGGCCGCTTCTCGGGCGTCTCGCACGGCATCCTGATCGGGCACATCTCGCCGGAGGCCGCCCGCGGCGGGCCGATCGCCGCGGTTCGCGATGGCGACGCCATCGTCATCGACCCGCGCGCGCGAACCCTCACGCTGGAGGTGCCGCAGGCCGAGATCGACCGCCGCATGGCCGACTGGAAGCCGCGTCCGCGGCCCGACGTGCGGCCCGGCTCGGTGCACGACAAGTACATCCGGCTGGTGTCCTCGGCGCACCACGGCTGCGTGCTCTGAGAGGCGAGCCGTCGTCGAGGGCTCGCCCGACGGCGGCTCCGGCGTCGGTTCAGCGGGGGTGGCTGCGGTCCGCGCGGGTCGGTGGGGCCGGAGCGGACGCGGGCGGGCTCAGCGCTGGTTCGCCGGCGCCCTGCGCGGCAGCAGGTCGGCGCGCCACGCGAAGGCGAGCAGCCCGAGCAGCAGCATGCCGAGGGCGATCATGCCGAGGGCCGCGCTCACGAAACCGGTCACCGGGATCAGGGCGCCGGCGATCAGCAGGCCCAGCGGCAGCGGGTAGATCGCCAGCATGCGCACGCCCATGATCCGACCCCGAAACCGCGCCTCCGAGGTGCGCAGCAGCAGGATGGCGAGTGACAGCATGCTCAGGCTCTGCGCGATCCCGGCCGCCACCAGGCCGGCGATCGCCGCGGGCACCGTGGTCGACAGCACGAAGCCGATCAGGCACAGGTACCAGACCAGCGTCGCCCCGAGCATCATCCAGCCGGGGCGCACGCGCGGCCCCACAAGGCTGATCAGCACCGATCCGATCAGCGCACCGGCCGCGTAGCTCGCCACGAAAAAGCCCAGGCCGGTCTGGTCGAGCTGGAAGACATCGCGCGCGATGTAGGGCATCAGTCCACCGGTCAGCGGAAAGGCGGTCAGGTTGACCAGCGCGGCGAGGGTCATCGCGGCAAGCAGCCGCGGGGTCTGCCAGACATAGGCCAGGCCTTCGCGAAGATCGCGCAGCGGCGTCGACCGGGGCGCGGCCACGGCGGCACCGACACCTGAGGCCGCGCGATCGGGCGCCGCGCTGCCCGCCTCGGGCGGTGCATGACGCGGCGCATGGCCGCCATCGACGCGCAGCGTCAGCAGCACGCCGAGCCCGTAGATGACGAGGATCGTGATGTAGGCCGGCACCATCCCGAAGGCGGCCATGAAGCCCGCGCCAGCCAGTGCCCCGCCCACCTTGGCCGAATCCATCGTCGTGCGCGAGATGCCCATCGCCGACACGAGCATCGCGGGCGGCACCGTAGCGCCCACCAGCGCGCTGCGCATGCCGATGTCGGTCGGCCGGATCAGCCCGCACAGCGCCGCCACGACGATCACCACCCACGCATCGAGCCGCCCGGCAAGCGCGAAGCCGAGGATCACGGCAGCGAACAGCGCATACGACAGGCGCATCGCCGCGAGCACGTTGCGCAGGCCAAGCCGGTCGCCGAGCGCGCCGAGCATCGGCGAGACCAGCGTGCCGATGAACTGCAGCGAGCCGAAGACCGTGAGCAGCGTGACCGAGCCGGTCTCGACCAGCACGTACCAGCCGAGGATCAGGGTCTCCATCTCGAGCGCCCAGGCCGTGCACAGATCGGCCGTCCACTGGAAGCGGAAGGGGCGCAGACGGAACGGGGCCAGCGCCGCGATCATGCGCGGGTGCGCGGCCGCACCGGGCGTGCGATCAGCACCGGCAGGATCAGCACCAGGTAGACGATGGAGGAGAACAGGAAGATGTCGTTGGCGCCCAGCGTCAGGGCCTGCTGGTCGACGATCCGCTCGAGCTGCCCGCGCACCTGCTCGGTGCCGAGGCCGGCGCCACGCAACGGGTCGAAGAAAGCGTCGTCGAGCGTCCAGCCGGGACGACTGGCCGCGTCGACGAGATCGCCGCGATGCACCTGTGAGCGCACATCCCAGGCGGTGGAGGCGATCGAGGTGCCGAAGGCCCCGGCCGAGATCCGCACGAAATTGCTCAGCCCCGCGGCCAGCGGCATCTGGTGGGGCGCGACCTGCGAGAACGCGATCGCGCTCATCGCGATGAAGAACAGCGACCCGGCCACGCCCTGCAGCAGCATCGGGATGACGATGGTCCCGTAGTCGGCCTGCGTGGTGAACAGGGCGCGCAGCCAGAACGACCAGGCGAAGGCGAAGAACGAGATCACGGCGACGGTTCGCGCCAGGCCGCGATCGATGCCGCGGCCGGCCGCCGGCGAGAACATCACGGCGATGACACCGACCGGCGCCAGCACCAGCCCCGCCCAGGTGGCGGTGTAGTTCATGGCCTGCTGCAGCCACAGCGGCAGCAGCACCACATTACCCGAGAAGAGCGCGAAACCGCCCGACAGCGCGATCACGCCGCAGGCGAAGTTGCGGTTGGCGAACAGGCGCAGGTCGACCACCGGGTGGGGGTCGTTCAGCTCCCAGGCGACGAAGAACAGGAAACCCACCGCCGCGACCACCGCGAGGGCGACGATCTCGCGCGACTCGAACCAGTCCTCGTCGCGCCCGGTGTCCAGCATGATCTGCAGCGCGGCGACCCAGACCACCAGCAGGCTCAGGCCGACCACGTCGACCGGGGCGCGGCGCACCGCGCTCTCGCGCGGTCGGTAGATCGACCAGGTCATCGCCGCGCAGAAGATGCCCACCGGGATGTTGATGTAGAAGATCCACTCCCAGCGAAGGTTGTCGGTGATCCAGCCGCCCAGCAGCGGCCCGCAGATCGGCGCGAGCAGCACCGTCATCGACCAGATCCCGAGCGCCCGCCCTGCACGCTCCGGCGGATGGCTGCCGAGCAGCAGCGTCTGCGACAGCGGCATCATCGGCCCGGCCACCAGCCCCTGCAGCACCCGGAACGCGATCAGCCACTCCATCGAGGTGGCGAGCGCGCACAGCCACGAGGCGGCGGTGAAGAGCAGCGTGCTGGCGACGAACAGCCGCACCTGCCCGAAGCGCGCGGCCAGCCAGCCCGTGAGCGGCACGGAGATCGCGTTGGCGATGCCGAAGCCGGTGATCAGGCGCGTACCCTGGTGCACGCTCGAGCCGAGATCGCCGGAGATCGCCGGCAGCGACACGTTGGCGATCGACGCGTCGAGCACGTTCATGAAGGTGGCAAGCGACAGCACCAGCGTGCCGAGCGCACGCGCACTGCCCTGCAGTGGCGGCGGCGGAACGGGCATGGCGGCGGTCGCGGACATCCGACGATGGTATCCCGCCGGGTCCGGCGCCCCCTGGCGCGGGTTCCGGGAAGTGGCCGCGCCGGGTTTCGCGCGCGCGCCTGCGCGTCAGGTCAGCAGGCGGCCGACGATGGCGAGCAGCGCCGCGCGCTCGGCCGCCGGGTCGAAGCGCGGCGAATGGGCGAGCGCGCGCCGGCGCAGGTCCTCGAGCATCGCGGGCTCGTCGCGGGCGCACTCGATCAGGCGGGCGAGCGCGGCGTCGTCGCCGACTTCGAAGGTCGCGGGCCAGTCGTCGCCGAGCAGCCCGAGGTTGCCATCGATCCGAGAGGCGATCACCGGCGTGCCACTGCGCAGCGCCTCGATGACGACGTGGGCGCCGCCCTCCATGCGGCTGGCGTGCACCAGCACGTGCGCCGCCTGGATGCGCCGGCGGGCGGCCGCGTGCGGCAGCGGACCCAGCCAGCGGTAGCGGGGGTGGCTCGCGGCGAGCGCGGCCGCCTGCGCGCCGAGCGCCGGGTCGAGCGCCGCACCGACGTGATCGAGGAGAATGTCGCGGCGCGCCGCGAGGCGCCTTGCCGCGCGCAGGTAGGTCAGGGGATCCTTCTCGTCGCGCAGGTGGCCGACCATCAGCGCGCGCAGGTGGCGCGTGGGGCGGGGCAGCGGCCGGCGGGCGCCGCACGACTGCAGCACCACCCGGCATTTCGCGCGCAGCGCCGGATCGAGCTGCTGCGGCCCGCGATCGTTGAGCACGACCAGCGTGTCGGCCAGGCGCAGCGAAGCCTGGGCCTCGGGGTCGGTCGCGATGTCGCGGTAGAGGTCGGTGCCGGTCAGGACCACGACCAGCGGGGCCGCCGGCCGCTCGCGCTTCCAGGCGGCGATCGCGCCGGCGGAGCGGCGGGCGTGCAGTGCGATCATGAGATCGTCACGACCGCCATCCCAGCCGGTGGCCAGCCGCACCCGGTAAGCTTGCGCCAGCATGCGCGCCCAGCGCCGCGCGGTCTGCCAGTTGCCGTTGTTGGCGTCGGCAAGCGCCGGGGTGACGATCAGGATCGATTCGGGATGCATCACGCAAGCCTACCGCCAACGGCGGCCGACCGCGCACGACGCGGGGACCGGCAGAGCCTCGCCGACCTGCTGCGCGCCAGCCGTGCCGACACGCTGGCCACCTTCGACGCCTGGGAGCGCGCCCTGCCCGGGCTCCAGGTGCCCCGACAGCCCGGGCTCAACCCGCCCCTGTGGGAGCTCGGGCACATCGGCTGGTTCCAGGGGTGGTGGACCACCCGCAACCCCCAGCGCCGCGCGGGCGCGCGGGCCCATCCCGCGGTTCCGCGCGCCCCTGCCGACCCGCTCGATGCCGATGCGCTCTACGACTCCAGCCGCGTCGCCCACCCGACCCGCTGGTCGCTGCCATTGCCCGGCGCCGATGCCACCCGGGCGCAGCTCGCGCGCCAGCTCGAGGCCACGCTCGCCGACCTGGCAGCCGAGCCCGACGAGGACGACGACATCCTCTATTTCTATCGGCTGGCCCTGCTGCACGAGGACATGCACCACGAGGCGGCCCTCTACATGGCCAGCCATCTCGGCATACCGATCAGCGATCCGCGCTGGCAGGCGCCCCGGCTGCCCGAGCCTTCGCCCCCCTGTTCGCTCGCCCCCGGGCCCTGGCGTCTGGGCCATCCAGGCGACGGCGGCTTCGTCTTCGACAACGAGGTGCCGGCGACCGTGGCGCAGACCCGTGCCCCGGCCATCGACGCCCAGGTGGTGCGCTGGGCGGAATACCTGCCCTTCGTGACCGACGGGGGATACCACGAGGCCCGCTGGTGGGATGCTGCAGGCCTGGCCTGGAAGGCCGCCTGCGGCGCGCGCGCGCCCCGCCACCTGCGCGCGGAGGGCAGCGCCTGGCTGCAGTGGCGCCATGGTCGCTGGCAGCCGCTGGACGCCGCCGAGCCGGCCTGTCACCTCAGCTGCCACGAGGCGCTTGCCTGGTGCCGGTGGGCCGGCCGGCGGCTGCCCACCGAGGCCGAGTGGGAATGTGCGGCCCTCACGGCGGGGCCGGGCTTTCGCTGGGGCGACGTCTGGGAATGGACGGCGAGCGCCTTCGAACCCTACCCCGGGTTCGCGGCGCACCCCTACCGAGACTATTCGGCGCCCTGGTTCGACGGCCGCCCGGTGCTGCGTGGCGCCTCGTTCATGACTCAGCCGCGAATGCGGCATCCGCGCTACCGCAACTTCTTTCCCGCCGAGCGCCATGACGTGCCGGCAGGATTTCGCAGCTGTCCTCGAGGGGACTGATCGGCGCGACCGGGCAGGCGCTGTAACCTGAGGGCCGCTTGCCGCGAACTAGTCATCATGGCCCGCCGACCGGTGGGCCGCTCCCACCTTCCTTCCGGCACGGAATCCCCTCATGAATCCCGTCGCGCGCCTGCTGCGCCCCACCCTCGCCCTCGTTCTCGCCGCCCTGAGCTCGCTGGCGCATGCCCTCACCATCGAACCGTACAGCGCGCAGGCGCTGGCGGCCGCGCAGACCGCCGGTCGCCCGGTGGCGGTGTTCTTCCACGCCGACTGGTGCGGCACCTGCAAGCAGCAGGACAAGGCCTTCTCGCAGCTGAAGACCGAGAGCGGCCTCGACATGGTGCTGCTGGTGGCCGACTACGACCGCGAGCGCGACCTGCGCCGCAACCTGAACGTGCGCAGCCAGTCAACGGTGGTGGTCTTCCGCGGCAGCGTCGAGAAGACCCGGGTCGGCGGCGAGACCGATCCTGGCAAGCTGCGCGCCGCGCTGCGCACGGCGCTCTGACCCGGCGTCGCCTCGTCGTCGCCCGTCCCGGATCGGCCCGGTGTCCGTCACCCTGACCCAGCTCGGCCTGAGCCTGGCCGCCGGCAGCCTCACCACGCTGAGCCCCTGCGTGTTCCCGCTGCTGCCGCTGGTGCTCGGCGGGGCGCTGCAGGCCAGCCGCCTAGCGCCGGTCGCGCTGGGGGTCGGCATGGCGGCGTCCTTCGCCGGCATCGGCATGCTGGTGGGCGCGCTCGGCCCCGCGCTGGGCCTCGACGGCGATCACGTCCGCACGTTCGGCGGCCTGCTGCTCGTCGCGCTGGCCGCGGTGATGCTGGTGCCGGCCTGGAGCGAGCGCTTCACCCGCTGGATGACGCCGTTGGCCTCCGGGGCCGGATCGGTCAGTGCCCGGCTGTCGGGCGGTTCGCTGGGCAGCGCGCTGCTGCTGGGCGCCGTGCTCGGGCTGGTCTGGAGCCCCTGCTCGGGCCCGCTGCTGGCCTCGGCCCTGATGCTGGTGGCGAGCGAGGGCGGCATGGCGCGCGGCGGGCTGATCCTCGGGGTGTTCGGCGTGGGCGCCGCGATCCCGCTGGTCGCCGTGGCCTACGCCTCGCGAGCCGGATTCACGCGGGCGCGCGGCTGGATCATGACGCGCATCGCCGGCCTGAAGACCGGCTTCGCGCTGCTGCTCGGCGCGATGGGCGTGCTGATCCTCACCGGCGGCGACAAGTGGCTCGAGGCCCGGGTCAACGCGCTGCTGCCCGACGGATGGCTCGCACTCACGGTGCGCTTCTAGGCGTCTTGCCGCGCGCCGGCGTCGGCCGGCGTCGCGAGGAAGACCGCGAACCGCGCCGCCTCGTCGCACCAGTGGCGGGTCGCGCCGTATCCCGCCTGCGTGAGCAGCTGCTCGAAGGTGGGCACGGTCCACTTGTGGCTGTTCTCGGTGTGGATGCGCTCGCCGGCGGCGAATTCGCGCCGGGCCCCCGGCCAGCGCACGTGCAGCGCCTCGCGCGCCTGCAGGTGCATCTCGATGCGCGACGCCGCCGTGTCGTAGAAGGCGACGTGGCGCCACTGCCGCGGATCGAAGTCGGCGCCGAGCAGCCGGTTCAGGTGCCGCAGCAGGTTCAGGTTGAACGCGGCGGTCACGCCCAGCGGATCGTCGTAGGCGCGCTCGAGCACCTCCCGGTCCTTGACGAGGTCGACCCCGATCAGCAGGGCCCCGCGATCGGCCACCGCACGCGCCTCGCGCAGCAGGCGCAGCGCGTCATCGGGGGCGAAGTTGCCGATGCTCGAGCCGGGGTAGAACACGAGGACGGGGCCCTCGTCGAGCACCTCGCGCGGCAGCGCGAGCGCACTGGCGAAGTCCTGGGCCACGCCGGCGAACGCGATCGCCGGATGCGCCTGGCGCAGCGCCGGCAGCGCGCCACGCAGGTGATCGATCGCGATGTCGACGGCGACGTACCGCGCGGGCTCGAGCAGCGGGAACAGGGCGGCCGCCTTGGCGCAGTTGCCCGCCCCGAGATCGACCATCGTCGGTCCGGTGCCCAGACGCGCGCGCACCTCGGCTGCGATCGCCGGGCCGTGCCGTGCGAAGATCTCGCCCTCGGCGCGCGTCAGGTAGTACTCGTCGAGCTCGGTGATCGCCTCGAACAGGCGCGAGCCGAGGGCGTCGTAGAAGAACTTCGGCGACACCGCCGCGCGTGGCGCCAGCAGGCCGCGCGCGGCTTCGGCGGCGAGCCCCGCCTCGTCGAGACTCGAGGTCTCGACGAAATGCAGGGGCTGGCCATCGGCAGGGCGGGTCGCTGTC
This sequence comes from Burkholderiaceae bacterium, assembly GCA_044235405.1. Classification (GTDB taxonomy): domain Bacteria; phylum Pseudomonadota; class Gammaproteobacteria; order Burkholderiales; family Burkholderiaceae_E; genus Quisquiliibacterium. The sequence goes on from JBIIHU010000001.1 coordinate 19,004, forward strand.
GGGGAACTCATGAACGCTCCGGGGTGCGCGCGTCGCGCACTCTACCCGCAAGAACGTCACGCCGCACGAGCGCACAAAACCGCAGCCGGGCGCGCCGCCCGGCTCGCCAGAGCCCATCCCCTCAGGAGACCGTCGATGTTCCGTGTCCATCCCTCTCGCATCCTCCGGGCGCTGGCCGCGGCCGCAGCCTTCGCCCTGACCGCCGCGCTGCAGGCGCAGCCGGTGTTTCGCGTGACGACGATTCCCGAGGAGGCCGCCACCGAGCAGGTGCGCAAGTTCACGCCGATCGCGACCTACCTCGAGAAGAAGCTCGGCATGAAGGTCGAGTTCACGCCGGTCAGCGACTACCCGGCCGCGGTCGAGGCGCTGGTCAACCGCAAGGTCGACCTGGTCTGGTTCGGCGGCTTCACGCACGTGCAGGCGCAGCTGCGCTCGGGCGGCAAGATCGTGCCGCTCGCCCAGCGCGAGGAGGACACGAAGTTCCAGTCGGTCTTCATCGCCAAGACCGACTCCGGCATCAAGACGCTCGCCGACCTGAAAGGCCGGCAGGTGAGCTTCGGCTCGCAGAGCAGCACCTCCGGCCACCTGATGCCGCGCTACTTCCTGCTGCAGGCGAACCTCACGCCGGAGAAGGACTTCCGGCGCGTGGCCTACAGCGGCGCGCACGATGCGACCATCGCCTCAGTGGTGAGCGGCAAGGTGGACGCGGCGGCGCTCGACATCACGGTCTGGCGCAAGTTCGTGACCGAGAACAAGGTCGACACCAAGGCGGTCAACGTGTTCCACACCACGCCGACCTACTTCAACTACAACTGGTCGATGCACGTGGACTCGCCGGCCGAGCTGCGCCAGCGTGTGCAGAAGGCCCTGCTCGACCTCGACCCGGCCACCCCGGAGGGCAAGGAGATCCTGACACTCAACCGCGCCACCCGCTACATTCCGACCTCGCCCGAGAACTACAAGGGGCTGGAGGCGGCGGGCCGCAGCGCAGGGCTGATCTGATGCCCGAGGTGCGCGCCGGGGGGCACCGGTGAAGCTCGAGCTGCACGCGGCGAGCGCGCGTCATCCGGCCGCCCGCGCCGGCGCCGCGCCGGCGCTGCGCGACGTATCGCTGGCGGTGGCGGCCGGCGAGCGCATCGCGGTGATCGGTCCCTCGGGCGCCGGCAAGACCACGCTGATGCAGCTGCTCGCCTGCGCGCTCGCGCCCGCCGAGGGCGGCCTGCGGCTCGACGATGCTGATCCGTGGGCGCTGCCGAGGCCGGCGCTGCAGCGGCTGCGCGGCCGGCTCTTCCTCGCGCCGCAGGTGCCGCCGCTGCCGCCTCGTCAGCGGGTGATCACCGCGGTGCTCGCCGGTCGCCTGCCCGCGATGGGGCTGCTCGCCAGCCTGCGCAGCCTCGCCTACCCGAGCGACATCCCGGCCGCCCAGGCCGCGCTCGCGCGCTTCGATCTCGCCGAGAAGCTCTTCGACCGGGTCGATCGCCTGTCGGGGGGCGAGCGTCAGCGCGTGGGGCTCGCCCGCGCGCTGCTGGCCCCGGCGCGTCTCTGGCTGGTCGACGAGCCCCTGTCGGCGCTCGATCCCACCCGGGCACGGCAGGCGCTCGAGACGCTGGTCGACGAGGCCCGAATCCGGGGCATCACGCTGGTGGCGACGCTCCATCAGGTCGAGATGGCGCTGGCGCACTTCCCGCGCATCGTCGGGCTGCGCGACGGTCGCGTCGCCTTCGACCTGCCGGCTGGCGAGGTCACGCCCGAGCGCCTGGCGCAGCTCTACGCGCAGTTCGAGCACGAGCTCGTGTCCGCGCCGGCGCTGGCGCCCCTGCCGCCCGGGCCCGCGGCCGCGCCGGCCCCGATGCATTGCCGCTGAGCCGGTGACCATGTCCGCCACGGCCAGCGACCCCGCGCTGCGCGACCCCGCCTGGGCAGGACGCGTGGCATGGACGATCGCAGCCCTGGTGATCCTGTGGCCGCTGCTGGTCGCCACCGAGTTCCGGCCCTGGCTGCTCTTCGAGGCCCGAAACCTGAAGGTCACCAGCGACTTCCTCGCCAGCTTCGTGCCGCCGGCGGTCGCGCCCGATTTCCTCGCGATGGTGGCGCGCGAGACCTGGCGCACGGTCGCGATCGCCACCGCCGGCATGGCGCTGGCGATGCTGATCGCGGTGCCGCTCACGCTCGCGGCCACCTCGGTGCTGTCGGTGTCGGCGCTGCCGGGCCGGATGGCGCGGCTGCCCTTCGCGCTGCGCCAGGCAGTGCGCGTGGTGCTGGTGGTGCTGCGCAGCGTCCCCGAGCTGGTCTGGGCGCTGGTCTTCGTGCGGGTGGTCGGCCTGGGGCCGACGGCCGGCGTGCTTGCGATCGCGCTGACCTATGGCGGCATGCTCGGCAAGGTCTACGCCGAGATCCTCGAGAGTGGCGACACCCACGCCACGCAGACGCTGCTGCGCAACGGCAGCTCCCGCCTGCAGGCCTTCCTGTATGGCCTGTTGCCACAGAATGCCGCCGAGCTCACCAGCTACACCGTCTACCGCTGGGAATGCGCGATCCGCAGCTCGGTGGTGCTCGGCTTCGTCGGCGCGGGCGGCCTGGGCCAGCAGCTCGACAACTCGATGAAGATGTTCAACGGCGGCGAGGTGCTGACGATGCTCGCGGTCTTCGTCGCACTGGTCGCGCTCGCCGACGCGACCAGTGCCAGCCTGCGACGCGCGCCCGCGCGCGGTCCTGCCGTCGGGGGCTGGGGCGGCGGTCCGGTGGCGGCGGCCGGCGCCCTGCTGCTGGCCGCGGCGAGCTTCGCCTCGCTCGGCCTGCAGTGGGCGCAGTTCTTCTCGCTCGACGCGCTGCGCAGCATGGGCCGCTTCGTCGCGGAGTTCTTCCCGCCCGACCTCGGCGCGGCCTTCCTGCACAAGGTCTGGGTGGGGACCTGGGAAACGCTGGCGATGTCGGCGCTGGGCACGCTGCTCGCCGCGCTCGCCGGGCTCGCGCTCGCGCTGCCGGCGAGCCGGCTGCATCAGGCCGATGCCGCGCGCGGCCGCAGCGCCACCCGCCTGCTGCTCAATGCGCTGCGCTCGGTGCCCGAGCTGGTCTGGGCGGCGCTGCTGCTGATCGCCGCCGGACTGGGCCCCTTCGCGGGCACGCTGGCGCTCGCGGCCCACACCACCGGCGTGCTTGGCCGGCTCTTCGCCGAGGCCATCGAGAACGCGCCGTCGGGCCCCGGCGACGCGCTGCGCGCGCAAGGGGTGGGCAGCTTCCGCGTCTTCCTGTACGCCACGCTGCCGCAGGTGCTGCCGCAGCTGATGAGCTACACGCTGTATCGGTGGGAGAACAACATCCGCGCGGCCGCGGTGCTCGGTGTCGTGGGCGCGGGTGGGCTGGGCCAGCTGCTGTCATTCCACATGGGCCTGTTCCACATGGGCAAGACCGCCACCATCCTCGGCGCGATGCTGCTGCTGGTGGCGCTTGTCGATCTCGCGAGCCTGCTCGCACGGCGGGCGCTGACGCGCTGAGGCGATGGTGCGCGCGTCTGACCCACCGCGCGCCGGCTGGCTCTTCGCTCACGACTGGGACGCTCAGGCGCTGCACGCGCTCGCGGCGGCCGGCATGGCCCGCTTCGACACCGGCGGCTTCGATCTCTTCCGTTTCCCCGACAACATCCGACTGATCGGCTTCGACATCGAGCGCTTCGCCCGGCAGCAGGCCCGGCGCGGCCGCCGGCTCGGCTGGCGCGGCGTCCTGTCGCACCACGAGCAGTTCGGCGCGCTCGCCGCGGCGCTGGTCGCCGAGGCGCTCGGCCTGCCCGGCACCTCGCCCGAGAGCATCCTCGCCGCCCAGCACAAGCTGCACGCCCGGCGCGTGCTGGCGCAGGTGGCGCCCGAGGCGAGCGTCGAGGCCGATCCGCTGCAGGCGCGCTATGGCGATCCGATCCCGGCAGGCATCGCCTATCCGCGCTTCGTCAAGCCGGTGAAGGCCGCGTTCTCGGTGCTGGCGCGCCATGTCGACAGCCGCGAGGCGCTGCATCACCACACCCGCTTCGGCCTGCTCGAGCGCTGGCTCATCCATGGGCTGGTCGAGCCCTTCGACCGGGTGGGCCGCGCGCGGCTGCCGCAGGCCGGAAGCGCGCACCGGATGCTGCTCGAGACCCCGGTGCCCCTGGCGCGCCCGCAGTTCAACCTCGACGGCTGGGTCTGCGACGGCAACGTGCATGCGCTGGGCGTGGTCGACGCGATCGTGCACCCCGGTACGCAGGCCTTCGTGCGCTGGGAGCTGCCCAGCCGGCTGCCGGCCCCGGTCCAGGCGCGCATCCTCGAGGTCGCGCGCCGGTTCCTCGCTGCCATCGGCTATCGGCACGGCACCTTCAACCTCGAGTTCTTCCACGACGAGGTCACCGGCGAGCTCACGGTGATCGAGTGCAATCCGCGGCTGGCCTCGCAGTTCGGCGACCTCTACCGGCGCGTGCTGGGCGTCGATCCGCATGCGATCGCGGTGGCCCTCGCCCTCGGCGAGGATCCCGCCTCGATACCGCGCGCCGAGCCAACGGCTGGCGTGGCGGCGAGCCTGGTCTACCGCAGCTTCGAGGGCGCCCAGCCACCGCCCGCGCCCCGGCGCGCGCAGCGCGAGGCGCTCGCCCGGGCGTTTCCCGACGCGCTGCTCTTCAGCATGCCCAAGCAAGGGCGCGCGCTCGCCCGCGACTACCGCTGGACGGGCAGCCACCGCTACGGCATCGTGCATCTGGGCGGGCGCGACCGCGACGACCTGCGTGCCCGCGGCGAGCGCGCAAGCGCGCTGCTGGGCTGGCCCGCGCCCTGGCCCGAGGGCAGCTGACGGCGCGGTCCCTGAAAGCCCCGATGCCTCGCGCTTGCGTTTCATCCCGACCTGCCTCGACCTTCGCGTTTGCGACCTTTTTTACCCCTCGCTTTCCACTCTCCGAGGAGCTCTCCATGCGACAAGGCCCCGAAGCGCGCGCTGCGCGCATCGCGCGCAATTTTCTCGCGCTCGGCTTGCTGACCGCCGCGCTCGCCGGCTGCGCGCCGATGCGCGCACAGAATCCCGAGGGCGCGCTGCGCCCGGTGAACGCGGCCGCCGACGGCGCTGATGCGCGCGTGATGCTGCAGGGCGCCGATGTGGTCGCCTACTTCACGACCGGAAGCCACCAGCGCGGCGACCCGCGCTTCAGCAGCGTTCACGAGCAGGTGACCTTCCGCTTCGCCAGCGCCGCGCACAAGGCCCTGTTCGACGCTGATCCCGAGCGTTACCTGCCCCGCTACGGCGGCTACTGCGCCAACGGCATCGTCTACGGGATTCCGTGGGGTGGTGACGCCGACACCTGGCGCATCATCGACGGCAGGCTCTACATCTTCGGCGGACGAGCCAGCCGGGACGCCTTCGAGCTCGACGTGCCGCGCAACCGCGAGCTCGCCGACCGCTACTGGGCGCAGGAGGTGGCCGGCCGTCACAGCTTCTTGCAACGGGCGTGGCGGCTGGTGTGGCGGGTGCCGCACTACCGCTCGGGCGAGGAGCTCGCCCGCGAGGTGGCGCGCGCTCGCGGCAGCTGAGAGGCATGAACGGACCCCGCCCCGAACCCCGCCCGTGCGAGGGTCGCGCCGGGCGTCCGGCCGAAGGAATCAGCGCCGCGACCGGGCGGCGTCGGCGATGCGCGCGGCGAGCACCGCGATCGCCTGCCGGTGGGCCAGCGCGAGCGCCTCGGCGCTGCCACCGTCGATGGGCACGCTGAGCGCCACATCGCCCGCGAGCGGCGCGCCGCGGCCGTCGGCCGCAGCGATGCTGAATCGCGCCTGCAGCGCCACCGCGCGCCGTCCGGGCTGCACATCGAGGGCGAGCAGTTCGATGCGCAGCTGCCGCGTCGGCGTCACGCCCGGTGGCAATGGCGTCCGCCAGAGCGGTGCGGCCAGCGCCGTCTCGAGATCGTCTCGCAGCAGTCGCGGCAGCGCATCGCGCAGCGGCTCGGCCCAGCGCAGGCCATCGGCAGCCCGCAGCATCGCGCCCTGGAGGCCGTCGTGCGACGGCAGCATCAGCGCGTCGCGATCGAGGTGCCCGGGCAGGCGCACCGGCGCGAGAAGCTGCCAGGTGTCGCCGGTCGGGGTGCCGCGCGCCGGCGGCTGCGGGGCCTGCACCGGCAGCTTCAGCCAGACGGTTTCAGGCGGCACCGTGGCGCAGCCGCCGAGCACGGCGGACACGAGCAGCGCGGCTGACAAGGGCAGCGCGGCGACCCGCGCTGCGAAGGCGGTGCGCGTCGCACCTCGGGCAAGTGGCGATCGCGGCATGCTCACCTCGCGGCAGGTTCGGAGGGTAGCGCCGGCGCGGGCGAACGGCGACCGCGCAGCAGCGCATCGGGCTGCCGCTCGAGCAGCTCGGCGAGCTCGCGAAGCGCGCGCGCGGCGCGCGACACGTCCTCGAAGGCGCGCTCGGCGCCTACCCTGAGGTTGCCCTCCTCGTCGGCGGCCTGCCGCAGCGCGCTGGCCGCCCGCTGCAGCTCCGCCGCCGCGGTGCCGGCCTCGGCGAAGGCGTCGCGCGCGCCGGCGGCGGCCGGGCGCGCGGCCTGGACCAGGGCCTCGAACTCGGCGGCTGCGCTCGCGATCGCTCCGAGCGCGCGCTGCCAGTCGGGCACCACCTGTCCGGTGATCGCCTGGCGGCCCTCGCGGATCACCTGGCGCCCATCGCCGATCGCCTCGCGGGCCTGCCCCAGCAGCGGCGGCAGCTCGCGCTCCAGCCTCGAGGCCAGCGACTGCAGCGCCACGGCGGCATCGGACGCCCGCGCCAGCGACTGCCTGGCACGCGGATCGGCGAGCAGCGCGCGCAGCGACGCGGCCACGTCGCGAAGGTCGGCACCCAGTCCGGCGACATCGAACCCTTCGAGTTGCGCCTGCAACGATTGCAGCCTCGTCGGCTCGGTGGGAATCACCGGCAGGCCGCCCGCCGAGGATCCGGTCGTTGCGTCCGCAACGATACCGTTACCCGAGGCCGATCCCGACGGTGAATCACCGGCGCGTGGCTTCAGGTCGAGCTCGACATAGAGCAGCCCGGTCAGCAGGCTCTGCAACGCGAGCCGGGCGACCAGTCCTCGCGCAACCAGCGCGGGAACCACCGGCTCGCCCGACGGCAGCGGCTCGGGCAGCAGCCCCTGCAGCAGTTCGCGATCGAGTTCGACCCGCACCGGCAGCAACGGCCCCTGCGGCCCCGGGGGCGCGAGTCCGATGCCGCTCACCTGGCCGACCCGCACGCCGCGAAAGACCACCGGCGCGCCCGGCTGCAGCCCCCAGACCGAGACCGCGAACCGCATCTGCGCCGGCTCGGTGCGGACGAACCACTGACCGCCAAGCAGCACCAGCACCGCCGCGAGCACGATCGTGCCGACGACCGCGAACAGGCCGACCCGCCAGGCGCGCGGATTCACGGGGTGACCGTGCGCGTGAAGAACGCGCGCAGCGATGCGCTGCCCTCGCGCAGCAGGCGCTCGAGCGGCCCGAGCTGCCATGGCGCCCCCGGATCGTCGAGGAACAGCACCCGGTCGGCCACCGCGCGCACGCTCGCGACGTCGTGGGTCACCAGTACGACCGCGGCGCGCAGGTCGTCGCGCAGGTGCCGCACCAGCTCGTCGAGCCGGGCCGCATTCGGGGGATCGAGCCCGGAACCCGGCTCATCGAGCAGCAGCAACTCGGGATCGAGCGCGAGCGCGCGCGCCAGCGCGGCACGCTTGCGCATGCCGCCCGAGAGCTGCGCGGGCATGCGGTCGAAATCGGCCGCTAGGCCCACGCGCGCAAGGCGCGCAAGGGCCCTGTCGCGGCATTGCGCGCGGGTCAGGCGGGTGAAAAGGCGCATCGGCAGCATCAGGTTCTCGCCCAGCGACATCGAGCTCCACAGGGCCCCCGATTGGAACATGACACCGAGCCGGCGGCGCAGTGCCGCCTGATCCTGCTCGTCGCCCGCGTGCAGATCCTGGTCGGCGAGCAGAACCCGGCCGGCGGGCGGCCGCTCGAGGCCGGCAAGATGGCGCAGCAGCGTGCTCTTGCCGCAGCCGCTCGGCCCGACCACCGCAAGCACCTCCCCGGGGCTCAGATCGAAGGACAGCCCCTCGTGCAGCACCCGCCCGCCGGCCCCGATCGCGAGCTCGCGCACCTGCAGCAGCGGGGACACGGCCATGGCGCTCAGTATCCCAGGATCGTGAGCACGACCGTCGTCAGGCAGGCCGCGCTGACGATCCAGACCAGCGCCTTGACCACCGCGCGGGTGGTCGCCTCGCCCACCGCCTGCGCGCTGCGCCCGGCGTGCAGACCCTCGCGGCAGCTGGCCAGGCCGACGAGCAGCGCATAGAGCATGCCCTTGCCCAGGCCGATCCAGAAATGGGTGAAGGTGAGCGCGCGCAGGCTCTGCGCCAGGTATTCGCTGGCGCTCAGGCCGTAGGACAGCGTGGCGGCCGGCACGCTCGCGAGCACGCCGGCGAGCACGCCGAAGGCCATCAGCGCCGGCGCCACCAGCAGCAGGCCGACGAGCCGCGGCAGCACGAGATGCGCGACCGGATCGACGCCGAGGACGCGAAGCGCATCGATCTCCTCGCCGGCGGTCATGCTGGCCAGCTGCGCTGCGAAGGCCGAGCCCACCCGGCCGGCCAGGATGATGCCGGTCATCAGGCCGCCGAATTCGCGCAGCATGCCCACGGTGACCACGTCGGCAAGCAAGCCCTGGGCGCCCATGCGCGCGAGCTGCGCACCACCCATGTACGCGAGCATCACGCCGACGAGCGCGCAGGTCAGCGCGACAATGCCCAGCGAGCGGGGACCCGCCTCGTCGGCCTGGCGCAGGATGTCGACGGCGCGCGCGCCGCCGCGGCCACGCAGCGTGCGGGCGGCCGCGAGCAGCACGCTGCCCACGAAGGCGATCGTCAGGGCCGCCTGATGCGGAGGGCGAGCCGTGCGCGACGATCGTGGCATCGGCTGCTGGCCGTTCAGTGCGGCATCGCGCGACCCGGCGTCAGTCGGCCGGGCACGGTCTCACCGTTCACTGCGCCTCGATCTTCGCCTCGCGGATCGCCTTTTCCCACTTGGCGGTCTCGACCTGGTTGCGCTGGGCCAGCGCCTCGGGCGTGCCGGGATCGATCGCGAAACCGTTGGGGGCGAACTTGTCCTGGAAGTCGCGGGTGGCGACGGCGGCGTTGATCGCCTGGTTCAGCTTCAGGATCGCATCACGGGGCGTGCCTGCCGGCGCGAAGACCGCGAAGTAGGCGGTGAGCTCGTAGTCCTTGAGTCCGAGCGCTTCATTGACGGTGGGCAGTTCGGGCACCGCGGCCGAACGCCGCGACGAGGTGACCGCGAGGCCGCGGATCTTGCCCGCCTTGTACTGGGGCACGGTCACCGCGAAATCGGCGGTGAACATCGCCACCTGGCCGCCGATCAGGTCGGTCATGGCGGCCGGGCCAGCCTTGTAGGGCACCGGGTTCATGCGGATGCCGGCCATGCTGGCGAGCATCTCGGAAGACACCTGCTGCGAGGTGCTGGCGTAGGCGAAGGGCACCTGGCCCGGACGCGCCTTCGCCATGTCGACGAAATCCTTCAGCGTGCGCACCGGCAGGTCGTTGTTGACCGCCACCATCAGCGGCACCGAGCCGACGTAGGCCACCGGCGCGAAGGCCGTGTCCTGGTCGTAGGGCAGCTTCTTCACGAGGAACTTCAGCGCGGCGTTGGTGCTGTTGGTGCCGACGAGGATCGTGTAGCCGTCGGCCGGCGCCTTGGCGACCGCATCGGCGCCGAGCATGCCGTTGACCCCGGGCCGGTTCTCGACCACCACCGGCTGGCCCAGCGTCTGGGACATCTTCTCGGCCAGCGCCCGCCCGATCTGGTCGGTGGCGCTGCCGGCCGCGAAGGGCACGATCGCGCGCAGGGGTTTCGAGGGCCAGGCCTGCGCGAAGGCCGATGCGCCGGCGAGCAGCGCGAACGCGGCGATGACGGGACGGAGGATGGGGTGCATGAGCTTCGCTCCGGATGAGGTGACGACCCCGCAAGTGTCGCACGCGGACCGTCCGTCGGACCGGCCTGCCGCAGCCCCGGACCTCGCGGCACGGCCGCAAAACCGCCCTGCTCACTCCGGCGCGTAGCCCGCGGTGCGCATCATCTCGGTGAAGGACCTGACCAGCGCGCCCTGCCGCGTGGCGAACTCGGCGGGGCCCGAGGTCAGCACGTCGAGCCCGGTGTCGTAGAGCTTGCGCTTGAGGTCGGGCGACTCGGTCGCCGCCTTGAGCTCCTGGCTCCAGGCCTCGACCAGCGCCGGCGGCATCCCCGGCGGGCCGTAGAAGCCGTAGAAACCTTCGTAGACCACCTGCGGATGGCCGAGATCGACCACCGTGGGCAGGTCGGGCGCGAAGGGCAGGCGGCGCGACGCGCTGACCGCGAGGATGCGCACCTTGCCGGCCTGGTGATGCGTGAGAAAGTCGGTGAGGCCGCCACAGCCTGCGCTCACATGACCTGCCATCAGGTCCGAAAGCAGCGGCGCCGCCCCCTTGTAGCCGACCGCCTCGAGCGGCGCGCCGATCGCCTTGCCGAGCAGCACGCCGAAGAAGTGGGTGTTGCTGCCGAGCGCGGTGGTGCCGAAGGTGGGCTTGTCGGGATTGCGCTTGAGCCAGGCCGCGTACTCGGCCAGCGTCGAGACGCCGATCTTCGGCGAGACCACGAAGACCGTCGAGGTCAGGCCGGTGAGGCCGATCGGCGTGAGGTCCTTCTCCAGCGAGAAGCCCGGGTTCTTCTTGGTCACGGTCAGCGCCACCGTGGTGGCGGCGGTGCCGTACATGATGACGCTGCCGTCGGGCGGCGACTTCTTCAGCGCGTCGATCGCGATCACGCCGCTGGCGCCCGCACGGTTCTCGACGATCACGTTGGCGCCGGTGCGCTCGCGCAGCTTGTCGGCGATGTAGCGGGCCATCACGTCGGTGCCGCCACCGGCCGGAAAGCCGGCGAGGATCCGGATGGTGCCGCCGGGCAGCTTCGCCTGCGCACGGCCGGTGATCGGCGCGAGGCCGGCGAGCGCCGCGGCCCCGGCGGACTGCACGAGCTGGCGACGGGATGACGAGACGGACATGAGCGGCTCCTCGTGGTGAAATCGATGCATCGGGTCGGCCGCGACCATAGGGCACGCCGACCGGGCGTGCAAGCGCGCAACCCGCAAAACGGCTGCTCGCCGGACGCTGCCCCGGGCGCGGGCCCGGCACCGACGGGAAACCCATGACGGACACCGACACCCCGCCTGCCGGCGCGGCCACCGAAAGGCTCCATGTCACCTGCGGCAAGATGGCCGCGGGCAAGACGACCCATGCCCGGCGACTGGCCGCCGATCTCGGCGCGGTGCTCGTTTCCTGGGATCTCTGGCTGCAGCGCCTCTACCCGGAGGAAATCGCGGGTTTCGACGATTTCCTGAAGTACTCGGGACGCCTGCGCGCGGTGATGGCGCCCCACCTTGCCGAGCTGCTCGCCGCCGGGCTGACCGTCGTGCTCGATTTCCCTGCCAACACCCCCGCGAGTCGCGCCTGGGTGCGCGCGATCGCGCAGTCCGCCGGCACCGGGGTCGTGCTGCACTTCGTCGACACCCCCGACGAGCGCTGCCTCGAGCAGCTCGCCCGACGCAACCGCGAACGCCCCGAAGGCTCGATGCCGATGAGCGCCGCGGACTTCGCCGCGATCACCGCGCTGTTCGTTCCGCCGGACCCTTCGGAAGGCCTCGCGATCCGGTTCGTGGCGCCGGGCGAAGCTGATCGCGGAGTCTGCACGACCGAGGACAGCGCCCGCGGGTGACACGGTCAATCGCCGCGCCGCCGGCACGGAAAGGCTTGCCTGTCTCGCACCGACCAACGCACCATCGCATCACCGGTGCCGCGAGCGCCGGCCCACACAAAAGAAGGCAGGAGACACGATGACCATGACACCACCCAGGACCGCCCGTCGCGCAGCCGCGACCCTGATCGCCACCGCCCTTGGAGCAGCCGCGTTGCTCGCGAGCTCCGGCGCTCGCGCCCAGGCCTCCGACTACCCGAACAAGCCGCTGCGCTTCGTCGTCGCCTCGCAGGCCGGCGGCGTGGTCGACATCCGCGCCCGTCGCTTCGGGCCGCGCCTGTCGGAACTGCTCAAGCAGCCCATCCTGGTCGAGAACAAGCCCGGCGCATCGACCACGCTGGGTGCCGATTTCGTCGCCAAGTCGGCCCCCGACGGCTACACGGCGCTGTTCGGCGGCAACACCGAGGTGGTCACGGCGCCCGCGCTCGGCTTTCCGATCCGCTACGACCCGCTGAAGGACTTCATTCCGGTGGCCCAGTTCACCCTTGGCTACCCGGTCATGGTGGTGCACGCCGGCATGGGCATCAAGACGCTCCCGCAGCTCATCGAGTGGGCGCGCGCCCGGCCCGGGCAGCTGCTCTGCGGCACGGCCGGCCACGGCAGCGGCGCGCACTTCATCTGCGAGCTGCTCGCGCGCAGCGCCAAGATCCAGGTTCGCACCGTGCCCTACAAGGGCTCGGGCCCGATGCTGCTCGACACCGCGGGGGGCCAGGTGCATGTCTCGATCGGCTTCCTCGCCGAGGTCGATCGCCAGTACATCCAGACCGGCAAGGTGATTCCGGTCGGGGTGCTCGCGCCCAGGCGCATCGCGCGCTTCCCCGAGCTGCCGACGATGGCCGAGCAGGGCCATCAGGGCTTCGAGATGATGTCCTGGACCGGCCTGTTCCTGCCGGCGGGCAGCCCGCGCGAAGCGGTCAACCGCCTGAACGCCGAGATCACGAAGGTGGTGCGCGAACCGGCGTTCGCGTCATGGCTGGCCGAGACCGGCAGCGAGGTGGTCACGCCCACGCCGGAGCAGTTCGCCGAGTTCACGCGCAACGAGTACCTGCGCTGGAAGAAGATGTCCGAAGACTTCGGCATCAAGGCCGAGCAGCAGTAACGAAGGGGCGCGGCGCGGTCGCCGCCGCGCCGCGGCACCGCCCTGTCCACCCCGGCGCCATCCCCGGACCGGCGCGCGTTGACACCCTCGCGGGGCCCATGCGAACGTTCGTTCAAAGCCTCGAACGCCCCCCGGAGCCCCGCGTGAAACTCTATGACCGCATCATCCGCAACGGCATGGTCGTCGATGGCAGCCGCCAGCCGCGCTATCGGGCCGACATCGGCATCCGTGGCGGGCGCGTCGCCGCCATCGGGCGCCTCGACCCGGCCGACGCCGCCGAGGTGCTCGACGCGACCGGCCTGATCGTCGCGCCGGGTTTCGTCGACCTGCACACCCACTACGACGCGCAGCTCTTCTGGGACCCGTACTGCACGCTGTCGAGTTGGCACGGCATCACCTCGGTGGTGATCGGCAACTGCGGCTTCGGCTTCGCGCCGGTGCGCCCCGAGATGCGCGAGCGCGCGATGCTGTCGATGACCCGCGTCGAGGCGATCCCGCTGGCGTCGATGGCTGCCGGCATGCCCTGGGACTGGGTGAGCTTCCCGGAGTTCCTCGACAGCGTCGATCGTGCCCCCAAGGCGGTCAACATCCTGCCCTATGTGCCGGTGGGGCCGATGCTCACCTGGGTGCTCGGCTTCGACGACGCCAAGGCCGGCCGCCGGCCGACCGACGCCGAGCACGCCGAGCTGCGGCGGCTGCTGCACGAGGCCATGGACGCGGGCGGCTGCGGCTGGTCGGCGCAGCGCATGCTGCCCGACGGACCGGCCGCCGTGCAGCGCGACTTCGACGGCTCGCCGATGCCCACCGACGTGATGCACGACGACACCTGCCGCGAGCTCGCGCGGGTGCTGCGCGAGCGCAATGCCGGGTTCATGCAGATGCTGATGGTCTCGGGCGACAACCGCCGCGACCAGCTCTTCTACGAGGAGATGGCCGAGATCAGCGGCCGGCCGATGATCATGAACGTGGTCCAGGCCTTCGACCACCGGCCCGACATCCACCGCCGCGTGCTGCGCTGGCTTGCGAGCTGCCGCGAGCGCGGGGTTCGCGTGGTCGGTCAGGGCCTGACCACCGACGCGGGCTTCACCTTCAGCTTCGAGGAGTGGAACCTCTTCGACGACGCCGCGCCCTGGCGCGAGGCGACCACCGGCACGCTGGAGGAGCGCAAGGCCAGGCTCGCCGACCCCGCGCGCCGCCAGGCGCTCAAGGACCACATGCCCAAGACCGCGACCGGGCCGCTGCCCGAGATCGTGATCTGCGGCCCGAAGCTCGAGAAGAACCAGCGCTGGCTCGACCACACGCTGGCGCTGGTGGCCGAGAAGACCGGCAGGCACCCGGTCGACGTGATGCTCGACATGGCGGTCGAGGAGGACCTGCGCACCGAGTTCTTCGCCGCGCCGCCCAACGGCCGCATCGACTACCTGAGGGAGATCGTCGACGACCCTTATGTGCTCTTCGGGGTGTCGGACGGCGGCGCCCACACCCGATTCCTGACGGCCGGCCGCTACCCGACCGAGACCCTGTGCAAGATCGTGCGCGAGCACGGCATGATCTCGCTCGAGGAAGCGCACTGGCGGCTGTCGGCGCTGCCCGCCCAGGTGGCGGGTTTCGAAGGCCGCGGGGTGCTGCGCGTGGGCGCACCCGCCGACATCGTGGTCTACGACTACGAGCGCCTGCGGGTGCTGCCCCAGGAGATCGTCCACGACCTGCCCGGCGGCGAATGGCGCCGGATCCAGCGCGCAAGCGGCTACCGCTGGGTGCTGGTCAACGGCGAGGTCACGATCGAGAACGACGCGCAGACCGGCCGGCACAGCGGGATGCTGCTGCGCCACGGCACCGGCGCGGCCACGCGGGGCGCTCAGCCCGCGGGCGAGGCTGAAGGGTCGCGATCGCCGAGCATGGCGAGCGCCAGCGCCGCGTAGCGGTCGGCCAGTCGCTCGGGCGACAGTTCGCCATCGGGGCGCCACCAGGCCGACACCGCATTGCACATCGTGACCAGCGCGTTGGTGGCCTGCGCGCGGAAGGGGCAGCTGAACACGCCCGCGCGCGCACCCTCGGCGATCGCGTCGCGGAAGATCGCGGTCACGGCGTCGTAGCGCCCGATGACCGAGGGCCGATCGGAGGGGGCGAGGCTTCGCAGCTCCGAGCGTCCGACCAGCGCCTCGGCCTGGCGCCGGCAATGGAACAGCACCTGCGCGCGCACGATCGCGACCAGGCGGGCGCGCGGCTCGTCGCCCGCGCCGGCGAGGGCCGCCCGCAGCTCGGCCAGCAGATCGTCGACGATGTCGATCATCATCGAACGCAGCACGTCGCCCTTGGATGGGAAATAGTAGTAGACATGCGACACGCTGCAGCCGGCGCGGGCCGCGATATCGCGCATCGACGTGCCGTGGAAGCCACGCTCGGCGAAGAGTTCGAGCGCTGCCCGGCGCAGTGCCGCACGGGCACTCTCGGGCGCGACCGCCGGCGACGGCTCGGCAGCCGTCTCGGCGACGGATGGTGGCGCGCCGGCAACGCGGAGGCTGCGCTGGGAAGTGGGCATCGATCAGGATCCTGTTGCGTCGAGCATAGCAAAGCCCCCCGTCACGACCGCCCCGGCACGGCCCGCAGCGTCGCGTGACGAAGGCCCGCACCGGGCCTGCGGAAAATCGACTAGAGTCGGAGGCTTCGCCTGGAGGAGCACTTCGATGAGACTGCTCGCGCTGTTCGCAACCGCCCTCGCCGCCCTTCTCGCACTGGCTGGCGGCGCCGCGGCCACGCCGTTCAAGGTCCTGGTCGTCATGAGCTACGAGGAGAACAATCCCTGGGTGCGCGAGATCCGCGAAGGGATCGACGGCGTGCTCGCCAGCCACGCCCAGATCAGCTATTTCCACATGAACACCAAGGTCGACCCGAAGGGCGGACCGCGACGCGCCGAGGAGGCCGCAGCGATGTTCGCGAGCCTCAGGCCCGACGGCGTGATCACCGTCGACGACGATGCGCAATCGATGTTCGTCGTGCCCTTCCTGAAGGACCGCACGAGCGTGCCGGTGATGTTCAACGGGGTCAACGCACAGCCCGCGCGTTACGGCTTTCCGAACGCGCATGTCTCGGGCGTGCTCGAGCGCGCCCATGTCCGCGAGTCGCTGGCCTTCGTGAAGCTGCTGGTGCCCAGCGTGCAGTCGGCCTGCTTCATGACCAACGACGTGCCGCCCGGCCATTCGCTGCGGGCGCAGGTGGAGAGCGAACGCAACGACTACCCGCTGCGGGCCGGTGCCTTCCACCATGTGGCCACCACCGCTGAGCTCGTCAGGGTCGCACGCGAGTTGCCGCGTGGCTGCGACGTTCTCTTCGTCGACAGCCTCGAGGGCATCACCGACGACAGCAAGGCCCCGCTCAATCACGCCCAGGTGATGAAGCTGCTGCGCACCCACTTCAAGGGGCCGATCCTTGCGGGCAACCGCTACCAGGTCGAACAGGGCGCCTGGGCTGCGGTGGTCAAGACCGGCCAGGAACAGGGCGACACCTCGGCCCGCATGCTGCTGGAGGCGATGCAGGGCAAGCCGGTCAGCGCGATCCCGGTGACCCGCAACGTGCGCGGCCAGCGCATCATCAACGTCTCGGCGATGGAGGCCAACGGCATCGCGCTGCGACCGCTCGACATCCGAGGCGCGACCCTGGTGCGCGAGCAGCCCTGACGCAAGCCGCCAGGCGCGCGCCGACCGCCCATCCACCCATCGCCTCGCGCGAACGATCCCGGCGCCTGCCGTGAAGGCCTTCCGGCTCTCGGGGATCGGCACCCGGCTACTCGGACTGGTCGGCCTGGTCGTCGCCGCGCTGCTCGCGGTCGCGGCGCTGGTCTTCTTCAGCTTCGGCCGCATCGAGCGGCTGGTCGCGCAGCAGGCGAGTGCCGAGGTGTCGTCGGTGCTCGCCAACGCGGCGCTGGGGCGCGAGCTGTCGCTGGTGCTCGCGCGTCTGAACCAGCTGGCGCTCGCCTGCCGCAGCGAACGCACGCCGGCCGAGCTGCTGCGGTCGCTGCGCGCCTCGCTCGGCCAGCTACGCCCCGATGGCCCGAATCCGCTGCTCGCGAGCGCGATCGGCGAATTCGCGGCCTCGGGCGGCGCGCTGCTCGACGCCTGCGAGCGGGTCGGCGCCACGCTCGCCGAAGCCGCCGCCAACGACCGCCAGCTGCTCGAGGTGCTCGCGGCACTCGAGAACACGGTTGCCCGCGCGCTGATCGAACAGACAATGGCCGCGCGCTCGGTCGACCACCTCGACCAGGCGATGGCACAGCTCACCGGCTTTCGCGAGACGGTGCTCCTTGCCGGCAGGCAGCTCGGCCGGCCTCAGTCGCCCGCGAACCCGGGCAAGCCGGCATCGCCGCCGCGCACCCAGCTGCAGGAGCTCGCGGTCCGGCTGCAGGGTTTCGTCAGCGCCACCCCCGAGATGAGCCGCCAGGCCACCGAGCTGCGCGCGCTGGTGCTGCGCCAGGTCGACACGCTGGGCCGGCTCGACGCCACGCTGCAGAGCTTCGACGACCGGATCGCCGGTACGCAGAAAGTGCGCGACGCGCTGCTGCGGCAAGTGGCCAGCCTCGACGGCGACGCCGCCGAACGCACCGCATCGCTCGATTCGACGCTGCAGCGGGTGATCCAGCAGAGCCGTCTGAACGTGACCGCCGCCGTGGCGCTGGTGGCCGCGGCTGCGCTGCTGCTGGCGCTGCTGCTGATCAGGTCCGGCATCCGGCGACCGCTCGACGAGGTGCTCGCCCAGGTCAACCGGATTCGCAGCGGCGCGCAGCCTCAGCCGGCGCCGGCGCGTGCCGACGAATGGGGACAGATCCAGACCGCCCTCGCGACGATGTCGAGCGAACTGACCCAGGCCTCCGCCGAGCTCGAGCAGGCGCTCGCCGCGGCGCGCAGCGCCGCCGAAGCCAAGGGCCAGTTCATCGCCAACGTGAGCCACGAGATCCGCACGCCACTGAACGCCGCGCTCGGGATGCTGAAGCTGCTGCAATCGACCGGCCTGAGCGCACGGCAGGCCGATTACGTCGCCAAGACCGAGGCGGCAACGCGCTCGCTGCTCGCGCTGATCAACGACATCCTCGATTTCTCGAAGATCGAGGCGCGGCAGATGAAGCTCGACATCGGACCGCTGCAGCTCGACGAACTCGTACGCAACATCGGCGTGCTGCTCGGCGTCGTGCTCGAGCGCAAGCCCGTCGAGCTGCTCATCGACATCGACCCCCGGATTCCGCGCCGGCTGCGTGGCGACGCGCTGCGCCTGCAGCAGGTGCTGCTGAATCTCGGCAGCAACGCGATCAAGTTCACCGCGCAGGGGGAGGTCGTGCTGCGGATCGCGCTGCGCGAAAGCGACGAGCGCACGGTGCTGCTCGAGTTCTCGGTGCGCGACACCGGGATCGGCATCGCCCCCGACCAGCAGACCCGCATCTTCGAGGGTTTCTCGCAGGCCGAAGCCTCGATCACGCGCCGATTCGGCGGCACCGGCCTGGGCCTGGCGATCAGCCGCGACCTGGTGGCGCTGATGGGCGGGTCGCTCGGCGTGATCAGCGAACCCGGTCGCGGCAGCACGTTCCACTTCGCGATCGTCCTGCCGGTCGACGACGCACCCGCCACCGCGGACAACGACGCGAGCGGCCTGCGCGACCTCGACGTGCTGGTGGTCGACGATCACCCGGCTGCTCGCGACGTGCTCGGCGCGATGGCGCGATCGCTGGGCTGGCGGGTCACGCTCGCCGCCAGTGGCGCCGAGGCGATCGCCATCGCACGCGAGCGCATCGCGCGGGGCGTCGCCTTCGATGTTGCCTTCGTCGACTGGGAGATGCCGGGCATGGACGGCTGGGAGAGCGCGCGGGCGCTGCGTACCCTCGCGGGAGCGACCCCGGCGGTGCTGATGGTGACCGCGCACGGCCGCGAAGCCATGGCGCGACGCACCGAGAGCGACATCGACGGGCTGAACGGCTTCCTGGTCAAGCCGATCACGGCATCGATGCTGCTCGATGCGGTGGTCGACGCACGGCGCGCACCGGGCGGCGTCAGGCGCGAGGCCGCGCCACGACCCGCGCCCGTCCGCCAGCGGCCGCTCGCGGGGCTGCGCCTGCTGGTGGTCGAGGACAACGCGGGCAACCGGCAGGTCGCTCAGGAACTCCTCGAGTCCCGCGGCGCGCAGGTCGCCCTCGCCGAGGACGGTCAGCGTGGCGTCGATGCCGTGATCGCGGCCGATCCGCCCTTCGATGCAGTGCTGATGGACATGCAGATGCCGGTCATGGACGGGGTGGCTGCGACCGCCCGAATCCGCGAGATCGAGCGGCTGCGCACGCTGCCGATCGTGGCGATGACCGCCAACACCACCGAGGCCGATCGCCGCGTCTGTCTGCTGGCGGGGATGAGCGAACACGTGGGCAAGCCCTTCGATCTCGATCGCCTGGTCGACACGCTGCGCGCGCTGACCGGTCGCGGCGCAAAGACCGGCCCTCGCGCAACCGCGCTACCAGCGCTCGCCGGCGCCGCCTGGCGGGAGGCGGCGGCAGCCGGCGTCGATCTCGCCACCGCCCTCGGGCGCTTCGACGGCGACGTCCCGGTCTACGAACGGCTGCTGCGCAACGCGCTCGACGAGATTCCGTCTCGACTTGTTTCGTTGCGCACGCAACTTTCTGCCGCTGACATGCCCGGCGCGAGCGCGACGCTGCACGCGCTGAAGGGACTCGCGGGCGCGCTCGGCGCCGACGCGCTGGCGGCCGAGGCCGGCACCGGCGAACGCGCCTGCCGCGACGACGATCCGGGCGCCGCGGCTGCAACGCAGCCCTGCCTCGAGGAGGCTGCGCGCGAACTGCTGTTGTACGGCCCGAGGCTCGCCGCGGCGCTTCGCGAGCCGCCGCAGTCGCAACAGGCCCGGGGCATCGAACCCGGGATGGACGCAAGCGGACTCGAGGTCGCCGATGGGCTGCAGCTCGCGGACACCTGCGCCGATTCACGCCCTGCGGGCGTCGGTGCGAGCGCACCGGATGCGCGTGACCTGCTGGGCCGCCTCGCGGCGGTGCTTCGCGCGTCCGACATGCGCGCGTTCGAGCTCCTCGACGAAGGCCGCCCGGCACTGCTTCGCGCCGACCCCGCACTGCTCGCGGGACTCGACACGGCGATGGACGCGCTCGATTTCGAGCATGCCGCGAGGCTCTGCGACGCCGCACTCGCGAGCGTGGCGGCCTCCGGCGCCTGAGCACCCGCACGCAGCCACCGAGCCTGCTCCAGGGTAGCCCGGGCGCACACCCCCGCCGCGAGGCCGGCAGGCGCGCTTTCGGACCCGATGGCGCCACCGTGAGCAGGGATACCGCCGATCGGGCTGCGCCACGCGGGTTACCGTCGCGCCGCGTCTCGCCGTCCGCGTCATGCGGCGGAGGCGGCAGGTCCTGCGGGCAGCCGGCGGCGAGCGAATCCCGGAGCCTTCCATGACCGGAACCCTCATCACCGTCGTCCAGGGCGACATCGTCCGGCAACCCGACTGCGACGGCGTGGTCAATGCCGCCAACGCCAGCCTGATGGCCGGCAGCGGCGTCTGCGGCGCGATCCATGCCGCGGCGGGCCCGCGGCTGGAGCCCTATGCCCGCCGATTCGCCCCGCTGCGCGTGGGCGATGCGCTCGCCACGCCCGGCTTCGACCTCGCGGGCTGCCGGCTGATCATCCATGCGGTCGGCCCGCGCTACTTCGACGACCCCGACCCGCCGATCCACCTGGCACGCGCGATGCACAGCGCGCTCGATCTCGCTGATCGCAACCAGCTGCAACGACTGGCCGTGCCGGCGCTGTCCACCGGTGTCTACCGGTACCCGCCCGAGGCCGCGGTCCCGATCCTGGTCGAGTCGGCCTTCGTCACGGCGCCGACGCTGAATCACCTGCGCGAGATCCGCTTCGTGGTTCCTGGCGAAACGATGCTGGCGCTGTTTCGGGACGCGATCGCCGGTCAGTCCGCCAGCCGCTGAGTTCGGACGCCGGCGCGAACCACCGGCGCCTCGAGCATGCGCCCGATCCGCTCGTTCATGATCACGGAGGTGCGGGGATCGAGGCTTGCAGCACAGGCAGGGCGCCCGTTGCCAGCCACTGATCGGCCAGCCATCGCGCGGCCTGCGGGGCGGCCACGCTGGTCCCGTTCATCGTTCGGACCGAAGCCGAGCGCGTACCGGCGGCAAGCACGCCGCGCCGCGCGGGGGATCGGTCGCCGGTCGCCAGCGACTCCGGCGCGGGCCGCGTACGCGAGCCATTCAGATGCGGCCCGTCGGACGAGTAGCGTCGCGGTGCGGGATCCACGGCGCCGCGCGCACCGACGATATCCGTGCGGGCGCCCGTGGCAATGCCGCTGAGCGTCGTCGCTCGCCTCACATAGCCGGTGGCCGGAATCGGATCGACCAGCCGCGGACGCCCGCTGGGATCGAAGCGCGCGTACTCGGGGTCATCGAAGTAGGACTGGCGCCCCCTCGCGGGCCTGTCGGCGGGGGTGTCGGCACGGGCGATCCAGGCATGGACTTCCTGGACGGGATCCTCGCCGGGATTCAGGACCTCGACCGTCCAGCGCCCCGAGGGGGCGGTCGCGTGAGGGACGACTGCCGGATCCTGGCTCGTCGGCGCGATCGTGAGTTCGATCGCATGGCGATTGCCGCTCGTCCAGTAGCGTGCCTGACCCACCGGACGCCCCGCCGCATTCTGCAGGGCGACGGGATAAGGTGAAGCGCGCGACGTCGTAGTTGTCAGCTGGCCGCTCGGCGAGGTCAGCTTGACCTGGACGCCGCCCGCCGGCGGATTGTGCAGCCAGATCTGCATCCGGCTGCACACGAGGCTGCCGGGCTGCAGTCGCCAGGCGAGCTGGCGGGACCCATGGGCGGGCAGATCGAATGCGGCGTGCGCCCGGGCCTGGCGGGCGTTGCCCGCGGCGAGCACGATCCGCATCGGTGTCGCCGTCTTGGCGGTCGCCCGGACCAGCCAGTCCATGAAGCGTTCGAGCGTCGATCCGCCGTCGTGGGGTCCCTCGTGCGGGCCGTAGCTCAAGGTCACGATGACCGGCAGCGTTTCGCCGTCTTCACGCATCGCCCTGGCCCTGTCGAGGATGAAGAGCAGCCCGAGCGCGGCCAGCGGGGTCAGCAGCGAAGCGGCGGGATCTCCGATACCGGCGTTCGGCATGTCCACCGCGACGATCGGTCGATTCCTGACGTCGCCCCGCGGATCGTCGCCTGCGACGAGATCGAGCACATGAGCGCCGTGCGAGCGGCTTCGACCCAGGGCCTTGACCCCGGGCCGCGCGTAGTCCAGCCCGCCGATTGCACGGTAGATCTGATCCTCGTCGCCTCCCGTGCTCGTCAGCGCGGCATCGATATCGGCCGCGCTCAGGGTTCTGCCCGGGGCACCCGGAAGGGGTCCGTTGCCTGCGCAGCCCTGCTGCCAGAGGTGGGCGATCCGGGTGCCACCGGCATGACGGAAACGCGCGTGCGCGAACGGAATGCCCTCGTCGATGACGCCGATGACCACGCGCCTTGGCTTGTCGGGAAGGTCAGTCGGCGCGCTCGCCGTTGGCTGCGAGGCAGCGTGTTTCCGCGGCGGCTCGAACAGTTCCGCATCGAGCAGCGGCCCGAGCTCGACGCTGGCGACGATGCGCTGCCAGGGCTCGCAGGATATGACGATGCTGAGGTGGCTGTACGCCACGAAGAGCACGCAGATGTCGGGCTCCGGGATCTCGTCGACTTTCGTGCCGGGGTCGCCGAAGCCGCCGGGAACCCGGATGACATCGTCACCTCGGAGGTTCTCAGGCAGCCAGTCGAGACGGGAGAAGGCCTGCAGCGGACTGAGCTCACCGAGAAATACGAGCTTAGCCAGCTCCTCGCGTCGAAACTCGACGAGCATCGGAAAAAAGGGCTGGGGCTCTGCCTTGTCCGGCTCGAGTCCGAGGGGCGCGGCGATCAGGCCGGGATCGCTCGCGATCAGCCAGTCGATCTGCGGCTGGGCGGGCAGGTTTTCCTTCGCCGGAGCGTCATCGAGGGGCTTCGTCATGGCGGCCTGCCTTTCTCACCACTCCGCGGCAGCCGCCTGCCACAGCCAGTGAAGCCTCGAGGTCCCCTGAACGGCGCAGGTCGCAAAGCCACCCGGCACAGCGCCCGCTATTCTGTGGGCGTAACCCGTGGTCTGCCGGCTGCCCGCTTGCGGATCGAAGAGTTCCTGGCCGGAGAAGTCGCCCTGGGGCGGATACTGCGCGACATCCAGAGCCCAGGCGTCGACCAGGGTAGCACCGCCACCGGACGGCCTGCAGCGCGCGATGAAATACTCGCCGAGGCTCAGGCCGAGCAGCTGACCGGCGGCGCTGTCGATCGGGTAATGGACGCCGGCCACCGTCCGGTTGATGGCGATGCGCGCCGCCTGACGCATGAGCAGCTCGCGCAGTTGCGTTTTCGCGCCCGCGCTGGCGGCCGGCAGGGCCCCGGTGGCGAGTTCGACCAGCACCCGAGCCACCGTGTACGCCTCGGTCGCGTGTCCGCTGGGCAGGGCGGCATGGATCGGGGTCGGGATCATCGGCTGAACCTGCGCCGAGAGCTCGTGCGGCCTGGGTACGCCGAGCGCATCCTTGAAGTTCATCTCGGCGTACTTGGCCAGGCGCAGCACCATCCCGATCAGCTCGAAGGTCTTCGGATGGCGCGCGGGCTGCAGCGGAAGCACCGAGGCCCAGAACGCATATTGGGGCGCCTTCTGCGCGAGGATCTCGCGCGCCCGGTCGCCGCGCAGGTCGGCATAGCCGTTCAGGTAGTCGAGTTGCGCCTCGAGGATCGTCGTCAAGCCCGCAGGGTCGGGCAGGCTGATGCGCACCAATGGCGTCCCGCTCCAGGCCGGCGTACCGCCCACCGGGGTGACCTCGAGATGCCAGAGGGTTGCGGTCCGCGAGGTCGCGTCGGTGCTGAAGTGGAGCCCCGACAGCAGCTCGGATTCGAAGAGCAGCCGACGGATCCGGGGATCCAGACGTCCGAGGCCGGCGACACCAAAGTTGGGCGGCGTGGGGTGAACCGCGGGGTCGAGCGCGCGGACAGGCCAGACAGGACCCATCGGAGCCCAGGCGCCGACGATGGCATCGCGGTGCGGAATCAGGGCACCGGAGGAGGAGCCCCCCCGCCTCGATGCTCCGTAACCCTCGTAGCCCTCGTAACCTTCGTACCCCTCATAACCCTCGTAGCCCTCGTAACCCTCGTAGCCCTCATAGCCTTCGAGTCGACTCATGCTAACTCCTTCAATCCGGGGATCGGTGTACGCCGATGATCAGTCAGGAACCCCCGCCAACGCCAGGGCCTGCGCCGCCAGCCTGCCATTCTCGTAGCCGCTGCTCGGCGAGCGGCGAACGAAATCCTCCACGCGAAAGGAGGGGGCCTGACGCATCAGTTCCCTGGTCACGGCGCGGGCCTCGTCGGCGGCGCCGAGATGCCACAACGCGATGATCAGCGTCCTGAGCGTGGATCCATGCGTCCGATTCAGACGCAGCGAGCTGCGCGCGAGCCGGACGCCGCGCTCATACTGTCCGGCGGAAACCGCGGCGGTTGCCGCGAGTGCCTCGAAGTAGAAGCGCAGCGGATCCATCGGCGAAAGCCGCATGGCCTGTTTCGTGTGCCGAACGGCCTCCCTGCCCTCGTCGCGAAAGGCGTGCAGGGTTCCCTTGAGGAGCCATGCCAGCGCGTCGTTCGGGTTCGCCTGCAGCGCCTGCGCATAGCGATCCTCGGCTTCGTCGAGCTGCTTCAGGATGTAGGTGTGAACCTGGCCTTCCACGGTCAGGGCGAGCGACGAGGCGGCATCGCGATCGAGCGCGCGACGCGCGCATTCCAGTGCTGCACGCCCATCGGCCTGCGAATCATCCGACCAGCCCTGGGTCACACGCAGCACATGCCATTTCGCGAGCCAGGCGTGCGGCGCGGCCAGCCGCGGCGCGCGCTCGATCAGGGTTTCCAGCATCTGGTGCGCACGCCGGAAGGCCTGCGGCGAAATCCGATGCATCAGCGTGATACCCGCCAGCAGCAGCGTGTGGTTCTCGAGCGTCTGGGCAGCCTGCCCCTGGGCCCGCTGCAGTTCATGCACCATCATGCCGGCACAGGCTTCGTCGACGAGCTGCGCGGGCAAAGGATCTTCGCCGGCCAGGATCGCCGACACCTTGCCCTTCAGGCTCCCCGCCCAGGCAACCCGCCCGTCCCTGGTCTCGGCGAGCTCGGCCTTCAGCGAGAGCCGGTCGCCCTGCACGTGGAAGGACCCCGACAGGACATAGTTGGCCCTGAGACGGGTCCCGATGTCTTCCAGGGCGATCGTACGATCCTGCAGCGCCGCGGTCGACAGACGCGACACCACGTTGATCTCGAGTGAACGCGACAGCGTCGAAATCACTTCGTCGGCGACGATCTGGCCGAGGATCCGGTGCGGGGATTCCACGTCACGGACAGAGAACGGAAGCACGGCGACCGTCGCTCGCAGATCGCTCGCAAGGTCCGTGATCGGGATGATCGGCGTGTCGACCGGCGGGCCGACCCGGAATGCTCGCACCGGCTTTCGGATGTGCTTCAGGTGACATTCGCCGAGATCCTCGAGGTCGGCGTCGATGTCGGGTGTCAGTTGATCGCGAACGTCCGCGGACACGACGGTTTCGCCCGCGCCGGCCAGCGAGAGCAGCCGCGCCGCGAGATTCAGGCCGTGTCCGTACACATCGTGGCGCCCGGTGATCAGGGGGCTGACATGGATGCCGATGCGCAGCCAGAGCCGGTACTCGTGGGCGATGCCTGGATGGGTCTGGCCGATTGCCCCGTGCATCGCGAGCGCCGCGCGCACGGCCGCCCGCGCGTCGGGGAACTCGATCATCAGGCCATCGCCAAGACTCTTGACCAGACGTCCACCGTTCCCGGGCAGAAACCGATCGACCACGAGATCGACAAAGGTCTGCCAGCGCTTCACCGTGCCCGCTTCGTCGAGCTGCATCAGCCGCGTGTACTCGACCACATCGGCCATCAGCACCGTGCGGACCACCCGCGTGAGTTTCTCGGCGGCCGACAGGGTTTGCGACATGGTCGGTCTCAGGCAACGAAAATGGGATGTGGAGGGATAAGCCGACGCTGCCGATTCTACCCAGCGGGTGGGGCTGGATCGTCCATCCCCCGGTAATCCCCGGAGTGGCCACGACTTCCACGCGGATCGGCGGCGTCCCGTCGTCGCTCAGGGCCCCTGCACGAGCATGCGCCCGATCCGCTCGTTCATGATCTCGGTGGTGCCGTCGGTAAAACCCATCACCTTGGCGGCGGCCAGGTGGCGGCCGAGCCCGTGCTCGTCGAGCAGGCCCTCGGCGCCCATCGCCTGAATGCAGGCGGCGATCGCGGCGAGCGTGTGTTCGCCAGCAAATTTCTTGGCGATGGCCGCCGCCATCTGGGCGTCGAGCCCGCGGTCGATCAGCCCGGCCGCGCGGTAGGTGAGCAGGCGCAGCGCCTCGAGCGTGGTGGCGACCCCCGCGAGCGACCAGCGCAGCCCCTGGTGGCCCAGCAGCGGCAGGCCGAAGGCCTCGCGCGAGGCACCGCGGGCCACCGCCTTGCCGAGCGCGGTCTCGATCATGCCGCAGCACATCGCCGGGATGTGGGCACGCGCCTTGTTGATCGACCCCATGGCCGCCCTGAAGGCCTGACCAGGCGCATAGAGCATCAGCTCGTCGGGCACGAAGCAGCCCTCCAGCCGGTAGCCGCCGGTGCCGGCGGCATGAATGCCGGCTACCGCGAGCGCGGGTTCGCGGATGAATCCGGCCTGGTCGCCGGCGACGATGAAGCAGGCGATCCCGCGATCGCGCGAGCCCGGTTCGGTCTGGGCGAAGGTGAGGAAGACATCGGCCTTTGATGCGTTGACGATCCAGCGCTTGGCGCCGTCGAGCACCCATCCGCCGGCCACCCGACGCGCGACCGTGGTCGAGGCGGCGAAGTCGCTGCCACCGCCCGGCTCGGTCATGCCGGTGCAGCCGATCAGCTCGCCCGCCATCAGCGCGGGCACGAAGCGTGCGACGGCCGCCGGCGAGCCGTGGTCGGCGATGCGCGAGGCCGCGTTGTGCTGGTTCACCAGCGAGAAGGCGAAGCCGAAGTCATGGCGGGCGATCTCCTCGACCATCCGCAGCTTGGCGCCGAAGGGCAGGCCGAGACCGCCGCGCGCCGCCGGTACCTCGATCGCCGCGAATCCCTGGGCGCAGGCAGCTCGAATCGCCTCGCGCGGGAATCGACCCTCGCGCTCCCAGTCGGGCGCGGCGGGCGCGACCACCTGCGAGGCGAAGGCGATGGTACGGGCGACGAGCTCGCGCGCGGCGGCGGGCAGGGCGGCGTCGAATTCGGCGGTGGCGTGCATGCTGTGCGACGAGGTCGGAGGATCTGCGGACGGTGCAGGCGCGGACGGGCTGCGTCAGCGCGGCCGCACGAACAGGGTGTGCAGGCTGCGGCCTGCCGGGCCGTCGGCATCGAAGACCGTCGTGTGCACCAGCCCGATCCCGACGCCATCGACCACGGTACGCGCATCCATCCCGAACCAGGGACCCCGCGGCAGGCGGTGCAGGTTCAGGCTGAGATCGACCGGCGGGAAGGTGTGCGTGCGGACATCGAGCTCGGCGCTCACGCCGTTGGCCGAGTCGAGAAAGGTCAGCAGGCCCTCGAGTCCCCCGGTTTGCTCGCCGGCCACCAGCGGAATCCTCGCCCTGCCCCAGACCAGCGCCGGGCCGGGCGCCACGAAGCTGCCCCGCACGAAACGCCATTCGAGCGCGTGGCCGTAGGGGAAATGCGTGACGCCCGGGAAGAACTCGGTGGTTTCAAGATCGGGCAGCGGCGGGGGCACGAAGGGGTCGGGTATCGCGGGCGAACTGCCGACGGCCCGCTGAAGACGCCAGGCATGCGCCAGCAGCACCGGCTTGCCGCCGACCGACAGTTCGCCCTGCAGCAGCTCAATGCGGCGCCCGGGCCGCAGCACGCGCACCGCAACGCTGCAGGGGGCGACCGGCACCGGACCGAGAAACTCGACGGTCAGGCGCGCGATCGTCAGGTCCTCATCGCCCGGGTGCAGGCGCATCGCGCGCGCGAGCAGGGCGATCGGCGGCCCGCCGTGCTGCAGCTCGCGCGACCAGGGGCCCACCGTGGCTTCGGTGGGCTGCCAGGTGTGAACGCCTACGGGCAGGAAGAAGGCGTCGGAGAGCCCGGCCATGCGCAGACGCAGGCGCCGCTAGGTGCGGCGAGCCGCCCAGAAGGTGGCCCCGGCATCGCCATAGCGCTCGGCATGGCGGGTTCCCCGCGCAAGCTCGAAGATTTCCCCGGGGCCGAAGCGGCGGGTATGTTCCCCGACGCTGAGCCAGAACTCGCCAGCGACCACCAGACCGCGGGCGTCGAAGGGGTGCTCGTGCTCCGGCGCCCGATGACCGGGCGCCCATTCGCGCACCACGACCTCGTCGTAACCCAGGCGTCGCGCCTCTTCGGTGTACTGCTCGAGCGTGGGCATCGGCATCGGCATGCGGGACCTCGTGTCGGGGCAAGACCAGATCGCGATAGTGCCATGCGCAAGGCTGGCTGCCGAGCGACGCCCGCCCGGGCTACCGATACTTCCGGCCTGGCCGGAAGTCGGATTGGCACACGAGGCGCCCGGACCGAAGATGGTCACGAACCCGCCCGCCGATCCTGCTCGATGCCCGCACCCACCTCCCGGCCGCTGCTGCTGGACCCGAAAAACGATTTCGTCTTCAAGAAGCTGCTGGCCGACGCGCCGACGCTTCTGGCCGCGCTGATCAACGCCGTGCGCCATCCGCGTCCCGCGGTCACCGTGGTGGACATCCTCAACCCGGTCATCACCCCCGAGGAACTCGAGGGCAAGTTCATCGTCCTCGATGTCCTTGCCGAAGACCAGCTCGGCCAGCGCCACGACGTCGAGATGCAGTCGAGACCCTTCCCGGCGTGGGGCGCGCGCAGCGTGTATTACCTCGCCCGCACCCTGGCGCGCCAGCTCGATGCGGGCCACGAATACACGCGGCTGCGCCCGGCGATCGGCATACACCTGCTCGATTTCGCGCTGTACGATGACGAGGATTCGACGCAACAGGCCGCCTGGTGCTTCGAGCTGCGCGATGGCAGACGCCCGACGGTGCGCCTCGGACCGGAGCTCGAGCTCCACCTGATCGAACTGCCCAAGGCACGCCGACTTCGTCGACTCGGGTACGAGCCGGCGCTGGCGGGCGCGCTGGGCGCCTGGATCGATTTCTTCGAGCACTGGAACGACGAGGAACGCATGGCCGGAATCGACGAACCCGCGGTACGGCAGGCGCTGGTGCGACTGCATGATCTCAGCGCCGACGAGGAGGCGCGGCGGATGGCCTTCGTGCGGATGCGCGCGCTGCGCGACGAGCGCGCGATCCGGCTCGGGGAACGCGAAGCCGGTCGTGCCGAGGGCGAAATCATCCTGCTGCTGCGCCTTCTCGAGCAACGCTTCGGACCCATACCCGCCACCGCGATCGCTCGCCTGCGCCGGGCGACACCCGAGGAATGCGCTGGCGTGGCCGATCGGATGCTGCGGGCGGCAAGCCTCGTCGAGGCGCTCGGTCCCGTCGCCACCTGAGCCTCGCGCCGGGTACCCGATCGGGCCGGTGAAGCTTCGATGCCCTCAACGCTGCGTTCGCAGTTCCTGCTCGACCCGGAACTCGCCTTTCTCAACCACGGCTCCTTCGGGGCCTGCCCGCTGCCTGTCCTGCAGGCGCTGCACCGATGGCAGTTCGCGATGGAGCGCAACCCGGTCGCCTTCCTGGGCCGCCGCTCGGCGCAACTGCTGCGCGAGGCTCGCACGGCGCTCGCCACGTTCGTCGGCGCGCAGCCGACCGACCTGGTCTTCGTGCCCAACGCCACCACCGGCGTGAACATCGTGGCGGCCTCGCTGCCGCTCACGCCCGGCGACGAGGTGCTCGCCACCGATCACGAGTACGGCGCCTGCGAGGCCACCTGGGAGCGCGCGTGCGCGGGTGCCGGAGCGACCCTGCGCCGCGTGACCATCCCGCTGCCCTTCGAGCGCGAACGCTTCGCCGACACCATGCTCTCGGCGATCGGCCCGCGTACGCGCCTGATCTTCGCCAGCCACGTCAGCTCGACGACCGCGCTGATCTTCCCCGTCGAGCAGCTGTGCTCGCAGGCGCGCGCGCGCGGCGTGCTCACGCTGATCGACGGGGCGCACGCGCCAGGGCAGCTGCCCCTCGACCTCGATGCGCTCGGCGCCGACTTCTACACCGGCAATGCGCACAAGTGGCTCTGCGCACCCAAAGGCGCAGGCTTCCTGCACGCGCGCGCACAGCATCATGCGTCGCTGCACGCGACGGTCACCAGCTGGGGCTACGTGGCCGGCGATGGCGGGCATACCGGGTTCGATGCCTACACGGGAAGCACCGTCCTCGAAAGACGGCTGCAGTGGCAGGGCACCCGCGACATCGCGGCCTGGCTGAGCGTGCCTGCCGCCATCGACTTCCAGCGCGAGCACGACTGGCCGGCGGTCCGCGCGCGCTGCCATGCGATGGCGGTGGCGCTGATGCACCGTGTCGCCGCGCACACCGGGCTCGCACCGATCGGCACCGACCAGGATTTCGCCCAGATGGTGCCCCTGGCGGTGCCGCACACCGATGCCGAGGCCCTGCGCACCCGGCTTCTCGAACGGCACGCCATCGAGGTACCGGTCACGCGCCATGGCGGGCGAAGCTTCGTCCGGGTGTCGGTGCAGGGCTACAACGACGACGACGACCTCGCGCGGCTCGAGGCGGCGCTCCGAACGATCTGAGCGCGCCCATCGCCCGATCGTCGGACTGCTATCGTTGATGCCCCACCTGATCGACCGGCCCCGGCATCCGCGGGCCGGTGTCGCCCCCTCGGAGCCCTGCCCTGGAACCGTCGTCGCTGCTTGCCGCCCTGACCGTCGGGTCCGCCATCGGCGCGCTTGCCGCCTGGCTGATGCTGCGCGCGCGCCACGCGGCCGAACGGCGCGAGGCCCGCGACGCGTGGGAGGCCATGCGGGACGCCCTCGATGCGAGCCGCGATGAGGCCGCCCGCCTCGATGAGCGAGCCCGGCGTGCAAGCGATCTCGAAGGCAGGCTCGACGCGCGCGACCAGGAGGTTGCGGCGCTGCGGGTCGAGGCGGCCGAGCTGCGCGGCCAGCTGCGCATCGCCGATGCGCAGCTTTCGGCCGAAAAGGCACGCGCCGCCGACCGCATTGCCGTGCTGGCGCAAGCCCAGGCGGCGATGGGCGAACGTTTCCGCGCGCTGGCCGGCGAGGCGCTCGATGCCAGCGCAAGGCGGCTGCAGGAGCAGAGCCAGGCCAGCCTCGCGGCGCTGCTCGACCCGATGCGCCAGCGCCTGGCCGACTTCCAGAGAAAGGTCGAGGATGTCTACATCGACGAGAGCAAGGAGCGCTCGGCGCTGCGTCAGCAGGTCGAGACGCTGGTGCGCCTGAACCAGACCCTGAGCGACGATGCCCGCAACCTGACCGCGGCACTGCGTGGATCGGCGAGGAGCCAGGGAAGCTGGGGCGAACTGATCCTCGAAAGAGTCCTGGAGGCGTCCGGGCTGCGCCGCGGTCACGAGTACGAGGTGCAGGATTCGCAACGCGGCGAGGACGGCCAGCGGCTGCAGCCCGATGTCGTGATCCACCTGCCCGAGTCGCGACGGCTGGTGGTCGACGCGAAGGTCAGCCTGGTCGCCTACGAGCGTTTCGCGATCGCCGGGGACGACCCGACCCGGGACGCGGCGCTGCGCGACCACCTCGCCTCCGTTCGTGCGCACCTGCGCGGCCTGTCCGACAAGCGCTACCACACGCTGTACGGCAGCTCGCTCGACTTCGTGCTGATGTTCGTGCCGATCGAACCCGCCTTCATGACCGCGATCACCCACGACCCGGAGCTCTTCGCCGACGCCTGGGAACGCAATGTGCTGCTGGTCAGCCCCTCGACGCTGCTGTTCGTGGTGCGTACCGTCGCGCACCTGTGGCGCCAGGAAGCGCAGACTCGCAACGCGCAGGAGATCGCGCGGCGCGGTGCCGAACTCTACGACCGGCTCGCCGGCTTCGTCGCCGACCTAGAGACGGTGGGCCAGCGCCTCGACGGCGCCCAGAAGGCCTGGGGCGACGCGCGACGCAAGCTCGCCGAGGGCCGGGGCAACGTGATCCGCCAGGCCGAGATGTTGCGCGAACTCGGCATCAGACCGTCGCGGCAGTTGCCGCGATCCCTGGTCGAGGCCGCGCTCGACGACGCGCCCGAACGGGCCGATGTGCCGCCCGACCCGACGGAAGACCCGCCAGGACCGCCTGCAGACTCACGCTGATGAACCGACCATGACCGCCACCCGCCTGTTCTCCCCCTTCACCCTACGCGACGTCACCCTTCGCAACCGCATCATGGCCGCGCCGATGTGGCAGTACGCCGGCCGCCAGTGGCGCCCCACCGACTGGCACCTGATGAACCTCGGTCGGCTGGCCGACGGCGGCTCGGGGCTGGTCTTCCAGGAAGGCACCACCGTCGAGCGGCGCGGCTGCGGCACGGTGGGCGACCTGGGCATCTGGGACGATGGCTGCCTGCCGCATTTCCAGCGTCTGGTGACCCTGATGCGCGAATGCGGCGCGGTCCCGGGCATCCAGCTGATGCACGCCGGCCGCAAGTCGCGCCAGAAGCCGCCCGACGCGGGCCGCGGACCGCTCGAGCGCAGCGCCGATATCGCCGACTGGGATGACTGGGACGTGATCGCACCGAGCGCGATCACGCTGCCCGGCGAGAGCGCCGCGCCGCCGCGCGAGATGAGCACAGCCGACATCCGCGCGGTCATCGACGCCTTCGTCGCCGGCGCGCGACGCGCCGATGCCGCCGGCTACGAGGTGCTCGACCTGCACGCGGCCCACGGTTATCTGCTGCACAGCTTCCTCTCGCCGCTGGCCAACCGGCGCGGCGACGCCTGGGGCGGCAGCTTCGAGAACCGGATCCGCATCCTGCTCGAGATCGTCGAAGGCGTGCGCACGGCATGGCCGCAGGGCAAGCCGATCTTCGTGCGGCTGTCGTGCATCGATGGCGGCTCCGGCGGCTGGACGATCGAGGACACCCTCGCCCTCGTGAGGCGCCTGCACCCGCTGGGTGTCGATCTGATCGACTGCTCGGCCGGGGGTATCGTCGGTTCGCCGCTGCCGGCCGGGCAGGCGGCAAGCTATGGCTACCAGGTCGAACTCGCCGCGACCGTGCGCCGCGAAACCGGCGTGCCCACGTCGGCGGTCGGCCTGATCGTTCATCCCGCGCACGCCGAGCGCATTCTCGCCGAGGGAGCCTGCGATCTCGTGGCCCTCGCGCGCGAACTCATCCACAACCCCAACTGGCCGGTGGATGCGGCCGTGAAGCTCGGCGATGACGCCGGCTACCGCGTGATGCGCAGCCGCGGCGGCTTCTGGCTGGAGCGGCGCGCGGCGAGCGTGCCCGGGCTACGGGCATCGACCATGGGAGAGTGAGCGCCCACTGACGACAAGCACGCTGACCTTCAAGGCCCCTGCGCGTGGGGCCGCATCCGCCAGCCAGGCATCCGCTCGGGCCTCAGCGCAAGAAACCGGGCCGTACCGCCCCCTGGCGCACCGCCTCGTCGGCCTTCGCCTCGGCCTCGCGGATCGCGGGCAGTCGGGCGATCACCTGCGTCAGCCTCGCGCGCGGCACCACCACCACCCCGTCGAGATCGGCCACGACGACATCGCCGCTGCACACCGGCACGCCGCCGAGGACCACCGGACGTCCCACGGTGCCCGGTCCGCTTCGATGCGGCGAGTTCGGCGTCACGCCCATCGCCCAGGCGGGCAGCCCCACGCGCTGCAGCCCCACCCGGTCGCGGACGCAGCCATCGGTCACGAAACCGACCGCGCCGCGGTTGCGCGCCATGCCGAGCACAAGATCACCGGTGACCGCGCAGCCGGTGAACCCGTCGGTGGCGGCGACGATCACGTCACCCGGCTGCACGACCTCGAGCGCGTGGATCAGCGCGAGGTTGTCGGCCGGCCCGGTGTGGCAGGTCAGCGCAACACCGCAGAACGCGTACTGGTCGGCCACGGCGGGCGCCATGCGGAAGTCGAGCGCGCCGCTGCCGCCCATCGCATCGACGAGAAATCCGGTGGGCGTATCGCGCAACTGCACGACCCAGGCGGGGTCGGGCCGATCGAAGGGATCCGTCTGGATGGGAGGGGCTTCATCGATCATCGGCACTCCGCGAGCGTGAGGGGTCGGGCGGTCGATGATGCCCGAAGCCCCGCGGCCGCGCATCCCGAGCGCAGCTTGCGGCTCGGCCATCGTGCCCGGCAGCCGGTGCCGATCGGTCGCGCCTAGGGGCCGACCTGAAAGCCGCCGAAGCGCGACAGCCCCGGGTGACAAGCCGACGCCCAGAGCGAGCCGCGCGCGAATCGCCAGGCGTGAACCTGGCCGGCGGTGGTGGTCACCACGAGTTCGATGCGGCCATCGCCATCGAGATCGCCGTAGCAGGGCACGCCCTCGATGCCACCATCCACGCGCAGCTCGCCCACGCGCTCGCCACTGGCCACGTCCACACAATGCAGCACGCCCGCCATGTCGCCCACCAGCACCGCCGGGCTGCCGCGCCCCAGCACATCGTGAACGACCGCCGAGGAGTTGACCGGCGCCTGCGACAGGCCGCGGCGCCACAGCGTGCGTGCCTGACCATCCAGGCAGAGCAGGTGACCGGCGTCGCTGCCGACCACCAGCCGCAGGCTGGTCGCGTCGCCCACGCGCACCGCCACCGGCGCGCAATCGCAGTCGCCACCGGCATCCTCGGAGCATGCGCGGATCGCGCCGCTGGCGGCATCGACCACGCAGATCCGATTGTCGCGAGTGGCCACCAGCAGCGCGAGCCGACCGTCGCCGTCGAGATCGGCAGCATGCAGGAAGGCATCGACCGGCCCGGTCGGCGCCGACCAGACCAGGCGACCGGTGTCGGCATCCAGACAGCGAGTGAGGCCATCAAGCGCGCCGAAGCACAGCCGGCGTGCGCCCTCGATCGCGAGCACCAGCGGGTAGGCCTCGATATTCTCGAGCGCCGCATACTGCCATCCCAGCCGACCGGTCACCGGATCGATGCGCACGACATGGTTGTCCAGGCCGGCCGCGTAGAGCGACCAGCCACCGGGCTCGCGTACCAGCGTGCCGGCATGCTGGAAGTAGCGGTCGCTCTCGTAGCGCGGCTCGATGCGGTAGGCGTCGCCCGGCAGCGGATCGACGTCCCAGGGGTCGGCGAGCATCAGCGTGTCGCCGCCCGGGTTGGCAAGCACCTCGCTCCAGTCGCCGGCCGCGGGTCCGCTCAGCATGCGCACGATCGCGCCCTGGCCACGGCCGCCGTGCCGCAAGAAGGCATTAGGCGCCCAGGACTGGTTGAGGTCGTGCAGGCGATCGCGCGCCGCGCGCGTGATCCGGCCGCGTCCGGCGCGATCGTAGACGTTGGCGAAAGCCCAGCGCGGTTCGCCGCGCGCGTCCAGGCAGGTGATCCTGCCGTCGTGGCCCGGCACGAAGATCTCCGGGCGCCCATCGCCGTCGACATCGGCCGCCTGACAGCGTCCGTAGCACCGGCCACCGAGCGCGGTGCGCCAGAGCACGTGGCCCGCGGCCGCGTCGAGCGCGGTCACCTGACCGTCCCAGCCGCCGAAGACGATCGCGCGACGCACCCGCCGACCGGCGGGCAGGGGCACCGGCCCGATCGCCGAGGCGTAGATCGGCTCGCGCGCGGGGGTGTCGTGACGCCAGAGCGGCTCGAGGTGGCCGGCGGCGACAAGGTCGGGGGTGGGCATCGGACAAGGCGAAAGGCGTACCCCGCATCATCCGGAGGATCGTGCCGGCCCGATTGCGCCGGCGCAGGAAGTTCAGTCGCCCCGCCCGACCCCGCCGAGCGCCAACGCGGCGCCCGGCATTCGCACCCCGATCAGACCGCCTCGTCGACGTGCTCGAGCGCGGCGCGGAACTTCGCGAGCGCGCGCTCGCGCTGCCCGGGCACGTGGTACTCGGGGAAGAGCGCGTCGGTGGCCTTGTAGTCGCGCAGCATCTGCTTGGCGAGCGTGGCCTTGTGCACCTCCACCGGGCCGTCGGCCAGCGCCACGTGGTAGGACTGCATCACCAGGTGGGCGAAGGGCATCTCCTCGGAGATGCCGATCGAGCCGTGCAGCAGCAGCGCCCGCGAGGCGATATCGTGCAGCACCTTGGGCATCGCCGCCTTCACCGCCGAGATGTCCTTGCGCACCTTCTTGTAGTCCTTGTGACGATCGATCAGCCAGGCGGTGCGCAGCACCAGCAGGCGGAACTGCTCGAGCTCGATCCAGGAGTCGGCGAGCCGCTCCTGCACCATCTGCTTGTCGGCGAGGCGCTCGCCCTGCGTGCGCCGCGAAAGCGCCCGCTCGCACATCATGTCGAGCGCGCGCCGCGCCTCGCCGATCGTGCGCATCGCGTGATGGATGCGCCCGCCGCCGAGCCGGGTCTGGGCGACCACGAAGGCGTCGCCGCGCCCGCCGAGCATGTGGTCGGCCGGCACCCGGACCCCGTCGAACTGGAGGTAGCCGTGGGTGGGCGTGACCTCGGTCGGGAAGCCGGCGTTGCGGATGATCTTCAGGCCGGGCGTGGACGTGGGCACGATGAACATCGACATCGTGCGGTAGGGGGAGGCGTCCGGATCGGTCACCGCCATCACGATCAGGAACTCGGCGAAGTTGGCGTGCGAGGCGAACCACTTCTGGCCGCTGATCACCCACTCGTCGCCGTCGCGCACGGCGCGCGTGGTGAAGACCTTGGGGTCGGCGCCGCCCTGCGGCTCGGTCATCGCGAAACACGACACGATCTCGTTGTCGAGCAGCGGCTGCAGGAAGCGACGCTTCTGCTCGGGCGTGCCGTAGTGGGCGAGGATCTCGGCGTTGCCGCTGTCGGGCGCCTGGCAGCCGAACACCGTGGGGCCGAAGCGCGAGCGCCCGAGGATCTCGTTGAGCAGCGCGAGCTTGACCTGGCCATAGCCCTGGCCGCCGAGCTCGGGGCCGAGGTGGCAGGCCCACAGGCCGCGCTCGCGCACCTGGGCCTGCAGGGGCCGCACGAGCCGGTTGCGGCGCGCATCGCGCACGTCGCAGGGGTGACCGAGCACATGATCGAGCGGCTCGATCTCCTCGCGCACGAAGCGATCCACCCAGTCGAGCTGCGCCTGATAGGCGTCGTCGGTGCCAAAGTCCCAGGCCATGTCGTCGTCCTCCTTTCGAAAGACGCCATGGTCGGGCGGGCGCGCCGCACGCGCTCGGCGAGAGCGCGCTAAACGGACCGCCGGAATCGCAGCCCTGAAAACGACTCGCGCGCCCGAAGGCGCGCGAGTTCACCGCGGAGGGGAAGGCTTACTTGCCGCCGCGGGCCTTGAACTCGGCCTTGCCCTTCTGGATGGCGGCCCAGAGCTCGGCGGCCTGGCCACCGGTCTCCTTGACCATCTGCTCCTGGTTGGGCAGCACGAGCTTGACGAACTCGGCGCGCTGGGCCGGAGTCAGTTCATGCACGACGCCGCCCTTGGCCTTGAACTCGTCCATCTTGGGCTTGATGCTGGCGTCGACCTCGCGGCGCATGCGCGGGGTGTCGGGCACGGCGGCCTGCACGGCGGTCTTCTGCTCGGGGGTCAGCCCGTCCCAGATGCGCTTGTTGATGATGAAGGCCGACGGGTGATGCAGGTGCCGGGTGGTCACGTAATGCGGGGCGCTCTGCGCGGCCGGCGTGGTGACGTAGTAGGGGAAGGGCAGGTCGGCCGACTCGACCAGGCCGCTCTGCAGCGCCGGGAAGAGCTCGGACAGCGGCATCTGCACGCCGTTCACGCCCATCGACTGCCAGAAGATCTTCGACGACAGCGCCGGGCCCACGCGCACCTTCATGCCCTTGAAGTCGGCCGGCGTCAGGCAGGGCTTCTTGCAGACCACGTCGTTCCAGCCCACCTCGCTCACGCCGAGCAGGATCACGCCCTTGGCCTCGTAGATCTTCTTGAGCACCGGCAGCGCGTAGTTGTCGGTGACGAAGTCGCGCTCGGCGTCGCTCGTCCACAGGTAAGGCGTGGTCATGATGCCCGCCTCGGGAACGGCGGGCGCGAAGCCGGCCATCGAGATGCCGGCGACCTCGATACGGCCGCGCAGGATCTGCTGGGCGATCTCCTGCTCGCTGCCGATGAACAGGCGCTCGGCCTTGATGGCGCCCTTGGTGTTGGTGCCGATCTTGGTGACGACCTCCTCGACGAAACCGAGCAGCGGCGAGCCGGGCTGCGCGGCCGAGGCGACTTTCCAGGCCTGCTGGGCCTGCGAGGGCGAGGGGACGGCTGCAAACAGCGCCGCCACCGCCACGACGAGCGATGCAATCTTCATGGTGTCTCCGGGTTGTCGTTCGGGGGCGAGCCGCCCGGGACGGACGGCGCGGCGACGCATGTTGCCACGGGGCCTCGCAAGCCCGGCAAAGCCCCGCGGCGCCTAAGGCCTTCGGCCGCAGGGGATACCCCAGGCGCAGGGCAAGACCGGCGCGCGGCCGCGGCGGCGCTCAGGCCTCGAGATAGTTGCCCGCCAGCCGCTCCCGCTCGGCCGGCCCGATGCCGATCGCCCCAAGGTAGCCCTCGAGCCCGCCGTGCTCGCGATCGACCGCCTCCAGCGCGGCCTCCAGGAAGCCGGCCTGCACCCGCCACAGGACATCAAGCACTTCCTGGGGAAGATCGGTATGCGACGAACCCGGCGCGCGCCGGTAGAAGGCGTTGGTGAGCAGGAAGTCGTCCATGATGACGTCACGGGAAACACCGAGCGCCGACAGCAGCAGCGCCGCGGCGAAACCGGTGCGGTCCTTGCCCGCGGTGCAGTGGAAGACCGCCGGCGCATCGTCGTCGGCCAGATGGCGCAGCAGCGCGCCGAAGCGCGGGCCGCCGTGCCGCACGAAACCGAGGTAGGTGTCGCGCATCGCGTCGACCGCGTGGCCAGGCGTGATGCGCTCGCCCGCCTCGCGCAGCGCGGCCAGGCTCTGCACCACCGTGGGCTCGATCGGCAGCGAGTGCTGGCGCACGCCGCGAAGCTCGTAGGCAGTGATCGCGCGCTCGTCGACACCCCGGAAATCGAAGCTGCGGGCCAGCCCGAGGCGTGCAAGCTCGGCCTGGTCGTCGGCCGTCAGGCCCGCGAGGTGATCGGAGCGGAACAGCCGGCGCCAGCGCACCGTTCGCCCGTCGCGGCCCCGGTAGCCGCCGAGATCGCGGAAGTTGGTGGCGCCGGCGAGGTTCAGCGATCGGGAGGGTGCGGACATTGCAGCCGATTCGAAACGTTCACAGCCCCCGATCATACGGCGAGCCCGGTGTCGGGCGCATGACGCGACGCCCAACCGGGCGATACTGCAGCCACCGAACGCCCGTCTCCGGAGCCCTGCGATGCCCGAGCCCGCCCCGCCGATCGCCGGCCTGGCGCCCGCCACCTCGCCCGACGCGGCGCTCGACGCCCTGCTCGCACGCCGCGACCGGCTCTTCGGCCCGGGTGCGCCGCTCTTCTACCAGCGGCCGCTGCACCTGGTGCGCGGCGAAGGGGTCTGGCTGCACGACGCCGACGGCCGACGCTACCTCGACCTCTACAACAACATCCCGGTGGTGGGGCATGCCAACCCGCGCGTCGTGGCGGCCCTGGCCGGGCAGGCGGCGCGCCACTGGACGCACAGCCGCTACCTCGATGCCCGCATTCTCGACTACGCGCAGCGCCTGGTCGACCTGCACGACCCCTCGATCGGCAGCGTGGTGTTCACCTGCACGGGCACCGAGGCCAACGAAGTGGCGATGCAGATGGCGCGCATCGCCACCGGCGGCCGCGGCTTCGTGTGCACCACCGCGGCCTACCACGGACACAGCGCACTGGTCGGCTCACTCACCCGCGCGCCGCGACGGGGCCGGCCCGATGTCCATGCGATCGCGTACCCGCAACGCTATCGCCCGCTGGCCGACGGGCTCGATGCGGCCGGGCTGGTGCGGGCCCATCTCGACGAGGTTCGCGCCGCGATCGCCGACTTCGATGCCGCCGGCGTGCCCCTGGCCGGCATGCTGGTGTGCCCGATCTTCGCCAACGAAGGCCTGCCCGAGCCGCTGCCCGGCTTCCTGCCGCAGGCCGCACGGCTGGTGCGCGAGGCCGGGGGCCTGCTGATCGTCGACGAGGTGCAGTCGGGCTTCTGCCGCACCGGACGGTGGTGGGCGTACCAGGGCGAGGGCGTGGTGCCCGACATCGTCACCACCGGCAAGCCGATGGGCAACGGCATGCCGATGGGCGCGTGCGCGGCCCGCCCGGACCTGGTCGCGCGCTTTCGCGCCGCGGGCCGCTACTTCAACACCTTCGCCGGCTCGCCCGTGCATGCGGCTGCGGGTCTGGCGGTGCTCGACGAGATCGAGGACCGCGGGCTGGCGGCGAAGGCCGCGGCCCACGGTGCATGGCTGCTGGAGGCGCTGCGCGAGATCGCGATCAACGTGCAGGCGATCGGCGACGTGCGCGGGCGCGGCCTGTTCATCGCGATCGAGTGGGTGCATGACCGGACCACACGCGCCCCCGACCGCGAAGGGGCCGTCGCGATGGTCAACCGCCTGCGCGACGCCGGCGCGCTGATCGGCCATGCCGGCGAACACGGCAACGTGCTCAAGATCCGCCCGCCGCTGGTTTTCGAGCGGGAGCACGCCGAGTACTTCGTCGCCCTCTTCAAGCAGGCGCTCGAGCGCACGGCGACCGCCTGAACATCATGAGCGCGACCGAAGACCGCGGCAGCGACGGCGATCCCGCGCAGGATCGGGCGGCGCACGCATGCGCCGGCGCGGCGCTCGCGCACTGGGGCATCGCCGACGCGACCCTCGACTTCGTCGCGGCGCGCGAAAACGTGGTCTTCCGGGCCACGCTCGGCGACGGCCGACGGTACGCCGTGCGGATCCATCGCGCCGGGTATCACGACGCCGCCGAACTGACGAGCGAGCACGCCTGGACCACCGCACTCAGCGATGCCGGCATCCCGACCCCGCGCCCCGTGCCCACGCTGACGGGCGCGCCGCACGCCGAGCTCGCATGGCCCGGCGCCGGCGGCGGGGTTCGCTTCGTGGGACTGATCGAGTGGATCGACGGCGTGCCGATGGCCGAGGCGATCGCCAGCGGCACGGCCGATCCCGTCGACGTGCTCGAGCGCATCGGCGCGACCCTCGCCCGCATGCACGCGCAGGCCGTCGCATGGGCCGCACCGGCCGGCTTTCGCCGCCCCCTGCTCGATGCCGATGGCCTGATCGGCGAGCGGCCCTGGTGGGGCTCGTTCTGGGATCTGCCGGAGTTCGACGCGACCCAGGCCCGCGTCGTGCGCGAGGCGCGCGCGCGCATGCATGCCGGCCTGCTCGCCCATGGCCGGCAGGCCGCGACCTTCTCGATCATCCATGCCGACGTGCTGCCGCAGAACGTGCTGCT
Organism: Burkholderiaceae bacterium; assembly: GCA_044235405.1. Taxonomy (GTDB): domain Bacteria; phylum Pseudomonadota; class Gammaproteobacteria; order Burkholderiales; family Burkholderiaceae_E; genus Quisquiliibacterium. Next base: position 60,412 of record JBIIHU010000001.1, read on the forward strand.
GCGCGACGGCGAGCCGGTCATCTTCGACTTCGACGACTGCGCCTTCGGCTGGCATGCCTACGATCTCGCGGTCGCGCTGATCCCCTTCATGCACGACCCGCGCTTCGAGGCGCTCGCGGCGGCTGCCGTGCGCGGCTATCGGCGCGAGCGGCCCTTCCCCGCTGCCGAGGTCGAGCAGCTTTCCCGGCTGCTGGCGGCGCGGCTTCTGGTGCAGCTCGGCTGGCTGCACCACCGGGTGCCCCGGGCGCTGCGCCTCGGGCCCGAGCGGGTCGTGCCCCGCGCCGAACTGCTGGGCCCGCGGATCACCGCCGCGCTGTCGGCCTGCGAACAGGTGCTCGATGGCGTCGAACCCTTTCCTCTCGCGGAGATCCCCCGATGCACCTGACCGACCTCTACTTCCGCGGCCTGCTCACGCACCCGGACCGGCTCGCGCTGAGCGGCGATGGCGGCGACATGACCTACCGGCAGGTCTGGCGGCAGGTCTGCCGCGTCGCCCGCCGACTGCACGAGGCGGGCTTCGGTCCGGGAGACCGCTTCGCGGTGCTCAGCCCCAACACCGGGCAGGCCTTCATCGCGATGCTGGGCGCGATGCGCGCAGGCGTCGCCTGGAGCAACCTCAACATGCGCGCCGCGCCGGCCGACATCCTGCACATCCTGGCGGCAGGGCGCTGCGGCCTGCTCTTCTTCGACCCGGCCGCGGGCGGCCTGGTCGAGGCGATCCGGGCTGGCGTGCCGACGCTGCGCGAGGTGGTCTGCCTGGGCGACGATCCGCGCGCGCCCTCGCTCGAGACCTGGCTGGGCGATGTGTCCGATGCGCCACTCGACCTGCGGCTGCCGGAGGACGCGCAGGGCTTCCAGGGGGCGACCGGCGGCACGACCGGCCGATCCAAGCTCACGGTCGGCTCGAACCGATCCATTCTCACGAGCGTGCTCGCGTGGGCGACCTGCCTGCACTTCGACGAGCCCCCGGTGAATCTGGCCGTCGCGCCGATCACCCACGCCGGCGGTTTCGTCGCGATGGGCATGGGCCAGTTCGGCGGTACGACGATCATGATGTCCACGCCCGATGTCGGCGCGATGATCGACCTGATCGCGCAGCGCCGCGTGTCGGTGCTCTTCCTGCCCCCGACGCTGATCTACATGCTGCTCGCGCATCCGAAGGCGGCCGATGCCGACTTCTCCTCGCTGCGCTACCTGATCGCCGCCGCCTCGCCGTTCGCGCCCGAGAAGATCGTCGAGGCGGTGCATCGCGTCGGGCCGGTGGTCTGCCAGGCCTTCGGTCAGACCGAATCGGGCTTTCCGACCACCTTCATGTCGCCGGCCGAGATCGCGCAGGCGGTGCGCGAGCCCTCGCTGCGCCACCGGCTTCTGTCGTGCGGCCGACCCACGGTCGTCGTCGAGGCGATGGCGGTGATGGACGAGCAGGGCCGCCTGCTGCCGCCCGGCGAGACCGGCGAGGTGGTGCTGCGCGGGCCCACGATCATGGACCGCTATCTGGACGACGAGGCGGCGACCGCCGAGATCCAGCAGCACGGCTGGCACCACACCGGCGACATCGGCCGGCGCGACGAGGACGGCTACTTCTACATCACCGACCGCAAGCGCGACCTGATCATCTCGGGCGGCTTCAACATCTTCCCCTTCGAGGTCGAGAGCGCGCTGATGCAGCACCCGGCGGTGCAGGACTGCGCGGTGATCGGCGTGCCCGACCCCAAGTGGGGCGAGGCGGTGAAGGCCTGCGTGCAGCTCAAGCCGGGCGCGCAGGCGAGCGCCGACGAGATGATCGCCTGGGCGCGAGGCATCGTCGGCGCGATGAAGGCGCCCAAGTCGGTGGACTTCATCGATGCGCTGCCGCGCAGCCCGGTGGGCAAGGTCCTGAAGCGCGAGCTGCGCGCGCCCTGGTGGGCCGGTCGCGAACGCGGGGTGGGTTGAGGGGCCGGGAGGGGCCGTGGCGTGGGCTGCGGGGCCGGGCGGGGCAGGCGCTCCCGGCGAGCTCAGCGCCCGGGCCTGCGCCGCGGCTCGAGCAGATCGAGCAGCATCTCCGGTCCGCCGAGCCGGATCAGGTGCTTGGCCGCATAGGCACGCGCCTGCTCGGTGATCTCGCCGGTGGCGATGAAAAGGGCGTCGTGGACGTCGAGCCGCTCGCGCGAGCTCTGCAACGCCTCGAGCACCTCGATGCCGCTGCGCGCCGCCTTCCATCGCCGTGCGCCCACGACGGTGCGCCGGCCGTTGCGCTCGATGATGAAATCGGCGCTGGAGTGCCGGATCGCCTCGACCGTGGCCCCCTCGCGCTGCCAGGCCTCGGTCAGCGTCCGGGAGAACGCATCCCAGCTCATCGCCCGCACCGACTCGGTGATCGCGGCCACGCGCTTCGGGCTGGGCGCATCGAGCTGACGCCAGCCGCGGATGACCCCGATCACGGCGAAGGGCAGCGCGAACATCGCCGCGAAGAAGGGCGGCAGGAACAGGCCGGTGAAGGCGAACAGGCCCGCGGCGATCAGCATGCTCACCCACCAGGGCGAGCGCAGCAGGATCGCGAACAGCGACCCCTCGGACATTCGCAGCTGCGGCAGCTTCCAGGCCATCAGCCGCCCCCGCCGCGGTGCGCGCCAGCGCCCTCACCGGCACCACCCGGCCCGTGCACGACGCTGGGCTCGCCGGTGCTGCCGCGATTCACGCCGGGGCGCTGGGTGAGCACGTTGCCGGCGCCCGCGCCGAACAGCGCGAGCCCCTGAGCGATTCGCCCGCCGTCGGCGACCACGGTCTCGCCGGTGATGAAGGCGGCGTCGTCGGAGCACAGGAAGGCGGCGAGCGCCGCGATGTGCTCGGGCTGGCCATGGTCGGGCCAGGGCTGCGGCGGCAGCACCGACTGGATCTTCTCGGGCCGGCCGCGGTGCAGCAGCGGGGTCATGATGGTGCCGGGGGCGACGCTGTTCATGCGGATGCGGTACGGCGCCATCTCGACCGCGACGCTGCGCGTCAGGCTGACGACCGCTGCCTTGGCGGCCGAATACGCATGCGAGCCCGCCCCGCCCTGCAGGCCGGCGATCGAGGCGGTGGCGACCAGCGCACCGCCCTCGCCATGACGGCGGATCGCGGGCACCGCGTGCCTGATGCCGAGGAACACGCCGCGCACCAGCACGTGAAAGGTGTAGTCCCAGTCCTCGACCGAGGTCTCGGTGATCGGCCCGAAGGCGCCACCCACCCCGGCGTTCAGGAAGGCATGGTCGAGGCGGCCGAAGTGGTCGAGCGCAGCCTGCACCATCGCCGCGTTGTCGGCTTCGCGCGAGACATCGCCGCGCACCGCCACAGCCTGTCCCGCGCCGTGGGCCGCGGCAAGCAGCGTCACCGTCTCATCGGCGGCGGCCGCGTTGTAGTCGGCCACCACCACGCGCGCGCCCTCGGCGGCGAAGCGCTGCGCGGCGGCACGCCCGATGCCACTGCCGGCACCGGTGACGAGGATGGATCGGCCGGCAAAACGGCCTGGGTGGACGGCGGTCATCAGCGATGGCTCCAGCGTTGGGGGCACGGGACCGCCATCTTGCCACCGGCCGGCCGCGATTCCGGAAGTACGCCGGCCGCCGCCGGGTGTAGCCTTGGAGGCATCGGTCAACCACCCTCAGGAGAGGCAGTCATGGACGTCAAGGGCAAGGTCGCGGTCATCACCGGCGCGGCCAGCGGCATCGGTCGCGCCACCGCACTCAAGTTCCACGCCGAAGGCGCCGCCGGCGTGGTCGTCGCCGACGTCAACGAGGCGGCGCTGCAACCGGTCGCCCAGGCCGTGGGCGGGCTCGCGGTGCGCTGCGATGTCGGCCGCGAAGCCGACATCCAGGCGCTGGTGGCCGCCGCCGAGCAGCGCTACGGCCGGGTCGACATCTACTTCTCCAACGCCGGCATCGGCAACAGCCGCGGCCTGGAGGCCGACGATGCGATGTGGGACAGGATGTGGCGCATCCACGGCATGGCCCACGTCTGGGCCGCGCGCGCGGTGGTCGACAAGATGGTCGCCCGCGGCGAGGGCTACTTCCTGATCACCGCCTCGGCCGCGGGCCTGCTCAACATCGTCGAGTCCGCCGCCTACGGCGTGACCAAGCACGCCGCCGTGGCGATCGCCGAGTGGCTCGCGATCGCCTACGGCCGCAGCGGCCTGCATGTGTCGTGCCTGTGCCCGCAGGCGGTGCGCACGGGCATGGTCCCGGGCGACGGTGGCTCGGCCGGCGGCGACGGCATCCTCAGCGCCGAGGCGGTGGCCGACGAGATCGTCAAGGTGATGGCCCAGGAGACCTTCCTGGTGCTGCCGCATCCCGAGGTGCTCGACTACCTGCGCGGCAAGACCGCCAACTACGACCGCTGGCTCGGCGGCATGCAGAAGCTCTACCTGAAGACCGAATCGAAGCACAACCCATGAACGCCACGACGCAGGCGGCGCACGACGCCGCCCAGGCCGGCGCCGCCGACGCGCCCGAGCGCCAGGGCGGCCATTTCGACGTGCTGATCGCCGGCGCCGGCATCTCCGGCATCGGCGGGGCCTACCACCTCACGAAGCAGCGCCCGGGCACCCGCTGGCTGGTGCTCGAGAGCCAGGCCACGTTTGGCGGCACCTGGAGCACGCACCGCTATCCGGGCATCCGCTCCGACAGCGACCTCTACACCTTCGGCTACCGCTTCAAGCCCTGGCTGGGCGCGCCGATCGCCACCGCCGAAGAGATCCTGAAGTACCTCGGCGAGGTCATCGACGAGAACGGCCTCGCGCCGGGCATCCGCTACCGCCACCGCATCGACGCGGCGAGCTGGTCGAGCGCGCAGCGCCGATGGACGCTGCGGGTCACCCAGCTCGATACCGGCGAGCGCTGGGTCTTCACCGCGGGCTTCCTGTGGATGTGCCAGGGCTACTACCGGCACACCGAGGGCTACACGCCCGACTGGCCGGGCATGGAGACCTTCGCCGGTCGCATCGTGCATCCGCAGACCTGGCCCGAGGACCTCGCGCTCGAGGACAAGCGGGTGGTGGTGATCGGCTCGGGAGCCACCGCCGCCACGCTCGTGCCCGCGATCGCCGGGCGCTGCGCGAAGGTCACGATGCTGCAGCGCTCGCCGACCTACTTCGTCACCGGGCGCAACGCCAACCTGCTGGCCGACTCGCTGCGCGAGCTCGACATCGACCCGATGTGGATCCACGAGATCGTGCGGCGCCGGATCCTGTTCGACCAGGCGACCATCGCCCGGCGCTCCTTCAGCGAGCCCGACAAGCTGAAGGCCGAGCTGCTCGCCGGCGTGAAGGCCTTCCTCGGCGACAGCCCCGACGTCGAGAAGCACTTCACGCCACGCTACCGGCCGTGGCACCAGCGCATCGCGTTCATCCCCGACGGCGACCTGTTCCGGGCGATCCGCGAGGGCAAGGCCTCGGTGGCCACCGACGAGATCGAGCGCTTCGACGCGCATGGCATCGTGCTGAAGTCCGGCGAGCGTCTCGACGCCGACGTGATCGTCACCGCGACCGGGTTCAACCTGAACGTGCTCGGCGACATCGCCTTCGCGATCGACGGCGAGCCGCTCGATTTCTCGAAGACCGTGTCGTGGCGGGGCACGATGTTCACCGGCGTGCCCAACCTCGCCTGGGTCTTCGGCTACTTCCGCGCGAGCTGGACGCTGCGCGCCGACCTGATCGCCGACCTGGTCTGCCGGCTGCTCGGCCACATGCAGGACAAGGGCGCCTCGGTGGTGGTGCCGCAGCTGCGTCCCGAAGATGCCGGCATGGCGCTCAAGCCCTGGGTCGACCCGGAGAACTTCAACCCCGGCTACCTGATGCGCGGACTGCACCTGCTGCCGCAGCAGGGCGAGCGCATGCCCTGGCTGCACACGCAGGACTACTGGAGCGAGAAGGACGAGCTGCCGCAGGCCGACCTCGACGACGGCGCGCTGCAGTACCGTTGAGCGGGCCTCACCAGGGGTAGAAGGGCGGCATGTCGGTCGAGGCCTTCGCGGTGAAGACCGGCGCGCGCTTCTCGAGGAAGGCACGCACGCCCTCGCGGCCGTCGCCGCGGCTGGTGTAGAACATCGCGAGCGAATCGGTGCGGTGCGCCTGCAGCGGCGAGTCGGCCGCGAGGTTGCGCAGCATCAGCTGGCGCATCAGCGCCACCGACACCGCCGAGCGCCCATCCACGTAGCTCGCCGCCAGCCGTTGCGCGGCCGCCAGCAGCTCGGCGGCCGGATGCACGGCCAGCGCGAGCCCCGACTCGCGCAGCTCGGTCGCCTCGAGGATGCGCGCCGAATACACCCAGTCGAGCGCGCGCTGGATGCCGACCAGCCGCGGCAGGAAGAAGCTGGAGCAGGCCTCGGGCACGATGCCCAGGCGCCCGAAGACGAAGCCGACCTTCGCGTTGTCGGCCACCAGCCGGATGTCCATCGCCAGCGTCATCGTCGCGCCGATGCCCACCGCCGCGCCGTGGATCGCCGCGATCACCGGCTTGCGGCAGGCGTGGATGGCGAGCGTGACCCGTCCGCCGGTGTCGCGCACGCCGTCGACGATGACCGGATCGTCGAGGCGCTCGTGCATGTCGCGCATCGTCGGCTCGAGCGACTCGTCCAGGCCGAAGACGTTGCCCTCGCGCGAGAGGTCCATCCCGGCGCAGAAGGCGCGGCCCTCGCCCGCCACGACGATGGCGCCCACCGCATCATCGTCGTTCACACGCGTGAAGAAATCGACCAGCTCGTTGGCCATCTCGACGGTGAAGGCGTTGAGCCTGTCGGGGCGGTTCAGCTTCAGGGTCAGCACGCGGCCCTCGAGCGAGGCGGCGAGCGTCTGGTAGGCGTAGGACATCGAAGACTCCTGGGACTCGGTGCGGTCTGCCGGAAAATGGCGCGCCATTGTCGCACCAGCCATTGACGCGGCCGCGCGCCCCGCCCTACCGTGGGGCAGGCCACGCGCCCGGGTGGGCTGCCCTCCCCTGGCGCGGGTGGCCTGCCCGAGGCGGGCCGCCCATGACCCGCTCCCCCGCCGAGGAATCCCGATGCCCGCCCTGCACGCCCTTTGCTGCGGTCGCCTGAGCTTCGATCGCACCGTCTTCTTTCCCGATGCCGCCGCCGGCGAGCGCACCACGGTGCCAGTGCCTGGCTTCCTGGTCATCCACCCGAAGGGCAAGCTGCTCTTCGACACCGGCGTGGCCTGCGAGGCGGCCGCCGACCCGCCGGGGGTGCTCGGCCGCCGACTGGCCTCCACCTTCACGCTGGCAGGCGCAGCCGACGAGAACGCGCCCGGCCAGCTCGCCCACCTCGGGCTCGTGCCCGACGACATCGACTTCGTCGCGAACTCGCACCTGCACTTCGATCATTGCGGCTGCAACCGATGGTTCCCGACCTCGCGCATCCTGGTGCAGCGCGCCGAGATGGAGGCCGCGCGCGCCCCCGGCAACCGCTACGACGAGCGGCTCTGGAACCTGCCGCTGAACTGGGAGCTGATCGACGGCGAGCACGATGTCTTCGGCGACGGCACCGTGCTGCTCGTGCCCACGCCCGGCCACACGCCGGGGCACCAGTCGCTGGTGGTGCAGGTGGCGCGCGACTCGCGTTTCGTGCTCACCGCCGACGCCTGCTACTCGGCCGAGCACATGGCGCGCGAACTGCTGCCCTCGGTGGTGTGGGACGGCGGGCTGATGCTCGACTCGATGCGCCGGCTGCGCGCGATGGGCGCGCAGGCCGGCAGCCGCATCCTCTACGGGCACGACCCGCAGCAGTGGGCCGCGCTGGGCGCCGCGCGCCAGGCGCTGCGCTGAAAGCCGCGCAACGGGCGATCCAGGCGCCCGCGGCGGGGCGCCCGCGCGGCAGCGAGCGCCCGCGTCGAAATCAGGCCCGCTCGAAGATCGCGGCGACGCCCTGGCCGCCGCCCACGCACATCGTCTCCAGGCCGTA
>JBIIHU010000223.1:0-6148 GCA_044235405.1 Burkholderiaceae bacterium
CTGACGATCGGGATGCGGGTCGGCGGCGTGCCGGTCAGCGTGCATCACGACTTCCTTGTCCCCTGAGCGGCGCGATCGCGCAGCCTGCAGCCATGCCGATCCGCCCGGCGCCGCGACATGACGGCAAGCCTGCGATCTCGGCGACCCGCGCGCTTGCGGGCCTGCTGCTCGCGCTGATCGCGTGGCCGGTTTCGCCAGCCGATGTCGCCGGCGGCAGGCGCTCCGAGGATCCCGAGCGACGCCCGAACTTCACCGCCTCGCAGCGCGAGCGGATCGCGGCGTTCGGGCCCTGGCCGCCACCGATACCGCCCGATCCGGGCAACCGGTTTTCCGGGGTGGCCGCCGCCGAAAGGCTGGGCAAACGCCTTTTCGCCGATTCCCGACTGGCCGGCGAAGGGGGTGGAGCCTGCGCCTCGTGCCACCTGCCGTCGCACGGGTTCAGCGATGCACGCGCGCAGGCGCAGGGGCGCGAGCGCCTTGCGCGAAACACGCAGGGCCTGCTCGACGTCGGGTTGCAGCGCTGGTTCGGATGGGACGGAGGCACCGACAGCCTGTGGGCCGCGAGCCTGCGCCCGCTGCTCGATCCGCGGGAGATGGGCGCCACGCCCGCGCGGATCTCCGCGCTGCTGCGCGACGACCCCGAACTGGCCGCGGCGCTTGCGGCGGCGCGCGCCGCCTCCCCGGCCGAGCGCAGGCCTGCGGACGCGTCGCCGGAGGAAGTCGACCTGGTCGATGCCGCCAAGGCGATCGGCGCATGGCTGCGCACGCTGGTGTCGCCCCGCACCCCCTTCGACGACTTCCGCGACGCGATCGTCGCGGGCGATGCCGCCCGGGCGGCGCGCTACCCGGCGGCCGCGGCGCGCGGGCTGGCGCTGTTTCTCGACCACGGGCGCTGCGCGTCGTGCCATAGCGGCCCGGGCTTCTCGAACGGCGAGTTCCATGACATCGGCATGCCCTTCGTAACCGGCCGCGGCCGTGTCGACCCGGGCCGACACGCCGGGCTGAGGCGGGTCCTCGCCGACCGCTACAACCTCGCCGGCCCCTTCGCCGACCCCGCGCCCGGCACCGAGGAGGGCGCGCTGAGGCTGCGGACAGTGGTGGCACGGCACGGCAACTTCGGCGAGTGGCGCACGCCGGGCCTGCGCGGCCTGGGCGCCACGGCCCCCTACATGCACGACGGCCGCCTGCCCGGCCTGGCCGACGTCGTGCGCCACTACGACACGCTCGACGTCGATCGCCTGCACGCCGACGGCGAGGTACTGCTGCGGCCGCTGCGCCTGAGCGCCGGCGATCGCGCCGACCTGCTGGCCTTCCTCCGCTCGCTCGAGCCCCGGCACTGATCGCCGTGCCACCCGGCGCGAGCACCGGAAGGCAGGGGCGCGCAGGCACGGGGGCACGGGATCCGCAGCATCGGCGATCCGGCGATGTCGCCATCCCGCGTGCAAGGGACGCGGCGCTTGCGCTACAGTGCCGCCACGCCGCGCGCGCCCCCGGACGCGCGCCCGCGAGCCCCTTCACCCTTCAAGCCAGCGAGGAAGCCAGCCATGGGCGCCAACGACCCGATCGGGATCATCGAGGACATCGGCCAGTACCTGCCGCAGATGACCGAGTGGCGCCGGCACATCCATGCCAACCCCGAGACCGCCTTCGAGGAGGTCGGCACCGCCGCCTATGTCGCCCAGCGCCTGCGGGCCTTCGGCGTCGACGAGGTGCACGAGGGCATCGCGCGCACCGGCGTGGTCGGCGTGATCCGCGGCGCGGCCGGCCAAGGCTCGCGCGCGATCGGACTGCGCGCCGACATGGACGCGCTCGACATGCAGGAGGGCACCGGCCTGCCCTGGGCGTCGCGCAACCCCGGCAAGCACCACGCCTGCGGCCACGACGGCCATACCGCGATGCTGCTGGGCGCGGCGCGGCATCTCGCCGCCACCCGCCGCTTCGATGGCACCGTGTACCTGATCTTCCAGCCGGCCGAGGAAAACGAAGGCGGCGCGCGCGTGATGGTCGAGGAAGGTCTCTTCGAGCGCTTCCCGATGCAGGCGGTGTTCGGCATGCACAACATCCCTGGCATCGAGGCCGGCCGGATCGCGGTCAAGGCCGGTCCGATGATGGCCTCCTACGACATGTTCGAGATCACGATCACCGGACGCGGCTCGCACGGCGCGATGCCGCACAAGGGCATCGATCCGATCGTCATCGGCGCCGAACTCACGCAGAAGCTGCAGACCGTGGTCAGCCGCAATGTCGACCCGCTCGATCCTTCGGTGCTGTCGGTCACCAAGTTCCACTCGGGGTCGGCGTGGAACATCATCCCCAACGAGGCGGTGCTCGGCGGCACGGTGCGCGCCTTCGACACCCGCGTCCAGGACCTGATCGAGGCGCGGATCCGCGAGCTGTGCGCCGGCACGGCAGCCTCGCACGGCGCCGAGATCAGCGTGCGCTACGAGCGACGCTACCCGCCCACGGTCAATCACGCCGAGCAGGCGGCGCTATGCGCCCGGGTGGCCGAGTCGCTGGTCGGGCGCGAGAACCTGATCCTCGATCCGCGTCCGGCGATGGGCTCCGAGGACTTCGCCTGGATGCTGCTGTCCAAGCCCGGATGCTATGTCTGGATCGGCAACGGCACCGGTTCCGAGGGGGGCTGCATGGTGCACAACCCCGGCTACGACTTCAACGACGGCATCCTGAGCACCGGTGCCGCCTACTGGGTACGGCTGGCCGAGACCGCGCTGGCCTGAGGGCGCAAAGCCGGGCAGGCGAGGCCGAGCGCCGCGCGCGGGCCCGACCCGATCAGTCGGCGAGCAGTTCGCGCACGGCCTCGCGGATGAAGGCCTCGTCGGCGGGGCTCGTCACCGGGTTGCCGGCGCGATGGCCCCACGGCGAGACAATCGGTCGCAGTTCGCCGTGGCGCAGGTGCTGCGCCTCGAGCCGGTTGTCCTCGACGCGGAAGTAGGCGTCGCGGTCGCAGGGCATCAGCAGCACCTTCGCGCTGATGTCGCGTAGCGCCGCCGCCAGGTCGCCGCTGTAGCTCGGCTGCGCCGAGATGTCGCCGTGCTGCCAGGTCCACAGCTGCGCGAGCAGATCCGAGGGATCGCGGCGCGAGAAGGTCCACTCCCAGCTGCGCACCAGGAAGTCTTCCAGCGAGCTGAAGCCGATGCCGCGCCACAGCTCGTCGCGGTAGAACTCCTGCGACAGCGCCATCGTCGCGTAGAGCCGCGCCATCGCCCGGAAACCGCGCACCGGTCGCTCGCGGAACACGCCGTCCTGCCAGGCCGGATCGGCGGTCAGCGCGGCGCGCACCGCATCGAGGAACACGCGGTTGTGCGGCGCGCAGCGCGCCGAGCCGCAGACCACCGCGATGCGCTCGACCCGGTCGCCGAACAGGCTCGCCCAGTGGTAGGCCTGCATGCCGCCCATCGACCAGCCGTAGACCAGCTTCACGCGCTCGATGCCCCAGAGCTCGGCGAGCATCCGCTGCTGCACGCGCACCGCGTCGTGGTACGTGACATCCGGGTAGCGGTCGCCGGTCAGTGGCCATGCGGTGTTCGACGGCGACGACGACAGGCCGTTGCCAAAGAGGTCGGGGATCACGATGAAGTATCGCGTCGGATCGAGAATGCCGTCCGGCCGCACCAGCCAGCGTGTGTCGAGGTGCTGCGCCGCGTACGAGGTCGGGTAGACGATCACATTCGAGCGGTCGGCGTTCAGCTCGCCGAAGCTGCGCCAGACCAGCCGCATGCCGGGAAAGGTGCGGCCCGACTGCAGCACCACGTCGCCCGCCTCGAAGACTCCGCCCGCCTCGTCCGTCGCCATCGCCCTTCTCCCCGGTCCGCGTGCCGATCGGCAGCGCTGCCCCGATGATGCCCGATCGGCGTGGCGCTAGACTGCGACCCCCATCCGCCGGAGCCTGCCATGCCGACCGCCTCGCCCCTGTCAGCCGACCTCGACACCCTCCTTGACGCCGCCGTCCGGGCCGGCGAGGTGCCTGGCGTGGCGGCGATGGTCACCGATGCGCAGGCCACCCGCTACGCCGGCGCCTTCGGCGTGCGCACGCTGGGCGACGACGCGCCGATGAGCGTCGACACCGTCGGCTGGATCGCCTCGATGACCAAGGCCATCACCGCGACGGCGGCGATGCGCCTGGTCGAGCGCGGCCGCCTGGACCTCGACGCGCCGGCGGCCGACGTGGTCCCCGAGATCGCGCGTGTCGAGGTCCTCGAGGGCTTCGACGCCGACGGCACGCCGCGCGCGCGTGCGCCCCGGCGCCCGGTGACGCTGCGCCACCTGCTGACCCACACCGCGGGCTTCGGCTACGACACCTGGAACCCGGAGGTCGGCGCCTGGCAGCGGGCGCGCGGTCTGCCGCTGATGAGCAGTGGGCGGCGCGAGGCGCTGTTCACGCCGCTGCTGTTCGATCCGGGCGAACGCTGGAACTACGGCATCGGCATCGACTGGGCCGGCCGGATGATCGAGGAGACGGCCGGCGAGCGCCTGGGCGAGCATCTCGCGCGGCACCTCCTCGAGCCGCTGGGCATGACGAGCACGGCGTTCCGGATCACCCCGGCGATGCGCGCCCGGATGGCACGCCTGCATCAGCGCGGCGATGACGGCGCGCTCGCGCCGATCGCTCAGGAGGTGGTGCAGGACCCGGAGTTCGAGGGCGGTGGTGGCGGCCTGTACTCGACCGCGGCCGACTACCTGCGCTTCCTGCGGATGGTGCTCAACGACGGCCTGGCCGACGGCCATCGCCTGCTGCGCCCCGAGACGGTCGACCTGATGACCCGCAACCACATCGGCGGGCTGCGCGTGCAGCCGCTGCGCTCGGTGCTGCCGGCGCGCTCCAACGATGCGGAGTTCTTCCCCGGCATCCCGAAGGCCTGGAGCCTCGCCTTCCAGCTGAACCTCGCCCCCCCGCCCACCGGCCGGCCGGCCGGCGCGATGATGTGGGCGGGCCTGAGCAACTGCTACTGCTGGGTCGACCGGGCCGGCGGCCTGGCGGGCGTCTACCTTACCCAGATCCTGCCCTTCGCCGACCGCCGAGCCCTGCCCCTGTTCGAGGCCTTCGAGACCGCGTCCTACCGGGCCTTCGGGCCGACTTCGGCCCGGTAGGACGCATAGCCGGGCTGATCGACCGCGAGCCGGTCGAGCGTGGTCTGCCACAGGTGGGCGAGGAGTTCGGGCGAGGCAGTGTCGACGCGCCCCCGGGCGATGGCGTCGGCGAGCGCGCGGTTGGCCGCGGCCAGATCGTCGCCCGCGGGCACCGCCTGCGGACCGAGCAGCGCGCGCAGCCGCTCGAGCTCGGCAGCGTCCTGGGCCGGGCCGAGCGCGACCTGCCGGCGCACGACGTTGAGCGCATTGGCCGCCACCCGCGCATGGAAGGCCGCGGCCGGCGGCAGCAGCGGCATCGCGACCTCGGTCAGGTAGCGCGCGACCACCTCGAGAAGTTCGTCGGGCGTGGGGGTGTTGTGCATGGCGGTCAGCGGCGCGGCGCGAGCAGCCGCAGCAGGTCGATGTCGGTTTCGGAGACGCGCCGCCCGATCTGCGCGCGCTCGACGGCACGCCCCGGGTCGCTGTCCCGGAACAGCGGGTAGGAGCGCGCGAGGTCGAGGCACATCACACCCCAGCGCAGCGTGCCGATCACCTCCCAGAACAGCGCGCGCACCGGATCGACCGGCACGCCAGTGTGCTGCGCGTAGGCGGCGAACAGGTCCTCGCGGCTGCCCCATCCGCCCACCGGCTTGTCGATCGCGCCGAATCGCCAGGCGGCCACGCAGATCCAGCCGAGGTCCTCGGTGGGGTCGCCGACATGGGCGAGCTCCCAGTCGAGCACCGCGCGGATGCCATCGGGGCCGATCATCAGGTTGCCGTGTCGGAAGTCGCCGTGCACCAGCCCGTAGCGGTCGGGCGACGGGCAGTGCTCGCGCAGCCAGGCGAAGGCGAGTTCGAACACCGGCAGCGCCGCGCCGGTCGCGAGGTAGCGTTCGCGCAGTTGCGCGAGATCCTCGGCGGGCGAGCGCCGAGGCAGGGCCACGCCTTCGGTCGACACCGCATGGATGGCGGCGGCGATCGCCCCGGCCTGCGCCGGCAGCTGCGGCCGGATCGCGGCGAACGCCGGTTCGCGAAGGATGCGCTTGCCCAGGGTCTCGCC
>JBIIHU010000035.1:0-19055 GCA_044235405.1 Burkholderiaceae bacterium
CTGGCCAAGGTGGCCGGTGAGCTCGTGGTGTTCCAGCGCACGCCCTCGACCATCGACGTGCGCGACCAGCGCGCCACCACTCCCGAGGAGATCGCGGCATGGTCGCAGGAACCCGGATGGGCGCGTGCGCGCCGTACGCGCCTGGCGCAGATCAGTTCCGGACGCGCGGCGCTGCAGGGCAACGACGACTTTCTGGCGGGACGGGTCGCCGATTTCAAGGAACGCAAGCAGCACACGCGCGAACTCGGCCCGCAGGAACTCATCGCGCGGCAGCTCGAAACCAACTTCCGGATCATGGAGCAGATCCGGGCCCGGGTTGATGCCATCGTCAAGGATCCGAAGACGGCGGCGGCGCTCAAGCCCTATTACCCCTACGGCTGCAAGCGCCCGACCTTCCACGATGAATTTCTGCCCGCCTTCAACCTGCCCCACGTGCGGCTCGTCGATACCGCGCCGCTCGGTGTTTCGCTGATCAATGAGCGCGGGGTCGTGCACGACGGTATCGAATATCCGCTCGACGTCCTGATCTACGCCACCGGTTTCCAGTGGATGGCCACCGCAACCTTCAACATGATCACCGGCCGAGGTGGCCGCACGCTGCGCGAGAAATGGCAGTCCGGGGGCGTGCGCACCTTCCTCGGGCTGCACAGCCACGGATTCCCGAACCTTTTCATCATGTCCGGCCCGCAGGGCGGGGGCGGCCAGTTCAATTTCATCATGGGTCTCGAGTCGCATACCGACTACGTGACCTGGATGCTTTCCACGCTGCGCGAGCGTGGCGCCTCGGTGGTCGACATCCGCCGCGAACCCGAGGAAGCCTACGCGGCGCATTGCCGCGAAGCCGATCTGATGACCCGTCCGCTGCGCGACTGCCTTTCCTATTACAACGGCGAGGGCAACGCCGAGCCCGGCAGTCTGGCCTATTACGGCGGCCCGCGAAAGTGGCATTCGCTGCGCGAGTCTGCGCAGGCGACGCTGGAGCCCTACGTCTTCGAAACCCGCCCGGCCTGCGCGGCCTGAATCCGCGCCCGCTGATCCCCGCGTTGCCCGATTCGACCCGGCGGCTGATTCCGGTCGATCGGCGGCGAACGGCGGCTTGCCGTTCACGCCTATCATTCGCCCGAGGGGGTTAACGGGGTCTCAGGGGCAGTTCGATGCGGCTGAAGTGGGTGCTCGTTCTGGTGGCTGCGGCCATGTCGGCAGTGATCGCTGGTGGTGGCTGGCTCGCGTGGTATCGCGGGCTCGTCCCGGCCGACTTCATCGCTCCGCCAGCGCACGCGCCGCTTCCCTTCAATTTCCAGCGTGCCATTCAGGCCAACCCCGATCTGATCGCGCGCGTCGAGATTCCCTGCTTTTCCCTGCCGATGCATACCGCCGTTGGTGACCGCCACGGCGCGCCCGGCCTCGAGTTTGCGCCCGTGCCCGGGCAGGCCAGCGTCGGCATTCTGCTTGGCGAGGACGGCTCTCCGCCGGAGCGCGCTGCCGCCCTCGAGGTGCTTGCGCGTGCGGGCATCGTCGTTGCAGCCGACGCGCCGATCGATACCGGCAGCCGTGGCATGCGTCCCGGTCGGCTCTACACGCTGGGTTTCGATGGCTGGCGCCAGATGGACGGCGATGGTTGTCTGAACGTGGGTACGCCGGTGCTCGCCGAGATTGCGGAGCACGGCAGCCTCCTGCCGGAGGCGAGCGGCCGTCGGGTCTGGCGGGTCGTGAACAAGGTGCGCTTCGATCAGCAGCCCGCGTGGCTGCAGGACCCCGTCTTCGGCAAGGCCGAGTTCACCGCGCTGCGTCAGGCGGTGCTGGAGCCCCCGGGGCTGGTCACCCGGCTATGGTTCGAGAACGGAGGCTGGGCGATCGAAGCCGATGCCGCCCGGGTGGTCGCACCGGCGCGCCCAGTGGTTCAGGCCCTGGTAGGACGGCCCGATGTCAAGATGCCGCGGGCCTGCGTCGCGCTGCCGCCAGCCGGCGAGGGCTTGCTGATCGACGCTGATCCGCTGGTTGTCCACATCGACGACGCACTGCCGCGCAAGGCGGGCGAACGCCAGCGCGCGATGCTCTGGCTATGGCGAGAGCGGATGTCGGCCCTCGCCAAGTCGGGCGTCTTCACCGAGACTCGCGTCGGCCCCGATCCCCCGACCGGCCGGGTTGCCGGCACGCGTTTCGAGCTCGATCCCGCCCTGCAGCGCTGGTTCGATCCGCGTGAGCCTGAATGCCTGGCCATGGGCGAGGCCCGGCTCGAACTGCTCGGCGTGAGCACGCCCCGGACACCGCAGCCGGATGCATCGGGCGCACTGCGACCGACGGCGGTGGCGCAGTTCGCGCTGCGTCTGGCGTCGGATGCATGGGTGGTCGCGCGCTCGCCGGACCTGCCGGAAGCCCGGGTCGCTCGCGCGATCGGTGGTCTCCCGGTCGAGGGGCAGCTGCGCTGGGAGGCTTCGAACCGTTCCTGGGCACTGACCTCCCTCGTGGCTCGGCACGCGCGGCTCGAGGAGCCGCGCGGTGCGATGCCGGTTCTCAACGAGGAACTCAAGGGTCCCCAGCAGGGGCTCGCCGTGCCGATCCAGGTGGAGTCGGCCGCGGGCGCGGTTCGCGGCAAGCGCTGACGCAGGGGGCGGAGCCACAGCCGGCGGAGGGCGCGGCTGGTGGTGTGCCCGGCCGGCGGTAGGCTCGCCCGGTGGCGTCCATTTGCCGGAGTGCGCCGGCATCGTGCCGTCGCGCTCGTGCAAGGATATCGGCTGCGCCTTCCTGCCGGAGTTCCCGATGGGCACCACCCACCGCACCCACGTCAGCTACATCGACCGAACGCGCGCCTACTACGCCGCGCTCGGCTACCCGACCCCATACCAGTACGCCCGCCACGCCGAGGTGCCGTTCGCGCCGCTGCGCAAGCCGCTGGCGGCCAGCAGGGTCGCGCTGGTCACGACCGCCGGGCCCTGGCATGACGATCCCGCGCAGCGGCCGAAGCCCTTCGAGCGGCGCGGCGTCTGGGCGGGCCGCAGCGCCGAGCCTCCGCCGCGCCTCTACACGGAGAACCTCGCCTGGGACAAGGAAAGCACGCATACCCGCGACGTGCAGACCTTCCTGCCGCTGGGGCATCTGCAGTCCTTCGTCGACGAAGGCCGGGTCGGCAGCGTAGGGCCACGCTTCTATGGCGTGCCCACCGAATACTCGCAGTCGCGCACCACGCGGGAGGACGCGCCGGCGATTGCCGCGATGTGCCGCGAGGACGCTGTCGACGCCGTCCTGCTCGCCGCGCTCTGACCCGTCTGTCACCAGACCGTGAGTCTGGTCAGCCGTCATCTGGAGTCGCAGGGCATCTCCACTGTCGTGCTGGGTTCGGCGCGCGACATCGTCGAGGAATGCGGCGTCGCGCGTTTCCTCTTCACCGATTTTCCGCTGGGCAACCCGGTGGGCAAGCCCGACGATCCGGTGATGCAGCGCGCGACGGTCGGGTACGCGCTCGACCTGCTCGAGACGGCGCGCCTGCCGCGCACGACCGTGCAGACGCCGTGGCGATGGAGCGAGGACGAGTCGTGGCGCGAGGTCTACGCGCGCATCGATCCGGCGAAAATCGAGGCGCTGCGCGCCGACGGGGAGGCGCGCCGTGCGAAGCAGGCTGCTGCGCGATCAGGCTGAGCAGGGCGCGGGCGCATCGTTGCGCCCGCAACGGTATTGCGCGGTAACCGGCCCGGCACGCGATGCCGCGCGGCGCGCGCGTTTCAGAGCCCGCGCAGCCAGTCGAGCAGCAGGCGGTTGACGGCCTCGGGAGCCTCCTGCTGCGTCCAGTGGCCGATGCCTGGCAGCAGGTGCGCGCCGCGCAGCCCGGGCAGGTGCGGGGTCATCCGCGCGACCACATCGACGCCCGGGATCATTTTCAGCACCAGGTCGCGGTCGCCGCCGATGAACAGCGCCGGCTGCGTGATGGTGCGATCGCGCATCGTCTGTTGCCACGCGAAGTCGCGCCGGTGGTTGCGGTAGCGGTTAAGCGGCCCGCGAAAGCCCGAGGCCGCGAACTCGGCGACGAAGAAGTCCTCGTCGGCTTTCGTCAGCCACGCCGGAAAGGGGTCGGGATCGACCAGGCCGTCGAGGAGCCGTGCGCCGTGCGGCTTGTGCGGCCAGCTGCCGTCGGGCGCATCGCCGCTGATCGCGTAGTAGAAGCGGCGCAGCGCGCCGCGCACATCGGCCTGCAGTTCGGCCTCCGCCACGCCCTCGTCCTGGAAGTAGACCTGGTAGAAGAAGCGACCCTTGGCGGTGTAGGCCGCGAGCACCGCGTCGAGAAAGCACACCGACGGCACGCCGGTCCACGGCACCGACAGGCCGGCGACCGCGCGCACCCGATGCGGGTGGGCCAGCGCGGTGTTCCAGACGATGGGCGCGCCCCAGTCGTGGCCGACCAGGACGGCCGTGCCGTCGGGCGAGAGGGCCTCGACCACGCCGGCGACGTCCGCGGTGATGCGCTCGAGGCTGTAGTCGGCCACGTCGGGCGGCTTGGCCGAGCCCCCGTAGCCGCGCACGTCGATCGCGCAGGCCGTGTAGCCGGCCTGCGCGACCGGGCCGATCTGGTGGCGCCAGCTGTACCAGCTCTCCGGGAAGCCGTGCACCATCAGCACCAGCGGGCCGGAGCCCGCAACCGCGGCGCGCAGGTTGATGCCGTTGGCGGGGACGTCGATCAGGCGAGGCGGCATGGCGGGGTCCGGGGGCGGGGCGGGTTCAGGTGGCGGGGTCCGGAGGCGGGCGGGTTCACGCGTCGGGGTCGATGCCGGTCTCGTAGATGGCGCGGGCGCGTTCGGGGGCGATGCGCTCCTCGCCGCGGACCAGCGCCCGCGCGATCGCGAGGTAGAAGAGGGCGTTGCGCCGGTTAGCCTCGCCGTTGTCCCGGGTGGCGATGAGTTTCGCCGGCACGCCGGCGATCACGGAGTTGGGCGGGAAGACCTGGTTTTGCATCACGATGGCATGGCCGGCGACGATCGAGTTGTCGCCGATGCGCGCACCGTCCATCACGGTGGCGTTGATGCCGATCAGGCAGCGGTCGCCGATCTCGCAGCCATGCAGCGTGACGTGGTGGGTGATCGAGCAGTCTTCGCCGACCACCGTGGGCGTGTTCGAGCCCACGTGAACCATGACGAAGTCCTGCAGGTTGGTGCGGGCCCCGATGCGGATCTCGGCCATCTCGCTGCGCATGACCACGTAGGGCCATATCGAGGCATCGTCGGCAATGTGGGCCTTGCCATGCAGCTGGGCGGTCGGATGCAGCAGCGCGAGGGCTCCGAGCGTGACGTCCTTGCCGACGTGCGGCAGCGACAGCGGTGGGCAGGCGGAATGCATGACGGGGTGCGGATCAGCGTTGAAGCGATCCGCCGAGTCTACGCGATCCCGCCGACGAGCCGCGCCGTGGCGCGACCCGTGACCCGGCGCGGTGGCGGGCAGTCGGGCCCGCCGGTGGGCTAGTAGTTGAACATCCGGTCATGCGACAGCGACAGGCGCACCAGCACATTGGGCATCGCGAATTCGGCGGGCTTGCCGGCGAGATCGGCATCGCTCAACCCGCGTGCCTTGGCCGACATGCCGGAGACGTAGAAGCGGGCACCCCCGGTGACCAGCGCGTCGAAGTGCTCGCGCGCCTTGCCGGTGCCCAGCCCGACGAGGTTGTCGAGCACCGCATCGCGGATCAGCAGCGCGGCGTCGCCCGCGAGGAAGACCGAGACATGATGGCCCTCGTCGAGTGCAGCGCGCGCCACCAGCAGCGCGAGCGCCGCGCGGGTGGGTGACTCCGGACCGTGGGTGGCGTGAACGAGGATGCTGCTCATGGACTCGCCTCCGTCTCAGACGGCTTCGGGGGTCATTTCAGCGACCTCGACGATGCGCTCGAAGGGTACGCCCGCGCGCTGGTTGAGTTCGTCGACGGCCTGTGCGCTGGGACCTTCGAAGTAGCAGTGGGTCTGCGAAGTGGTCGGCATGAAGAAGCTGCGCAGCCAGCGCACGTCGGTGCCCTCGCTGCGCATGCCGGCCGCGCAGGTCTTGACGCGGGCGCCGGCGCCGGCGAGAGCGTCGGGCGTGATGCCAGGCAGGGTTCGGATCGCGACGAAAAGAGGCATCGGTATCTCCTGGTGGGGACGATGGAAAGCTCCGCTCCTGCGGGGGACGGGGCGGTGGCGGAAGCGTGGCTTCAGGGGCTGTCGGATGGCGTGCCGCGGGTGTCGGCCGGTTGCGCGAGCAGCAGGGCGAGATCGTCGCGGCGGATGCGGATCGCGCGTTCGCCGGCCAGGCGAAACGCAGGCAGCTTGCCGCGTCGGATGTAGCCCCGCAGGGTCTGGATGTGCACGCCGAGTTCGGCGGCAGCCTGCTCGGGGCTCAGCAGGTCGGGCGAGTCCCGTGGCCCGGGCATGTGCCCCCCCGTGATGGCCGCGGCGGTACGCGGCGGATCGATGCCCGCTAGCAGCCTTCGCCAACCGACCGGATCGAGTTCGAGGGCGGCAAGCAGGCGCCGCATCAGCGGCGGTGCGGGGTCGCCAAGCGCGACCAGGAGGTGAAGCGGGCGCAAGGGGCCACCGCCGTCGCCCCGGCAGATGCGCGCGGCGCGGGTGAAGCACGCGGCCGCGGCCTCGCTGTAGCGCGGCCGCAGCGAGATGTCGGCGGCAGGCAGGTCGTAGGGCAGATCCAGGTTGGCCAGGTCGAGCACACGATTACCGAGTTCGACGATGCCGAAGCGCGCGACCGCCAGCAGCAGTCCGGCCAGCAGGTCGTCGGGCTCGATGTCGAGCCGACCGCGGTTGCGCGCGATCTCGACCGCATGCAGTGCACCGCCAAGGATGCGCTCGGGATCGTAGAGTCGTTCCTCGTGCGTCATGACATATCACTTGTTGGCATTTAATATACCCTAAAGTCACCTTTGGTCTGTGTCTTGCTCGTCGGGACACGATCGGGCGCGTGGTTCGGCGCGACGATGCGGCGTCTCCTTGCGTGGGTGCAAGCGCTGCGGAGGGTGCCCGTGACAGCATCGAAGCTCTCGAGACCTGCGCGGCTCGGATCGGGCGGCCCTGATGAAGCGAATCGCCCCCGTGATCCTTTGCTTGCTGTCGATGGGTGTGCCGGGCCAGGAACGCCGGCCCGAGCTCATCGCGCCGGGACCCGCGGCCGAGTCCGCCGCGCTCGCCGGCCTCGAGGCGGCTGCTCGGCGAGGCGATGCCAGCGCGCAGTACCAGCTCGGGAGGCGCTACCGCGAAGGGCGCGGTGTCGCGCGTGATCCGGTCGAGGCGGTGCGCTGGTTCGAATTCGCGGCGCTGCAGGGCGAGGTCCGGGCGCAGCACGAACTCGGGCTGCTCTACGACAGCGGCTCCGGTGTCGCGCCCGATCCCTTCAAGGCGGTGCAGTGGTTCAGGGCGGCCGCGCGGAAGGGACACGCACCCGCCAAGACCAGCCTTGGCCTGATGTACGCGCGCGGGCGCGGCGTGGCGCAGGACCATGCCGAATCGGCACGCTGGTTTCGCGCCGCAGCGCAGCAGGGCGATGCTGCGGCCCAGACGCTGCTAGGGCTCGCCTTTCTGGAGGGTCGCGGGCTGACCCAGGACTATGCCGAGTCGGTGCGGTGGTTCCGCCGCGCGGCCCGACAAGGACATGCCGCCGCGCAGTATCAGCTCGGCCTGCGCTACGAGCTGGGGCAGGGCGTGCCGCGCGATGTCATGCGCGCGCACCTCTGGTTCAACCTTGCCGCCACCGAGGGGGATGCCGTCAGCGTGCGGCAGCGCGATCGCGTAGCGGCCAAGATGAGCGCGCGCGAGCTCGAGACGGCGCAGAAGCTGGCTCGTGGCTGTTTCGAGGGTGGCCTCTCGAACTGCGAGTAGGGCGCCGCGTCTTGCGGCTCCCGGAATGCCCTCGATGCCCCGATGCCGGGCTCACACGTATCATCGGCTTCCCCTCGCTGGAGCCACGTCCATGACCCTTTTCCGTCGTCGCAAGCTTCTGGCGCGCTCGCTCGGTGGCGCCGCCTCGATCGCACTCGGCTCCGGGTTTCCGGCTTCGCTGCGCGCCCAGGCCGACGCCGGCGGCTACCCGAGTCGGCCGATCCGCTGGATCGTGCCCGCGCCGCCTGGCGGGGTCACCGACACGGTTGCGCGGGTCTTCGGTCAGGCGCTCCAGGAGGCGTGGGGCCAGCCGGTGATCGTCGAGAACCGGCCGGGTGCGGCGAGCAATCTCGGCATGGAGGCGGTTTTCCGGGCGCCCGCCGATGGGCACACGCTGCTGCTCGCATTCCCCACGCTGGCCACCAACGGGGAGCTGTTCCGCGGCCGGCTGGCCTTCGACCCGCAGCGTGCGTTCGTCGGGGTCTCGCAGGTGCTGGCGATACCGAATGCGATCGTCGTGCCGGCTGCCGCGCCCTGGCAGCGCATCGAGGACCTTCTCGCGCAGGCGCGTGCGAGGCCGGGCAGCCTTAGCTACGGCTCGGCTGGCATCGGCACGATCACCCACCTGGGCATGGAGCTCTTCAAGACGCTGCTGGGCGTGGATATCGCGCATGTGCCCTACAAGGGCAGTGCGCCGGTCATCCAGGATCTTGCGGCGGGGGCGTTGCCGCTGGCGAGCGACAATCTGCCCACGCACGTCCCCCAGATCCGTGCCGGTCGGGAGCGCGCGCTGCTCATCCTGGGGCAGCAGCGAGTGGCGGCGACGCCCGAGGTGCGCACGATGGGCGATCTCGGCCATCGCGACTTCGAGACCTCGGGCTGGGTCGGCATGGCGGTGCGCGACGCGACCCCGCGCCCGATCGTGGAGAAGCTCGCGCGCGAGATGCAGCGCATCGCGCAGCTGCCGGAGGTACGTCGTCGCTTCGAGGAGCCGGGCTTCGTGATGGTCGGCGGTTCGCCCGAGCAGTTCGACCGCCTGATTGCGGGCGATGCCGCGAAGTGGCAGCGGCTGATTCGCGAGCACGGCATCCGGGCCGAGTAAACGCGGGCGCCCTGACGCGAGTCTTACCATCCCCTGATGGTGCGCGCCGCGGTGGCCGGGCGACCGGCGACCATTCGTCTTGAGGAGTTTTCCGATGTTCGCCTCGATTTCCGCGTCCCGTCTGCGCCGTCGCGCGATGGTCGCCCTCGCGCTCGGACTTGCCGTCTCGTCACCGGCGTCGGCCGACAGCTATCCGAGCAAGCCGATCCGCATGATCGTGCCCTACGCGGCGGGCGGCGCCACCGATCTGGTGGCGCGGCTGATCGCCCAGCACCTGGGTGCCGGCCTGAAGCAGCCGGTAGTGGTCGAGAACCGGCCCGGTGCCAACGGGGTCATCGGCACCGAGGCCGCCGCGAAGGCCGCGCCCGACGGGTACACGCTGCTGATGAATACCGCGGGAGCGCAGACCCTGAACCCGGTGCTTTTCAAGGTGGGCTACGATCCGGTTCGCAGCTTCGAGCCGATCGCCCACATCGCGACCATCCCGCTGGTGCTGATCGTCAATCCGGCGCTGCCCGCCCGCACGCTCCAGGACTATGTCGCGCTCGCCCGCGTGAAAGGCAGCCCGATGAGCTACGCGTCGGGCACCGCGATGATCGAGCTGGTCACCGAGACCTTCAAGACCAGCGCGAAGATCCCCGACGTGCAGGCGGTCAGCTACAAGGGGACCGGCCCGGCGCTGACGGCCGTGGCCGGTGGCGAGGTCCAGATGGCGATCGATCCCTTTGTCTCGATCCCGATGATCAAGGCCGGCCGGGTGCGTCCGCTGGCGGTGCTGTCGCCCACGCGCTCGAGCGCGCTGCCCGAGGTGCCCACGATGGTGGAGCTCGGTTACCGCGACATGGTGTTCTTTTCTTGGGCGGGACTGCTCGCGCCGGCGGGCACACCGAAGGAGATCGTCGGGCGCGTCGCCGAAGAGATGAGCCGGATCATGGCGATGCCCTCGGTACGCGAGCGTCTGCTCGGCTTCGATTTCGAGCCGGTCAATGGCACGCCGGCGCAGTTCCGGCAGATGATGGTCGACGAGACCGCTCGCTGGCATGCGATCGTCAAGGCCACCGGCTACAAGGCGACGCCGTAGACGCAGGAGACAGTCATGAACATCGGGCATCGTGTCCTGACGGCTTTCGCTGCCCTCGCGCTCTGCGGCCTCGTCGCTGTCGGGTCGGCCAGGGCATCCGGCGACCTGCCTCCCGAGGGCAAGACGGTGAAGATCATCGTCCCGTTCACCCCGGGAGGCACATCGGACATCCTGGGGCGCCGGCTGGCGCAGGAGCTGAGCACCCGGATCGGTCGAGCGGTTGTCGTCGACAACCGGGCCGGCGCCGGCGGCTCGATCGGCACGGCGGCGGCGGTCAACGGGGATCCGGATGGCAGCGTGATCCTGCTGCATAGTGGCGCTATCTCGGTCGAGCCGGCCCTCAAGCCCTCGCTCGCGTACGACGTGCAGCGCGACCTCAGCCCGGTGACGACCGCGGTGGCCGGGCCGTTCGCGGTCATGGTGAACAGCAGCCTGCCCGTCAGGACGATGAGCGAGCTCATCGCCTACGCGAAAGCCAGGCCCGGCAAGCTGAACTACGGCTCGCCTGGCATCGGCAGCTCGATCCACATCACGACCGAGTACCTGAAGTCGGCCGCGGGCATCGACGTCGTGCATGTTCCCTTCAAGGGTGCCAGCCCCGCGCTGCAGGCAGCGATGGCCAACGATGTCCAGATGGTGATCGACCCTCTGGCGACCGCGAAGAAGTATGCCGAAGCCGGCCGCTTGCGCCCCCTCGCGCTCACGACCGGCGCGCGTTCCGAACTCTGGCCGGAACTCGGCACGGTTGCGGAGGCCGGCGTACGGGGCTTCGACGCGGCGGTCTGGTACGGCGTGTTCGTGCCGGCGAAAACGCCCACGCCTGTCGTGGATCGGCTTAACCGGGAGCTGTCCGCGATTCTCAAGGCGCCCGCGATGGTCGCCTGGCTGCGGGATCAGGGTCTCGAGCCGATCGCGGACTCCCCGGCAGCCGCCCGCCAGCGCATGGCCAGCGAGGTTCGGAACTGGAAGCAGGTGATTCAGGCGAACGGCATCAGGGCCGATTAGGGCATGAGGCGGGGACGCCGCCGCGTCCGGGACGCTGGCGCGCCTCGGGGTTGCCCGCCACAGCGGCGACTGACTCGGCCCGGCCGCCAGCCCGTCGATCCGACACACGCAGGGCTGCGCCCGGTACCATCGGTCATGTCCCAGGAAGACCGGATCCGGGTTCTGTCGATCGCGAGGTACGCGAGGCGTGCCGCGGGCTATGACCAGAGCTGCGGTCCCACCTGGCCTATCCGGCTGCGGACGATCGCGGCTCTGGATCTGCGTCCGGGCGATCGGGTGCTCGATGTGGGCTGCGGCACCGGGTTGAGCCTGCCGCTGCTGCTGGCGGCGGTCGGGCCTACCGGGCGGGTCTACGGCTTCGACCAGAGCCCTGCGATGTTCGCGCGGGCGCAGGCTCGCCATGCGCAGGCCGGCTGGCCGAATGTGCATCTGGTGCCGGGCGCTGCCCAGGAACTCGTGCTCCCGGGCCCTGTCGACGCGCTGCTTTTTCACTACGCGCACGACATCCTGCGGTCCCCCACCGCGGTCGCGCGAGTTCTGTCCTGGGCCCGCCCCGGGTCACGGGTGGCGATTGCCGGCATCAAGTACTTCACCGGGCTGCTGGCTTTACTCAATCCCTGGGTCTACTTCAAGAACCTCGGCTACAACGGCGCGCCCGGCGAATTGCGCTCGCCGTGGGATAGGATCGCCCCACGGCTGACCGACTGGCGGATTGTCCCGACCCAGTGGGGCATGGGCTACATCGCGAGCGGCCGGCTGCCGGGCTCGCCGACATGAGCGACGCCCCGGCGGCAGCGCCGTCGTTGCGCTGGAAGACCGCGCTGCGAGGCGTGGTCGCGCTGCTCGTGCTCAACGGCCTGCTGAGCTTTGGGCCCTGGTGGCCCACACCCGCGGTGATGCCGCAGGCGCGGCTCGCACCGGAGTTCGTCGCCCTCTGGCTGCTGCTGCTGTGGTGGGGTGCGCGTCGGCTGGCGCCGGCGCGCGGAGCGCTGCGGCTGCTGTCGGTCCTCGTACTGGGTCTGGTGCTTGGCCGCTACGCCGATGTCACGGCGCCGAGCCTGTTCGGCCGGCCCTTCAATCTCTACTGGGACCTGCCGCAACTGCCCCGCTTCCTGTGGGTGACCGCGATGGACCACCCCGTTTGGCTGTCGTTGGCGGCGGCGTCGGCGGTGGTGCTGGCCGGTTGGCTGCTTCACGCCGTGGTGCGGCTGTGCCTGTCGACGCTGATGGCGACGCTCGTGCCATGGGGTAGGCGTTCCTTCGCGGCATGGCTGCTGAGTTTCGGTGCGGCACTTCTGGCGGCAGCGCATCTGGCCGGAGTCGCGGGCACGGGGCGATGGGTCAGTCATGCGGTGTTGCCGACCTACGTGAAGCAACTCGGGCTGCTTTGGGATGCGCACGCACCCGGACGGCTGGCGCAGGCGCTGCCGGCCCTCACG
Source organism: Burkholderiaceae bacterium (assembly GCA_044235405.1). Classification (GTDB taxonomy): domain Bacteria; phylum Pseudomonadota; class Gammaproteobacteria; order Burkholderiales; family Burkholderiaceae_E; genus Quisquiliibacterium. The sequence continues at coordinate 12,469 of JBIIHU010000035.1, forward strand.
CCCACCGAGGACGCGCTGGCCGCCCACGGCGACCGAGTGTTCGCGTCGCTGGGCGGGCGCGATCTGAGCATCGTCTTCCTGGAGTCGTTCGGCGCGGTCCTCTACGATCATCCGCAGGTCCGTCCGGCCACCGACCCGGCGCGACACGCGCTGCAGCAGGCGATCACCGCAAGCGGCCGGCATGTGGTGTCCGGCTTCTTTCGATCGCCCACGATCGGTGGCGCCTCCGATCTGGCGCATCTGTCGCTGCTGACCGGGGTCGACCTGTCGGATCCGCGGCGCCATGACCTGCTGCTCACGACCCGTCGGCCGACGCTGCTGCACCTTTTCCGGCAGGCGGGCTACCAGACCTTCGGGGTCTACCATGCGGTCTCGTGGCCTTGGCCGGAGCATGTGTACTACGGCTTCGACCACTATCTCGATGGTCCGTTGCTGGCCTATGCCGGCCCGCCGATAACCTTCTGGAAGATTCCCGACCAGGTGGCGCTCGCGAGCTACGAGCAGCGGTTCCCCAGGGCGGCCGACAGTCCGCCGCGCGTGCTCTTCTTCCCGACCATCAGCTCTCACTTCCCGTTCAGTCCGGTGCCTCCCTACCAGCCCGACTGGGCGCGCGTGCTCGGCCCGACGCCCTTCGATGCCGAGGCGCTCGCCACGGTCAGCGCCGATCGGGTCAACTGGCTCGACATGCGCACCAACTACCAGGCGAGCGTGAACTATGTGTACCGGTGGTTGACCGGATGGTTCGCGCGGCCGGAGGCCCGCGAGACGGTGTACGTCCTGGTGGGTGACCACCAGCCGACGGCCAACATCACCGGCGAGCGCGTCCCCTGGGACGTGCCGGTGCACATCATCAGCCGTGATCGGGACCTTCTCGCGCGCTTCCGGGCGATGGGCTTCTCCGACGGCTTGTGGCCGGATCGCGCGGTGCTCGGGGGACTGCACCACCTGACCAGTCTGCTGCTCGCCGGCTTCGGCCCGCCGTCGGCGCCGCACTGAGCCCGGCGATGAGGTCGGATCCGCGGGGCTCGCTGGCCGCCCGCGCCGCGCTGGCGCTGGCGATCGTGCTGGGCATCGCGGGCCTGAATCTGACCGCGTGGCGCGGCTTCGAGGCGCGGTTGCAGGCGCCCGATCACGCCGGGCCGATCAGCGGGCTGTCCTATCACGGCGCGAGTCGCTGGCAGAACCCGCTCGAGGGCCGGCAGCCGTCGATCGCCGAGCTCGAGCAGGATCTGGCGCTGCTCGCGCGCCATACGCGTCGCATCCGTACCTATGCCGCGGCCGACCATGCGCAGCTGCCGGCGCTGGCCGCCGCGCGGGGACTGGAGGTGGCGCTGGGGGCGTGGCTCGACGAGCGGCTCGACGCCAACGCACGCGAGCTGGCCGCAGCCATCGAACAGGCGCGGGCGCATCCGAACGTGCACCGGCTGATCGTGGGCAACGAGACGCAGCTGATGGCGCGGCTGCCGCCGAATCGGCTGGCCGCCTATCTCGATCAGGCCCGGGCCGCGCTGCGCGGCACGCCGGTGCAGATCTCCACGGCGGAGCCCTGGCATGTGTGGCTCGCGCAGCCGCAGCTCGCCCGCCATGTGGATTTCATCGCGATCCACGTGCTGCCCTACTGGGAAAAGATCTCGATCGACGAGGCCGTGCGGATCAGCCTGCGGCAGATCGCCCGCGTCCAGGCGCGCTTTCCCGACCGTCGGATCGTGATCGCCGAGATCGGCTGGCCGAGCAACGGTCCGCCACTGGGCGAAGCGCGGGCGACGCCCGCCAATCAGGCGCTTTTCCTTCGCCGTTTCCTCGCGCAGGCGGGTGCGGCCGGGCTGGATTACTACCTGATGGAAGCCTTCGACCAGCCCTGGAAGATGACGCTGGAGGGGCGCGCCGGGGCTTACTGGGGACTCTGGGACGCTGCGCGCAGCCCCAAGCTCGCGCTGAGCGGCCCGGTGCTGCGCGATCCCTGGGGGCTACGCAAGGCGACGGCTGCCAGTCTCGCGGGGGCGGTGGCGATGGGCCTGATCCTGCTCGCGTTGCCGGGCATGCGGCTGGCCGCGCGCGTGGCGTTGTGCGTGGCCGCCCAGGCGATCGTGTCGCTGGGTGTGGTGCTGCTCGCGATTCCACTGTCGCACTATCTGCGGCCGGTCGACCTGATCGGGCTGGTGCTGGTCGTGGCCGCGCTAGGTTTCATGGCGGCGACGCTGCTCGCGCAGGCTTTCGAGTTCGCCGATCGATTCTGGCCGGGCCCGCCTCGAGCGGCGGCACGGTTACCCGCGAGGGTAATGCCGCTGGAGTCGGCGTCCGCATCCGCGCCCACTGCAGTACCCGTGCTCACGCCGGCCACGACGCCGTTCATCAGCATCCACCTGGCCTGCGCCAACGAGCCTCCCGCGATGGTGATCGAGACGGTCGAGTCGCTGCTCGCGATCGACTGGCCGGCCTACGAGGTGATCGTGGTCGACAACAACACCGCCGACCCGCTGGTGCGCGAGCAGCTCGCCGCCTGGATGGCGCGCCGACAGGACGCGCGGCTCCGCTTCGCGCAGTGGCCGCAGCTGCCCGGCTACAAGGCCGGCGCGCTGAACCAGGCGCTGGCGATGACCGACCCCGCGGCCGCATGGATCGCGGTTGTCGATGCCGACTACACGGTCGATGCCGGCTGGTTCCGGGCGGTGCAGGCCTACCTCGAGGATGCTTCGGTGGGGCTGGTGCAGGCGCCTCAGGCGCACCGTCGCTGGTCAGGGCGTCGCGTGGACCGGATGATGAACTGGGAGACCGAGGGCTTCTTTCGCATCGGGATGCATCACCGCGATGCGCGCAACGCGATCATCCAGCACGGCACGATGACGCTGGTGCGAGCCGCTGACCTGCGGCAGCTGCGCTGGAACGAGGACTGCGTCTGCGAGGACACCGAGCTCGGCCTGCGCCTGCTGCGTGCCGGGCGCCGGGCCGTCTATGTCGACCAGCCGCTCGGCGCCGGTCTGCTGCCCAGGGATTTCGCTGCCTACGCACGCCAGCGCAAGCGCTGGGCGCAGGGTGCCATGCAGATCCTCCGCCAACATGCGGCCTCGCTGCTGGGCCGCTCGTCGCTGAGCGGGTGGCAGCGTTACCACTTCCTGGCCGGCTGGCTGCCATGGCTCGGCGATGCGCTGCATCTGCTGTTTTCGATCGTGATGATCGCTTTCAGTCTGGGGCTGGTCTATCTGCCCGACCGGGTCGATCCACCGCTCTGGCTCTTCGTGGTGCCGCTGCTGGCGTTTTTCGGCGCGCGGCTGCTCGTCGGACCGGTGCTCTACATTCGTTGCGTGCCCTGCGGTCTCGGCGACCGCCTCGGCGCGGCGGTCGCCGGCATGGCGCTGTCGCACCGCATCGCGCGCGGCGTCTGGCAGGGCCTGCGCGGGGGGCGCGCGGTCTTCGAGATCACGCCCAAGGCGGCGCTCGCCGCCGGCGCACGCACGGCCGGCGACGCTAAGCGCCCGGCGGCATCCGGGCCGCGCTTCGTGCGTGGCATCGAGGAGGAGTTCGCGCTGCTCGTCGGTCTGCTGTTCTGCATCGGTCTGCTGTGGCTCAGCCGCGATCCCGCCGATGGCGGCCGACTCGGCTGGATCGCGATCCTGTCGATTCAGTCGCTGCCCTACGCAGCGGCGGTGTTTTGTCGGCTGGTCGAAGAGCGGGAGGCGCCGAGGAGCGCGTGACGGCGGGCGCCGAGACGGGGGATGTGACCGCGCGCGGCCCGCAGGCAGCGGGGTCGTGTCCCCGTTCGTGGCGTAGAAAGCCTGCGGTAGCGGCGTTCGGATCGTCTGCTCGGGTTGCCGCCCACATCAAACCGCCGCTGCCCCTGGCTCCCGGGGTGGCGCCCCACGCCGCGGCACGGGTGCCCCCAGCCTTGCGGGGCGATGGGTCGCTCGATCACCCAGGTGCACACGCCGGCAAAGGCGTTCGGGATGCGATCGACCGGCCGCCCGGAGAGTTTGCGCTTCTTGGCGCGGTAGATCCTCTGGCCGGGGGCGTCGCGGCCAGCGTGGTGGCGTGCGGGCTCGGTCTCGAGCGCCTCGACGGCCGCGTGCACGTGGTAGTCGGTGATCCTGGCTCGTGCTGCCGGCCGAGACGATCAGCGCCGACTCGTCGCGGCGTGGTTGCCGCGCAGGTCCAAGAGGGCGCTCGGCAACAGGGGCTCGCTCGCGCCGGGCTCACCGCAGGCTGCGGCCTTGCTGGCGTCTTCGCAGGCCTCGCGCATGGCTGCGAGGGCGGCCTGGGCTTTGCGCTGATGCTCGTCAAGCGCGGTGGCCTGGCGTTCGACGACGCGGTGCGCCTGCTCGCGGCGCAGGCGCACCTGACGCTGCGCTTCGAGGAAATCAAGGGCAGGCGCCGACAGGCGCAGTTGGAGGATTGCCTGTTGCCCATCGCTGCAACGAGGGGCGCCCGGCATACCGGCGGACGTGCAAGACGTTTCCTTTGAGACCCTCCCATCAGCCGCCCGCCTTTTACACCGGCGGACTAGGTGAGGTGGTCTGCAAAGGCCCGTTGACACTGAGAGTTTGGCTCCCCGACCTGGGCTCGAACCAGGGACCTACGGATTAACAGTCCGGCGCTCTACCGACTGAGCTATCGGGGAACAGCAGCCTTAGATAATAGCGCGCGCAGGCCGTGCCGGCAAGCGCGCGGCGTCGTCAGTCCTTGAGCACGGCGGCGATCGCGTCGGTCACGGCGTCGATGTTGCGGCTGTTCAGCGCGGCCAGGCAGATTCTGCCGGTGCTAACCGCATAGATGCCGAAGTCTTCGCGCAGGCGATCGACCTGAGCGCTGCTGAGCCCGGAGTACGAGAACATGCCGCGCTGGCGCGTGACGAAGGAGAAGTCGCGTGCGACGCCCCGAGCCTTCAGCTTGTCGACGAGGCTGGTGCGCATCGCGCGGATGCGCTCGCGCATGCCCGCGAGTTCGGTTTCCCAGAGGGCGCGCAGCGCCGGCGTGGCGAGCACGGCAGCGACGATCGATGCGCCATGCGTGGGAGGGTTGGAGTAGTTGGTCCGGATGACCCGCTTGACCTGGCTCACCACGCGCGCGGTCTCGTCGCGGTCGGCGGTGACCAGCGACAGCGCGCCGACGCGCTCGCCGTAGAGCGAGAAGCTCTTGGAAAAGGAGCTCGACACGAAGAAGGACACGCCGGAATCGGCGAAGCGGCGCAGCGCCGCGGCGTCGGCGTCGATGCCGTCGCCGAAACCCTGGTAGGCGCAGTCGAGGAAGGCGATCAGGCCGCGCGCGCGGACCACCTCGACGATGCGCGCCCACTGCGCGTCGTCGAGGTCGACGCCGGTGGGGTTGTGGCAGCACGCATGGAGCACGACGATGTCGTTGGCCGGCAGACCCTGCAGGCAGGCGAGCAGCGCATCGAAGTTCACGCCGTGCGTGGCGGGGTCGTAGTAGGGGTAGGCCTTCACCGGGAAGCCCGCCGCTTCGAAGAGCGCGCGATGATTCTCCCAGCTGGGGTCGCTGATCCAGACCGTGGCGCCGGGTTGCAGGCGCTTGAGGAAGTCGGCGCCAACCTTCAGCCCGCCGGTGCCGCCAAGGGCTTCGAAGGTGGCTACGCGGCCGGCGGCCATCAGCGGGGATTCCTTGCCGAAGAGCAGCTGCTGGACCGCTGCGTTGTAGGCCGCCATGCCCTCGATCGGCAGGTAGCCACGCGCCGGCGCTCCCTCGAGCCGTGCCTTTTCGGCTTCGCGCACCGCGCCGAGCAGCGGGATGCGGCCCTGATCGTCGTAGTAGACGCCCACGCCGAGGTTGACCTTGGTCGGGCGGGTATCCGCATTGAAGGCTTCGGTGAGCCCGAGGATGGGGTCACGCGGCGCAAGCTCGACACCGGCAAATAGGCTTTGGCTCATCGGGATCGTCAACCTGTTGATTTCAAGGCAGATATAGACTCTTCGCCCAAGGCGGCTGCGTAAAAATTGTGCAGTGCACTAGCTTTTTCAGGGGGCGCGCGCGATAATTGCGAATTGGCCGTGAGCCGCACGCGACCGCCGCATCATGGATGGAAATCCAGTGCTTAGGTCAGGCTGGCTCGGGTCTGGCGACCCATCCCTGCACCACGAGGGTGCGCTGCCGTCTCGAGCAGATTCTTCCGCAGTCTAACACGCACACCCAAGCTGCTTTTTCCACCCATGGCCGACCTGGCGCGAGGCGCCTCCCAGACCCTGAGCTTTCCGGGAAGCCCCTTCCAGCTTCATCAGCCCTTTGCGCCCGCAGGCGACCAGCCGCAGGCGATCGAGCGACTGGTCGAGGGCGTGGCCGACGGCCTGAGCTTCCAGACGCTGCTCGGCGTCACCGGCTCGGGCAAGACCTACACGATGGCCAACGTCATCGCCCGTTGCGGTCGGCCGGCGCTCGTGCTCGCGCCCAACAAGACGCTCGCCGCCCAGCTCTACGCCGAGATGCGGGAGTTCTTCCCCGACAACGCGGTCGAGTACTTCGTCTCCTATTACGACTACTACCAGCCCGAGGCCTACGTCCCGCAGCGTGATCTGTTCATCGAGAAGGATTCCTCGATCAACGAGCACATCGAGCAGATGCGGCTGTCGGCCACCAAGTCGCTG
>JBIIHU010000224.1:0-6112 GCA_044235405.1 Burkholderiaceae bacterium
GCCCGCGAGCTCGCCGAGCGTGCGCCGCACGCCGTCGACCACCGCGATGGTGTTCTCGTTGGTGGCCTTGACGATGTCGATGGCGATCGCGCGCTCGCCGTCGACGAAGGCGGCGTTCTCGGCCTCCTCCTCGTCGTCGATCACCTGCGCGACCTGCGCCAGATAGACCGGCTGCCCGCCGCGTCGCGCCACGACGATGCGCTCGAAATCGGCCGGCGATCGCAGCCGCGCGCGGATCTGCACGACCTGGTCGCGATCGCCGCGGGTGAGGGTGCCCGCGGGCAGTTCCTGGTTGTCGGCGCGCAGCGCGGCGATCACCTGGTCGACGCCGACCCGCAGCGACTCCATCGCGGCCGGCTTCAGCGCGATGCGCACCTCGCGCCGCACGCCCCCGACCACCGTCACGCGGCCCACGCCGCGCACGTTCTCGAGGCGGCGCTTGATCAGCTGCTCGGTGAGCGTGGTGAGTTCGCGGGCGCTGCGTTGCGGCGAGCGGATCGCGATCGAGACCACCGGGTCGTCGTCGGGGTTCACGCGGGTGACCAGCGACTCCTTGACCTCCTTCTTGAGGGCAGGGCGCACCAGCGCGATCTTCTCGCGCACATCCTGCGCGGCGATCGCCGGATCGACGGAGAGGTCGAAGCGCACGATCACCAGCGACACGCCCTCGTAGGAGCGCGACGACAGCTCGTACACGCCGCTGATGGTGTTGACCTGCTCCTCGAGGCGGCGGGTGACGTCGGACTCGACCACTTCGGGCGAAGCGCCGGGGTATTCGGTCTGCACGACCACCACCGGAAAGGCCACGTCGGGGAACTGCTCGACCGGCAGGCGCTTGTACGAGAACAGCCCGAGCACCACGAAGGCGACCATCATCATGGTCGCGAAGACCGGGTGGTTGATCGAGACGCGGGTGAACCACATGGGGCGACGAGCGCGGCGCGAAAGCGAGGGGCTGCGGGACGCGGGGCCGGATCAGCGCGCCGGCCGAACCACCGCCGTGGCCCCGGCCCGCAGGCTGCCCAGATTGGGCGCCACGATGCGCTCGCCGGCGCTCAGGCCGCGCACCACCTCGATCAGGCCCGAGCCGCCGCCGGGCGCGATCGCGCCGGCATCGCGCAGGCCGGTGACGACATCCTTCTCGACCACCTTGCCGGCCTCGATCGCGTAGACGTAGCTGCGTCCGGCACGCTCGCGCAGCGCGCTCTCGGGCACGGCGATGACGCCGTCGCGGGACTCGACCGCCAGCTGGCCCTGGGCGAACTGGCCCGCGCGCAGCGCCGCGCCGGGGTTGTCGATGCCGATGTACACCGGGATCGAGCGGGTGCCCGCCGCGGTGCTCGGGCCGAGGCGCAGGATGCGGCCCTCGCGCGGCTCGCGTTCGCCCTCGATGCGCAGCCTGACCGTCTGGCCGGGCCGCACCGCGGCGATCTCGGCGGCCGGCACCGGCGCCTCGATCTCGATGCGCGACAGATCGACGATCGACAGGATGCGGGTGTCGGGCGATACCTTCTCGCCCGGCTGCACGAAGCGCTCGGCCACCACGCCGCCGATCGGCGAGACGACGGCGGTGTCGGCCAGCGCCTTGCGCGCGCTGGCAAGCTGCGCCTGCGCGGCATCGCGCGCGCCCGTGGCCGCCTCGAGCGCGGAGGCGGCGTTGTCGAGGGCGCTGCGCGCGATGAAGCCGCGCTCGACGAGCTGGGTGTTCTGCGCGAAGGTTCGCTGCGCCTGCTCGAGCTGGGCGGCGGCGCTGCGCAGCTGCGCCTCGCGCTCGACCACGCGCGCCTCGAAATCGGTGGGGTCGATACGCGCGATCAGCTGCCCGGCGCTGACACTCTGGCCCTCGCGAACGCGGAGCTCGCGAACTTCGCCGGCGACCTTGGCGCGCACCAGCGACTGCTCGGTGGCCTTCAGCGTGCCGGTGACCGGGATGCCGCGGGTGATGCGCACCGGCTGCAGCACCACGAGATCGGTGTCGGCGAACTCGAGCGGCGCTTCGGACTGCGGTGCTGGCGCCGCAGCGGCGGCTGGCGACCCGCTGGGCGAGGGTGACGCGGCCTGACCGGCGGCCTGCGTTGGGGCAGGTGCGCCGGAGCGCTGCGCGCGGCCGGCAAGCCAGCCGACCGCCGCCGCCACGAGCACGGCGGCGAGCGCGAGGAACAGGTGTCGGGTCTTCATCGCATCGAGAACCCGAAGGTCCGCCGGGGGAGCGCGAATTCTACACGCCGCGCAGGGCCATCCCGGGTGGCCTCGAGCGGCCCGCGGGCGGCAGGCGGCGCCGGCGTCCACCGCGCCGGCAGGAACGTCGGCGCGCTCGTGGCAAGATCCGCCTGCTTCCCGATCCCGTGGTGGATACCCGCCTCATGAACTGCCGTGAACGCTGTGGCGCCTGCTGCATCGCGCCCTCGATCTCCTCGCCCATCCCGGGCATGCCGCATGGCAAGCCGGCGGGCGTGCGCTGCGTGCAGCTCACCGCCGAGCTGCGTTGCGCGATCTTCGGGCGGCCCGAGCGGCCGGCCTGCTGCGCGGGTCTGGCGCCTTCGCCCGAGATGTGCGGCAGCTCGCGGGAGGCCGCGCTCGCCTGGCTTGCGGCGCTCGAGGATCGCACCGCCCCGGGCGGCAGCGCGTTGCACCCCGGCGCCCATCGCCAGCCGGTCGCCTCGGCATGATCGAACTGCTCCACGGGCTGCCGCTGCTCGCCAAGGCCGCGCTTCTGGGCGTGGTCGAGGGGCTGACCGAGTTCCTGCCGATCTCGAGCACCGGCCACCTGATCCTCGTCGGCAGCCTGCTCGGCTTCCACGACGACAAGGCCAAGCTCTTCGACGTGGCGATCCAGTCGGGCGCGATGCTGGCGGTGCTTTGGCACTACCGGGAGCGGCTGGCCGCGACGGTCTCGGGTCTGGCCGGCGAGCCGCGCGCGCGCCGCTTCGCGACCAACGTGCTCATCGCTTTCCTGCCGGCGGCTGCACTCGGCGTGCTGTTCGGCTCGGCCATCAAGGCGCACCTGTTCAAGCCGGTGCCGGTGGCGATCGCCTTCGTGGTCGGCGGTCTGGTCATCCTGTGGGTCGAGCGCGGCCGGGCGCCGCGTCCGCCTCGCATCGATTCGGTCGACGATCTGCGCGCCAGCGACGCGCTCAAGCTCGGCCTCGCGCAGGCCTTCGCGCTGATCCCGGGCACCAGTCGCTCCGGGGCGACGATCATCGGCGGCATGCTCTTCGGGCTGTCCCGCCGCGCCGCCACCGAGTTCTCGTTCTTCCTGGCGGTGCCCACGCTCATGGGCGCCGGCGCCTGGGACCTGCTCAAGTACCGGAGCCTGCTGTCGGCAGCCGACATCCCGCTGTTCGCGGTCGGCCTTGCGGTTTCCTTCGTGGCGGCGCTGGTGTGCGTGCGCTGGCTGATCCGCTTCGTGGCCACCCACGACTTCGTGCCCTTCGCGTGGTACCGGATCGTGTTCGGGGCGCTGGTGCTGGTGAGCGCGCAGGCGGGGTGGGTCGACTGGGGGGGGTAGGCCGAGTGCTGGCGCTCGCCGGGGCAGCCCCCGGCCACGGGTCAGCTCGCCTCGGGGCGCACGAACAGCAGGTCGAAGACCGCGTGACCGAGCCGCAGGCCCCGCTGCTCGAATTTCGTGAGCGGGCGCCATGCCGGGCGCGGCGCGTAGTCCGCTGCGGTGTTGCGCAGTCCCGGCTCGGCTGAAAGCACCGCCAGCATCTGCTCGGCGTAGTGCGCCCAGTCGGTGGCGCAGTGCAGGTAGCCGCCGGGCGCCAGGCGGCTGGCCACCAGCGCCACCAGGGGCGGCTGGATCAGGCGGCGCTTGTGATGGCGCGCCTTGGGCCAGGGATCCGGAAAGAACACATGCACGCCCGCCAGGCTGGCCGGGGCGATCATGTCGCGGAGCACCTCGACCGCGTCGTGCTGCACGATGCGCACGTTGCCGATCGCCTGCTCGTCGAGCCTGCGCAGCAGCGCACCCACGCCTGCGGGATACACCTCGACGCCGAGAAAGTCGGTGTCCGGCCGTGCCTGCGCGATCGCCGCGGTGGTCTCGCCCATGCCGAAGCCGATCTCGAGCACCAGAGGAGCCGCGCGCCCGAAGCGCGTCGCGGCATCGAGCAGCGACGGCGCGTAGGGCACGCCGAAGCGCGGCAGCAGCCGCTCGTGCGCGGCGCGCTGGCCGGGTGTGAAATGCACGCGCCGGTTCACGAAGCTGCGGATGTGGTCGGGACGCGAGGCGGTGTTCATCGGGGTGGCAGGGTGGCGCGCGGGATCGGCGGCTGCAGGCGGCGCGGATGATACCTTCCCGCGCCGCGGTTGGCCGGCCGGCGCGACAGGCGCCTGCCCGGGGGCTGCGCGTCGTGCGAGTTCGCTTAGAATGTCGGCAATGCGGGTGTAGTTCAATGGCAGAACGGCAGCTTCCCAAGCTGCATACGAGGGTTCGATTCCCTTCACCCGCTCCAGTGCCGTCCGCGTCGTTTTTCCTCCCGCATCACGGGGCGCCGCGCGTCCCGAGGCCCCGATGAAGGTCGCCTACCTGTCGCACCCGAGCTTCCTGCGCCACGACATGGGCGACGGGCACCCGGAGTGCGCGCGTCGGCTGTCGGCCGTGGCCGACAGGCTGCTCGCCACGGGCCTGCTCGATCTGATGGACTGCATCGAAGCCCCGGCCGCCACCTCGGCGCAGATCCTGCGTGCCCACACCGGACGCCACTTCGCCGAACTGCAGGCGCTCGCCCCGGCCAAGGGGCTCATCCCGGTCGATCCCGATACCGCGATGAATCCGCACACCCTCACCGCCGCGCTGCATGCCGCGGGCGCGGCGGTCCGGGCCACCGAGCTGGTGGTGGCGGGCAGCCACCGGCGAGCTTTCTGCGCGGTGCGTCCGCCCGGCCACCATGCCACGCGCGATCAGGCGATGGGCTTCTGCTTCTTCAACAATGCGGCGGTGGGCATTCGCCACGCACTCGACGAACTCGGGCTCGCGCGTGTGGCGCTCGTCGACTTCGACGTGCACCACGGCAACGGCAGCGAGGACATCCTCGCCGACGACGACCGCGTGCTGATGGTCTCCACTTTCCAGCGGCGGCTCTACCCCTTCAGCGGCGAGGCCCCGCGGGGGGCCAACATGCGCAACATCGGGCTGATGCCCTACTCGGACGGGCAGGCGATGCGCCGGGCCGTCGACGAGCAGTGGCTGCCGGCGCTGCGCGAGTTCGCCCCGCAGATGCTCTTCGTGTCGGCGGGCTTCGATGCGCACCGCGACGACGATATCGCCCAGCTCGGCTGGACCGATGCCGACTACGCCTGGATCAGCCGCCGTCTCGTCGATCTCGCCGACGAGTGCGCGCAGGGTCGGCTGGTGTCGCTGCTCGAGGGCGGCTACGACCTTCCCTCGCTCGCGCGCTGCGTCGACCTGCACGCTCGAGCCCTGCTCGGCATCGACTGACCGGCTCCCGGCGCATCCGGCGCGCAGGCTTCGGATCCGGCGGCCGCCTCCCCTCCCGCGTCACCGTCAACGTCGAGACCATCGTGCTGGAATCCCGCCACCACCTCCACGCGCTGTTCGAGCCGGTCTCGGTGCTGCTCGTGGTCGGTGCCATTCGGCCGACCTGGCTGCGCCCGCTCGGCGAGGGCCTCGAGCAGGCCAGTGTCCCGGTGCGCGTCGTCGACCTCGATGGGCGACCGGTCGGTCGCCGCAGCCGCCAGGCCGAACGCGGGTCGCCGCTGCCGCGCGGCGGTCTCGCGCTGCTGGCGGTTGCACCCGAGGAGCTTGGCCGTGCGCTCGAGCGCGCCGCCGGCCACGGCGCGGCGTGGGTCTCGCTGCTGAGCGAGCCGCCCGATGCCGCCGCGGCCATCGCATGGACTGCGCAGGCGCGCGCCCTCGGGCTGCGCCTGCTCGGGCCCGGCACGATGGGCTTCGCGCGACCGGCGCTGCGCCTGAACGCCGGCCGCGCGGGTGCGCTGCCGGCCGCGGGTGCGGTGGCGCTGGTCTCGCAATCCGGCGCCCTGAATGCGTCGGTGCTCGACTGGGTTGCCGATCATGCCGCCGGATTCTCGCTGGTGGTGTCGCTCGGCGCGGAGGTTGATGTCGACCTTGCCCAGGTGCTCGATTTCCTGA
>JBIIHU010000036.1:0-19007 GCA_044235405.1 Burkholderiaceae bacterium
GCCGCTGGGTGTGATCCTGGTGCTCGCCGAGCGCCTGCGCGGGGAGGTGCTCGACCCGCGGCATAGCCGGCGCCTCGACCAGCTGCGCGACACCAGCGAACACCTGCTGCAGGTGATCAACGACATCCTCGACCTGTCGAAGATCGAGGCCGGCCAGCTCGAGCTCGCCGACGCGCCCTTCAGCCTTGGTGATGTGCTCGCGCGCACGCACCAGCTCTTCGAGGACGAGGCCGCGCGCAAGGGCCTGCGTCTGGAACTCGACGTGCCCGTTGCACTGCAGGGGCTCGCGCTGCGCGGCGACGCTCTGCGGCTGCGCCAGGTGCTGATCAACCTGTGCAGCAACGCGATCAAGTTCACCGCCGCGGGTCGCGTGCGGATCGCCGCCGAGGCGCTGCCCTCGCCGGCGGGCAAGGGCCGAATTCGCCTTTCGGTAACCGACACCGGCGTGGGCATCGAGCCTGCACTTCGCGAGCAGCTCTTCGAACCCTTCGTGCAGGGCGATGCCAGCGCGGCAAGACGGGTCGGCGGCACGGGCCTCGGTCTGGCGATCTGCCGGCGCATCGTCGACCGGATGGGCGGCAGCATCGAGGTCGACAGCGCACCGGGCACCGGCAGCCGCTTCACCGTCGAGCTGGTCCTGCCGCTGGCGGCATCCGCGCACCCCCAGGTCGACATGCCGCCCCGGACCATGCCGGCGGCGCCCCCCGGACCCGACCCTCGGGTGCTGCTGGTCGAGGACCACCCGCTCAGCCAGGAGATCCTCACCGAGATGCTCGAGGAGCTGCACTGCGACGTGACGCTGGCCGGCACCGGCATCGAGGCGTTGGATCTGGCCGGCGCGAACGCATTCGACCTGATCCTGATGGACCTGCAACTGCCCGGCATGGACGGCCTGGCGGCCACCCGCCTGATCCGCTTGCTGCAGGCGCATCGTCACACGCCGATCGTCGCGCTGTCGGCCAACGCCTTTCGCGAAGACCGCGAGCGCACGCTCGATGCCGGCATGAACGAGCATGTCGGCAAGCCGGTGACCCTGGCGAGGCTTGCGGCGGTGCTGGCGCGGTGGGTGCCCGCGGCCCCGCCCGCGGTGGACGGGGATGCGCCGCCGGACATGCAGGCAGCCGATCGCGCGGCGGCAGCCGCGCTGCTAGCACGCGTGCTCGACAGCGTCGCCGAGGATTGCGCATGCATCCGCCAGGAGCTCGCCGCGGGCCGACCGACGCAGGCCGCGGCAAGCGCGCATCGGGCTGCGGGCGCGGCGGCGCTGGCCGGCGCCCGGACGCTCGGCGAGGCGCTTGCGAGGCTCGAGCGGCGCATCGGCGAGACCGGCAGCACCGACAGCGGCGAGCTGCTTGCCGCCGTCGAGCGCGAGATGCATGCGCTGGCGACCACCGAGCCGCGCGTGACCAGCGCCTCCTAGAAGGCGCCCGGCAACCAGCGCAGGCGCGCGCCCTCGATGGCGACCACGTCGAAGCGCAACGGCGGCCAGGGCCGCCCGGCACAGCGCTGCTGAAGCCAGGCCTGCGCGGCGGCGCGAACCCGGGCCTGCTTGCGCGCATCGACGCTCGCCGCAGCGCCCCCGAAGCGGGTGCTGGCGCGCTGACGCACCTCGATGAAGACGCAATGTCCGCGGTCGGCCATGACGAGGTCGATTTCGCCGCAGCGCATGCGCACGTTGGCCGCGACGAACGCGAGCCCGTGCGCCCGCAGATAATCGAGGGCTCGCATCTCGGCCAGACTGCCGACGCGCTGCGCCGGCGAAACGGCGACATACCTGGAAGGCCTGGCCATGACGTCCCGATTGTATGTAGTGGCGACCCCGATCGGTCACCTGGACGACCTAGGCCCGAGGGCTGCCCGCACGCTGCGCGAGGTCGACGTGGTGGCGGCCGAGGACACCCGGGTCACTCGCGTGCTGCTGCAGCATGCCGGTTCGACGGCGCGGCTGATCAGCGCGCGCGCCCACAACGAGGCGCAGGCGGCCGCGCAGGTCGTCGAACTGCTGGCGCAGGGCCGGTCGGTCGCGCTGGTGAGCGATGCGGGCACCCCGGCGATCAGCGATCCCGGCGCGCGGGTGGTGGCCGCGGTGCGTGCCGCCGGCTATCCGGTCGTGCCGATACCCGGGCCCAGCGCGCTCACCACGCTGCTCTCGGCGGCCGGGCTCGACGAGGGCCCGGTCCTGTTCGAAGGCTTCCTGCCGGCAAGACCGCGCGCGCGCCGCGAGCGGCTCGACGCGCTCGCGCAGGCCGCCGGCACCGCGGGCGCGGCCCTGGTCTTCTATGAGGCACCCCACCGGATCGATGCGCTGCTCGCCGACCTGCTCGCCGCCTTCGGCCCGGAACGCCGGCTGGTGATCGGGCGCGAGCTGACCAAGCTCTTCGAGGAGATCACCGAGCTGCCGCTGGCCGACGCGGCGGGCTGGCTCGACGCGCAGCCGCAGCGGCGGCGCGGCGAGTTCGTGCTCGCGCTCGCCCGGCCGGCCGACGCGAGCGGGCGGACCGCGGCGGGCGCGGACGAGGTCCGAGGCACCGCGGGCACGCAGGACAACGCCGCCCCCGCCGTGCCCGCGGTGGACCCGGCCACCCGGCGCCTGCTCGACCTGCTGCTCGCCGAACTGCCCCCGGCGCGCGCCGCGCGGCTCGCCCATGCCATCAGCGGGGTGCCGCGCGAGACCCTCTACGCCCTCGCCCTGACGGCCGGCGGCCGCTGATAGGGCCGCGGAGGGCCGCGAAGCCCCCACAGCCACGGGCCCGCGAAGCCGCGAGGCCGCAGGGCTGCGGGGCCCGCAGCGCTACGGCCCCACCGTGACCGGGATCGCCTGCAGGCCGGTGGCCTCGCGCAGGCGCTCGCCCGCGGCCACCGCATCGGCTCGGCTGCCGAAGGGCCCGGCCAGCACACGCCAGCGGTCGTCGGCGGGTTGCAGCCGGATCCCGGCAGCCGGTTGCCCGAGAACCGCCGCGGCGCGCTCGCGGATCGCGAGTGCGCGCTCCTGCTGCGCGAACACGCCCATCTGGAGCCAGACACCCGGGGCGAGCGCGGACGCGACCGGGCTGGCGACTCGCTCGGCGATCAGGGTCTCCAGGCTGAGCGGCAGCGGCGCGTCGGGCGCGGTGCTGGCGGTCGCGGCGGCAGGGGTTGCGGTGGGGGTTGCGGTCACGACGACCGACCGCTCGGTCGTCGCTGCCCCGCCGGCTGCCGCGACCCAGGCGACCGGGTCGTCGATCAGCACGACCTCCACCTCGGCGCTGCCCGCCTGCACGTAGCCGAGCCGCGCGGCAGCGGTCCAGGACAGGTCGATCACCCGGCCGTGCAGGAAGGGGCCACGGTCGTTGACGCGCACCACCACCCGCCGTCCGTTGCGCAGATGCGTGACCTGCGCGTAGCTCGGAATCGGCAACGTGGGATGCGCGGCGGTCATCGCATACATGTCGTAGGGTTCGCCGCTCGAGGTGCGCTGCCCGTGGTAGCGGCGACCGTACCAGGTGGCCACGCCACGCTCGCTGAAGGGCTCGAGCCGGGTCATCGGCACATACTGCCGCTCGAAGACCACGTAGGGGCGATTGGCGCGCGGGTGCAGTGGCTCGGGCCGGGGCACGGCATCGGGCACGCTGGCCGGATCGACGGACATGCCCTGGCCGGGGCCGTCGTCGAGGTAGAAACCGCCCCGCCGGGCGCCATCGGCACCTGCCGCGGCACCGGCTGCGGGGGGCAGGCCCGCGGGCGCTGCCGCGCCGCTGCCCGCGCGTGCCGCGGGCGACTCGCCGGGACGCACCGGCGCCGGCGCGCGGCTTGCGCACCCGGCAAGCACGAGCACCGCGAGCACCGCGGCGAGCTTCGCCGACCCGCAGCCTGCGCGAGCCGCCTGCGGCTCAGGCACGGCCCGCCGCCAGGTCGGCCTCGAGCGCGACGCGCCAGTCGCGAAGGTAGCGCAGCCCCTCGATGGCGCGCACGCCATACCAGGAGACCATCTCGCCATCGATCAGGCGCACCCGGCAACCCGCCAGCGCCGGATGCCCCGAGAGTTCGCGAACATGGCGTTCGCCGAAACGGTAGGGCTCGCTCGACAGGAGCACCGCATCGAGCGGGCCGTCGCCGCCGGGCGCGGCGAGGTCGACCTCCGGGTAGCGCCGCGCCGACACCGGCGACACGGCGACGAGCCCCACGCGGGCGAGCATCCGCGCCACGTAGGTGTCGGGGCCTACCGTCATCCAGGGCCGCTTCCAGATCAGGTAGAGCACGCGGCGGGGCGGCAGCGCGGCCTGGGCGGCGCACGCGGCGAGCTCCTCGCGCAGCGCCTGCGCCAGCCGGGCCGCCTCGTCGCGACGATCGAAGGCCTCGCCGAGGCGCTCGTAGAGCGCGAGGTTGTCTTCGACCTCGATCGGGTGCGTGACGATCACCTCGGGCACCATCCGCTGCAGCGCCTCGAAGTCCTCGCGCCGGTTCTCGTCGACGTTCACGACGACATGCGTGGGTTCCAGCGCGCGCACCGCCTCCAGATCGACGTCCTTGGTGCCACCCACCTTGGGCACCGCACGCACCGCCGGTGCCGGGTGGATGCAGAAACCGGTTCGGCCGACCATCCGATCGCCCAGGCCGAGCGCGAAGAGCAGCTCGGTGATCGAGGGCACCAGCGACACGATGCGCGGCTCGCGCGCCGCCATGGTGCGCTCGCTCACGGTCGCCCCTTGCGCGGCGCGCGGACGAAGGCGCGATCGAAGACCGCGGGAGGCAGCAGGCGCAGCACCCGGGCGACCCAGGCCATCGGCCCGGGCACCACCGCGAAGGCGCGCCCGGCCGCGATCGCATCGACCGCCCGCGCCGCGAACACGTCGACATCGGTCAGGAAGGGCATCGGGAAGCGGTTGGCGGCGGTCATCGGCGTACGAATGAAGCCGGGGGCGATCGTCACGACGCGCAGCCCGCTGCCTCGCAACTCCACGCGAAGGCTCTCCAGGCAGGCGATCGCGGCAGCCTTCGAGGCGCTGTAGGCCGCGGCCCCCGGGAGCCCGCGCACCCCCGCCACGCTCGCGATGCCGACCAGCCGACCGGCACCGGCCGCGCGCATCGCGGGCAGGAAAGGGCCGAAGGTGTCGACCAGCCCCAGCACGTTGGTGCGCAGGACGCGCTCGAAGATCACCGAATCGCCCGGCTCGCCGAGCCGGGTGGCGGCACTGATGCCGGCATTGGCGACGACGACATCCGGCGTTCCGGCCTCGCGAAGGTAGCGCCCTGCCGCATCGGCCATCGCTTCGCGATCGGCGACATCGGCCGGCAGGCTGAGCACCGGCGCACCGATCGCCGACGCCACACGGTCGAGCTCATCGGCCCGGCGCGCCGACAGGCCGATCAGCGCCGCGGGATGACGGCGACGGTACTCGCGGGCCAGGGCCTCGCCGATACCGCTGGATGCCCCGGTGATGAAGACACGAGAAACCACGGCGAAATCGCAGCGAGCGAGCGCTTACTTGCGATTCTTGCGCTCCTGCTCGAGCAGCCAGTCGACGACCTGCAGCGCCTGCGCGTTGCCGCGCGCCATCGACGGGGCGGTGTACCAGCGCCCGTTCACGCCGAGTCCGGGCACGCCCTCCAGACCCCAGGCGCTCGCCTGCTGCGTGGCCTTGCGCTGGCGGGTCTTGACCGAGAAGGACTCGTAGGTGTCGAGGAACTGCTTGCGATCGACACCATGCCGGCCCAGGAAATCGGCCATCTTCTCGGGGCGATCGAGCGTCAGCCGCTCGATGTGGAGCGCCGCGAAGACCTTGTCGTCGAGTTCGGCCGACCGGCCCATCGCCTCGATGGTGTAGAAGAGCTGCTGGTGCGGCGCCCAGCTGGGTCCGAGTGCGACATGCACCTTGCGCAGCGCGACATCGGCCGGCTGCCGACGCACCCACTCGCGCAGCAGCGATTCGAGCGAGAAGCAGTGGGGGCATCCGTACCAGAAGAACTCGAGCACCTCGAGGCGGTTGCCGCTCTCGGTGGGCTGCGCGGGCTGCTGCGCGCGGTACTCGAAACCTTCGCGCGGCGCGGCAGGCTGCGCGCGCCCGGGGCCGGCCGCGAGCGCGAGCGCACCGGCGGCGACACCGTGCAGGAAACGCCGGGTGGCGGGGCGGCTGGGCGGGGAAAGAGGCTGGGACATCGGGAAATCCTCGTGGGGGCGAACGGGCGCGCTCGCGCACGCGCCCGTCATGGGTCGCGCTTCAGCGCTGGCGCATGACGGCCGACTCGATGCCGTTGTCGGCCAGCCGCGACTTGGCCTGGTTCACGTCGTCGACCTTCGGGAAGGGACCCAGACGAACGCGATAGACGGTCTGGCCGTTGACATCGGCGCTGATCACGCGCGCCTCGTAGCCGAGAAGCGCGAGCCGCGCGCGCATGCCCTCGGCGTCGTCGAGGGTGCGGAAGGACCCGGCCTGGAGCAGGAAAGAGGAGCGCTCGTCGCGCGCGGGCTCGGTCGCGGCGGCATCGGCGGGACGGGCCTCGGGCGCCTTGGTGTCGTCGGGACGCGCCTCGCGGGTCCGGGCCTCCGCCCCCTTGACCTCGGCCGCGGCACCCTCGGCGCCCGCGGGCCGGGCCGTCGCGTCAACCGGTTCGGCAGGTGCGGGCGCGGGTCGGTCCCTGGACAGCAGCGGCTTGTTGGGGTCGGGCAGGTCGGCTGGCGGCCGGGCGTCGGCAGGGCGCTCGCCCGGGCGGACGATCTTGTTCACGAAGGGCAGCTGCCCCTGGGTGACGAACAGGGCGACCACCACCGCGATCGCCAGCCCCAGCAGCAGGCCGATCATGAGCCCCACGAAGGTGCCGCCGCGCTGGCGGCAGGCGGCGGTGCCTGCGGTGCGGATCATCACATCCTTTCGGGCGCGGAAACGCCCACCAGGGCCAGTCCGTTGCGCAGCACCTGGCGGGTCGCCAGCAGCAGAGCGAGGCGGGCCAGGCGCAGCCCCGGGTCGTCGACCAGCACCCGCTCGGCATTGTAGTAACTGTGCAGATCGCCGGCGAGGTCCTTCAGGTAGAAGGCGAGCGCGTGCGGCGCGAGCTCGTCGGCAGCCTGGGCGAGCAGCGCCGGAAAGGCCGCCAGGCGAGCCGCGAGCGCGAACTCCCGAGCGCCGGCGAGCGGGCGCAGCAGGTCGGCAGGATCGGCTGCCGCCGCGAGCGCGGCGAGGACCTCGGCTTCACCCGGACCGCCGCGCTCGACCGACTGCGCGAGCACCGAGCAGATGCGGGCGTGGGCGTACTGCACGTAGTACACCGGATTCTCGTCGGTCTGGGCGAGCGCGAGATCGACGTCGAAGACGAATTCGCTGTCGGCCTTGCGCGAGATCAGGAAGTAGCGCACCGCGTCGCGGCCGCGGGCGAGGATCTCGTCCGCGGTGCGCGCCTCGCCGGCCTGCGAGCCGGCGCCGCCGCTCCAGTCGATCAGGTCGCGCAGCGTGACGTAGCCGCCGGCGCGCTTGGAGATCTTGACCTCCTCGCCGCCGCGCATCACGGTCACCATCTTGTGCAGCACGTAGTCGGGGTAGCCCTGCGGGATGCCCTCGCCGAGCGCCTGCAGGCCGGCACGCACCCGCGCGATCGTGCCGTGGTGGTCGGAGCCCTGCACGTTGATGGCTCGCGCGAAGCCGCGCGTCCACTTCGTGACATGGTAGGCGACATCGGGCACGAAGTAGGTGTAGCCGCCCTCGGACTTGCGCATCACGCGGTCCTTGTCGTCGCCCCACTCGGTGGTGCGCAGCCACAGCGCGCCGCCCTGCTCGAAGGTCTTGCCGGCGGCCACGAGACGCCGAACCGCCTCCTCGACCCGGCCATCGGTATAGAGCGACGACTCGAGGTAGTAGGTGTCGAAGCGTACCCCGAAGGCGCGCAGATCGCGGTCCTGCTCGTTGCGCAGGTAGGCGACCGCGAAGCGGCGGATCGCGTCGAGATCGTCGGGATCGCCGGCCCCGGTGACCGGCTCGATGCGCTCGGCCGACACCGTGGCGCCCGCGAGGTAGTCGCGGGCGATGTCGGCGATGTAGTCGCCACGGTAGCCGTCGGCCGGGAAGGCGGGATCGTCGACCGCCAGGCCGCGGGCGCGCGCCTGCACCGACAGCGCGAGGTTGGCGATCTGCGCGCCGGCATCGTTGTAGTAGAACTCCCGGCTGACCGCCCAGCCGCTGGCCTCGAGCAGCGCCGCGAGCGCATCGCCGAGGGCGCCCTGGCGGCCATGGCCCACGTGCAGCGGGCCGGTGGGATTGGCCGACACGAACTCGACCACCAGCGGGCGGCCCGCGCCGCGCCGGTTCCGGCCGAAGGCCGCGCCCTCGCGCAGCACTGCGCCCACCACCGCAAGCCGCGCCTGCGGCGACAGCCGGATGTTGATGAAGCCAGGCCCCGCGATCTCGAGCGCGTCGATCAGGCCGGCGCCGTCCTCCGAGCCGTCGCGCTCGCGCACGCGGCGCACGAGTTCCTCGGCGAGCTGACGCGGATTGGCGCGCAGCGGCCGGGCCAGCTGCATCGCGAGGTTGCAGGCGAGGTCGCCATGCGCCGCCTGCCTGGGACGCTCGAGCGCGACCGCCGGCACCTCGATGGATTCGTCGCCGAGGGAACCCGCGCGCTCGTGGACGATGGCCGCGGCCGCCTGGCGGAAGGCGCCGGCCAGCGCGTCGATCTGGTCGGGCAGCATCAGTTGAGCGCCGAGCTGAGCTTGCGGCGCCAGGCCGATACCAGCTCGGGCTGCGCGCTGGCCAGCTCGAAGACCTGGAGCATGGTCTTGCGGCCGACATCCTCGCCGAAGGCGCGATCCCGCCGCACGATCTCGAGCAGCTGCTCGAGCGCCTGCTCCCAGGCCTTGTGCGCGATGCAGTGCTGGGCGAACTCGAGCCGGGCCTGCAGGTCGGCCGGACTGGCGGCGATCCGCGCCTCGAGCTCCGGCGCCGGCGGCAGGCGGTTCTCCTCGAGCATCAGCTTCACGCGGGCCGCGATCGCCTGCGCCTGGGGATCCTCGGCGGCGGCCCGCGACAGCGCATCGAGCTG
The DNA here is from genome assembly GCA_044235405.1 of Burkholderiaceae bacterium. Taxonomy (GTDB): domain Bacteria; phylum Pseudomonadota; class Gammaproteobacteria; order Burkholderiales; family Burkholderiaceae_E; genus Quisquiliibacterium. The sequence goes on from JBIIHU010000036.1 coordinate 9,007, forward strand.
CGCCTGGGCGGCCGCGGCATCGTCGGCGTCGAGGAGCAGCTGCGCGTAGGCCAGCCGCGCCTCGTCGAAGGAAGGATCGAGGGCGATCGCCTTCTTGACGTGGCCGATCGCGGCGTCGCGGTCGCCGGCCTGCATCGCCTGCATCGCGGCATCGAGCTCGATGTCGGCCGGATTGGGCATCAGGCGATCGATGAACTCGCGCAGCTTGCCCTCGGGCAGCGCGCCCTGGAACTGGTCGACCGGTCGGCCGCCGACGATCGCGAAGACCGTGGGAATCGACTTGATGCGGAAGTGCGCGGCGAGCTGCTGCTGCTCGTCGGTGTTCACCTTCACGAGCTTGAAGCGCCCCTGGTAGGCCTGCTCGAGCTTCTCGAGCAGGGGTCCGAGCGCCTTGCAGGGCCCGCACCAGGGGGCCCAGAAATCGACGAGCACGGGAACCTGCATCGAGGCATCGATGACGTCGGCCTGGAAGCTTTCGATCGTGGTATCGGTCATGCTGCTGCTCCGGGGCTGGAGATGGTGGCGACGAAGGGCCCGGGGCCCGGGGCCCGCGATGAGTCCCGGCGCACCGCTGCCGGCGCGCTCACGGATTCGCAGGTGGGGCCGGCTGCGGGCCACGCAAGACCGCCATGTTGCCACGACGGCGCAGCCGACCCTTGCGTCGCGGTACGCTTGCGGGTTCGCGGGGCCCGGTGCCCGCCGCCGGTGCGGCGCGGGCCGCGACCCCGCACCGCCCGGGAGGCCCGATGCAACTGCCGCACAACCCCTTCAAGAAGGCGCTCGCCGAAGGCCGCGCCCCGATCGGCCTGTGGGCGAGCCTGCCCTCGCCCTATGCGGTCGAGGTGATCGCGGGCGCCGGCTTCGACTGGCTGCTGATCGACACCGAGCACACGCCCGCCGATGTCGAGACGGTGCTCGCCGAACTGCAGGCGGCGAGCGGCTACGGGTCGCATCCGGTGGTTCGCATCCCGTGGAACGACTTCGTCGCGGTCAAGCGCTACCTCGACATCGGCGCGCTCACGCTGATGATTCCGCAGATCGCCGACGCGAAGGAGGCCCGCGCCGCGGTCGAGGCCATGCGCTACCCGCCGCGCGGCATCCGCGGCGTGGGCGGCACCACCCGTGCCACGCGCTTCGGCCGGGTGGCCGACTACGCGCGCCGCGCCGAGGAGGAGCTCTGCCTGCTCGTGCAGGTCGAGACCCGCGAGGCGCTGGATCAGATCGAGGCGATCGCCGCGGTCGACGGGGTCGACGGCATCTTCATCGGCCCGGCCGACCTGCACGCGTCCTTCGGCTGCGTCGGCGAGCGCGCGAACCCCGAGGTGATGGCCCGCATCGACGACGGCATCCGCCGCATCCGCGCCGCCGGCAAGGCGCCGGGCATCCTCACGGCGTCCGAGCCCGACGCGAAGCGCTGGCTGTCGCTGGGCGCGCAGTTCGTCGCGGTGGGCTCGGATGTCGGCCTGCTCGCCCGCGGCGCCGACGCGCTGATCGCGCGCTTCCGGGCATGAGGCAGGCCCGCCGGCTGGCCCTGCTCGCGCTGGCGGCCTCGGCGGTGCCAGGGCGTGCCAGCGAGACCGACCAGGGCGTGGGCGCGCCGCAGTTCGGCGCCGAGGTGCCCTACGTCCAGACCCCGATGGCGGTGGTCGACGCGATGCTCGAGCTGGCGGGGGCCCGCGCCGGCGACCGCCTGGTCGATCTCGGCAGCGGCGACGGCCGGCTGGTGATCCGGGCCGCGCAGCGCTTCGGCATTCCCGGGCTGGGTGTCGATCTCGACCCCAACCTGGTCGCCCTGTCCGAGCAGCGCGCTCGCGACGCGGGCGTGGCGGGGCTTGCGCGCTTCGCGGTCCAGGACCTCTTCGACACCGACCTCACGCAGGCCAGCCTGATCACGATGTACCTGCTTCCCGAGGTCAACCTCGCGCTGCGCCCGCGGCTGCTGCGCCTCGCGCCGGGAACCCGCGTGGTTTCCCACGACTGGGACATGGGCGACTGGATGCCCGACCAAAGCCGCACGCTGCCGGTGCCCGACAAGCCGGTCGGGCTGCGCCGCGAGAGCGCAGCGCACCTGTGGGTGATCCCCGCCTCGGTGCAGGGCGACTGGCGCGGCAGGCTGGCGGGCGAGCCCGACGCACTGCTGACGCTGCGCATCGCCCAGCGCTACCAGCAGCTGCAGATCGCCTGGCGATTCGACGGCGCGCCACCGGCCACGCTGCCGCGCGCCGGCCGCGCGCAGGCCAGCATGACCGGCGAGCAGACCCGCTTCGAGATGCCGGGTCCGGCCGGGCCGGTGCAGGCCGGGCTGCGACTGGGCACCGGCGGGCGCCTGACGGCCGTGCTGCTGAGCCCCGACCGACGGCAGCACGACGCGATGCTGCAGGCGGTCTGACGCGGGCACCCCCACGCTTGCGCAGCGCGGCCGAACTGCCGACACTTGCGCCTTTCGCCTTCCGCCATCCCCCGCGAGGGCGGTTCGCCCGCCCCGATATCCCCAGGAGAGACCCCATGAAGCGATCCCTGCTCGCGCTCGCCTTCGCCGCCGTCGCGGCCACCGCCTCCGCCCAGGAGACCAAGGTTGCCATCGGCATGTCCGGCTGGACGGGCTTCGCCCCGCTCACGCTCGCCAGGGAAGCGGGGATCTTCAAGAAGCACGGGCTCGACGTCAGCATCCGGAAGATCCCGCAGAAGGACCGCCACCTCGCGATCGCCTCGGGCGACATCCAGTGCGCCGCCACCACGGTCGAGACCTGGATCGTCTGGAACGCCAACGGCGTGGCCACCACCCAGATCTTCCAGCTCGACAAGAGCTTCGGCGCCGACGGCATGGTCGTGAAGGCGGGTATCAACAGCATCAAGGACCTCAAGGGCAAGACGGTCGCCGCGAGCGCTCCGGGGACCGCCCCCTACTTCACGCTCGCCTGGATGCTGCGCGAGAACGGCCTGTCGGTGAAGGACGTCAAGGTCGTCAACCTCGAGCCGCAGGCCGCGGCCAACGCGATGATCGCCGGTACCGCCGGCGTCGATGCGGCGATGACCTACGAGCCCTTCCTGAGCGCGGTGCGCGCCAAGCCCGAGGCCGGCCGCATCCTCGCCACCACGCTCGACTACCCGATGATCATGGACACCTTCGGCTGCACGCCGAAGTTCCTCGCCGACAACCCGAAGGCCGCGAAGGCGCTGGCCGACGCCTACTTCGACGCGCTCGTCATGATCAAGGCCGACCCCAAGAAGAGCTTCGAGATCATGGGCGCCGACGTGAAGCAGACCGGCGAGCAGTTCGAGAAGAGCCAGTCCTTCCTGCGCTGGCAGGACCGCGAGGCCAACCTGAAGTTCTTCGCCGGCGAACACGCCGAGTTCAGCCGCAGGGCAGCCGAGATCCTGCTCGAGGCGGGCATCATCAAGTCGGTGCCCGACCTGAGCCGCCTGGCCGACACGCGCTTCATCCGGTGATCCCCGGGTGAAGCCGCTCACCCCCGTCTCGCCGGGCGCGCGGATCGCGCTCGGCGTAGCCTTCTTCGTGGTGTTCGTGGCTGCCTGGGCGGTGGCCACGCTGGGCGGCTACGTCCAGAAGACCTTCCTCGCCGACCCGATCACGATGGTGCGCAGCGGCTGGACCCTGCTCACCGAAATGGGCTTCGCCGAGGACATCGGCATGACGGTGTGGCGGGTGGTGGGCGGTTTCGTCATCGCGGCGGCGATCGCGCTGCCACTGGGCGTCGCGATGGGCGCCTACAAGCCGATCGAGGCCTTCTTCGAGCCCTTCGTGAGCTTCGCGCGCTACCTGCCGGCGAGCGCCTTCATCCCGCTGCTGATCCTGTGGGCGGGCATCGGCGAGGCGCAGAAGCTCGCGGTGATCTTCATCGGCAGCTTTTTCCAGCTGGTGCTGATGATCGCGGTGATCGTCGGCAACACCCGCCGCGACCTGGTCGAGGCGGCCTACACGCTCGGGGTGAGCAACCGGGGCCTGATCGGGCGCGTGCTGCTGCCGGGCGCGGCCCCCGAGATCGCCGAGACGCTGCGCATGGTGCTCGGCTGGGCCTGGACCTACGTGATCGTGGCCGAGCTGATCGGCGCCTCCAGCGGCATCGGCCACATGATCACCGACAGCCAGGCGCTGCTCGCCACCGACCAGATCATCTTCGGCATCATCGTCATCGGCCTGATCGGGCTGGTGAGCGACCTGCTCTTCAAGGCCGCCAACCGCCGGCTGTTCCCGTGGGCGGCGCTGGGCCGATGAGCGCCATCCTCGAGATTCGAGCCCTCGAGCGGCGCTTCGCGGGCGCAGGTGGCGGCACGCTCGCCCTGCAGGCCACCAGCCTCACCGTCGCCGAGAACGACTTCGTCACCATCCTCGGCCCCAGCGGCTGCGGCAAGAGCACCCTGCTGCGCATCGTCGCGGGCCTCGACCACCCCACCGCCGGCGAGGTGCTGCTCGACGGCGCGCGCATCACCGCGCCGGGCGCCGACCGCGGCATGGTCTTCCAGAGCTACACGCTGTTCCCGTGGCTCGATGTGCTCGACAACGTCTGTTTCGGCCTGCGCGAGCGCGGGCTGCCGCGCGCGCAGCAGCGCGAGATCGCGCAGGGCTTCATCGCGCGGGTGGGCCTGAACGGCTTCGAGCACCACTACCCGAAGCAGCTCTCGGGCGGCATGCAGCAGCGCACCGCCATCGCGCGGGCGCTGGCCAACAACCCGCGCATCCTGCTGATGGACGAGCCTTTCGGCGCGCTCGACCACCAGACCCGCGAACTGATGCAGGAACTGCTGCTGGGCATCTGGGAGGCCGAGCGCAAGACCGTGCTCTTCGTGACCCACGACATCGACGAGGCGGTGTTCATGGCCGGCCGCGTGGTGGTGATGAGCGCCCGGCCGGGGCGCATCAAGCTCGACCGCCCGGTGGAGCTCGCCCATCCCCGGCACTACTCGGTCAAGACCACCCCGGCCTTCGCGGCGCTCAAGGCTGAGCTCACCGAATGCGTGCGGGTGGAAGTGCTGGCGGCGCAGCGCGGCTGAGGCAGGCGGCTGTTCGGCGCTTGCGCCGCCGCCTGCCGGCCATCGACAGCCTGCTTGCAGCCACGGCGCTCACCCACGGCCTCACCCTGGTGGCCCGCAACCTGAAAGACTTCGCACACCCGGAGCTGAGCGTGCTGGATCCCTGGCAGGCCTGACCCTGCCCCGGCGCGTCCGCCAGATAGGCGCGCACGGACCGAATCCGCACCCGCGCCGACACGCCCCGCTGGACAACCAAGGCACACTGCCCGCATCCGCCGCGGCCCTGCCCGGCGCACTTTGCCAGGAGCCCCTCGCCATGGAATTCGAGCACAGCGCCCGATCGATCGAGCTGCAGCACCGCGTCCGCGACTTCATGGATCGGCACGTGATGCCGGTCGAGAAGGAATACACCGCGCAGGTCAAGGCCGATACCCGCTACCGCACCCCGCCGATCATGCAGGAGCTCAAGCGCAAGGCGCGCGCCGAGGGCCTGTGGAACCTGTTCCTGACCGGCGAGCACGGCCCCGGCCTCACCAACCTCGAGTACGCGCCGATCAAGGAGATCATGGGCCGGGTGCTGTGGGCGCCGGAGGTCTTCAACTGCTCGGCCCCCGATGTGGGCAACATGGAACTGCTCGCCCAGTTCGGCAACGCCGAGCAGAAGGCGCAGTGGCTCGAGCCGCTGCTCGCCGGCGAGATCCGCTCGGGCTTCTCGATGACCGAGCCCGAGGTGGCCAGCAGCGACGCCACCAACATCCGCTGCAGCATCGTGCGCGACGGTGACCAGTACGTGATCAACGGCCGCAAGTGGTACACCTCGGGCGCGATGAACGAGGACTGCCGCATCCTGATCGTGATGGGCAAGACCGCGCCCGATCATCCGGAGAAGCACCGCCAGCAGTCGATGATCCTCGTGCCGCGCGACACGCCCGGCGTGCGCATCGTGCGCGACATGCACGCCTTCGGCTACGACGACGGCCCCGGTGGCCATCCCGAGGTGGTCTACGAGAACGTGCGGGTGCCGGCCGCGAACATGATCCTGGGCGAGGGCCGCGGCTTCGAGATCGCGCAGGGGCGCCTGGGCCCCGGGCGCATCCACCACTGCATGCGCCTCATCGGGTGCGCGCAGCGCGCGCTCGAGATGATGATCGAGCGCGCCAACAACCGCGTGGCCTTCGGCATGACACTCGGTGAGCACGGCTCGGTGCGCGAGGACATCGCCCACTCCTTCTGCGAGATCGAGCAGGCGCGGCTGCTGACGCTGCGCGCCGCCGACAAGATGGACCGGGAGGGCAACAAGGCGGCGCTCGACCTGATCGGCGCGGCCAAGATCGTCGTGCCGAGCATGGCCGCGCGGGTCATCGACCGCGCGATCCAGCTGCACGGCGCGGCCGGCGTCTCGCAGGACACCTTCCTGCCGCAGGCCTATGTGTACGCGCGCTTCATCCGCATCGGCGACGGCCCCGACCAGGTCCACCTGTCGCAGCTCGGCCGCCGCCTGCTGAAGACCGGCGGCAGGCGGGCATGAGCGCCGCGGGCGCGACGCGGCTTGCGGGCCGCGTGGTTCTGGTGACAGGCGCGGCCGGCGGCATCGGCAGCGCGATCGCGCGGCGCCTGGCCGCCGAGGGCGCCGCGGTGGCGCTGATGGACCTGCCGGTGGCGCAGGCCGCGCTCGAGGCGATGGCAGCGGGGCTGCGGGCCGACGGCGCGCGCTGCGCCATCGCGGCGGGCGACGTCGCCGACGCAGGCTCGGTGCGCGCGGCGGTCGCGGCGCTCGAGGAGGCGCTCGGCCCGATCGACGGCCTGGTCAACAACGCGGGGCTGACCGGCCACATCGCGCCGGTCGCCAGGATGGACGCCGAGGGCTGGAGCCGCGAGCTCGCGGTCAACCTCACCGGGCCCTTCCACACCACGCAGGCGGTGCTGCCGGGCATGGTGGCGCGCGGCTGGGGCCGCATCGTCAACATCTCGTCGGGCGCGGCGCTCGGTGGCCTCTACCGCCAGGCGGGCTACTCGGCGAGCAAGTCGGGGCTGCTGGGCCTGACACGCAATGTCGCGCTCGAGCACGCCCGCCACGGCATCACCTGCAACGCGGTATTGCCGGGCCTGATCGGCACGCCGGCGGTGCTCGGCATGCCGGCCGAGGTGCTCGCCGACGCGGTCGCCCTCACGCCGGCGCGGCGCACCGGTCGGCCCGAGGAGATCGCCGCGATGGTGGCCTTCCTGTGCTCGGAGGATGCGGCCTTCGTCAACGGCGCCGAGATCCCGGTGGATGGCGGCGGACGCCTGAGCCCGGCGGTGCTGGGCAGCGTGCGCGAGATCCGCGCCCGTCAGGCGGCGCAGCGCGGCCAGGGCGACTGAGGCGCGGCACGGCGACCGCCGCCAGGCTTCGACGCTTCGGGCGCCGCCCGAGGCGCACGGGCCGAACACCGCGCGCGGGCGCGCGCCTCAGGCCTGCGCGCGCTCGTAGAGCGTGACCACGCAGGCGCCGCCCAGCCCGAGGTTGTGCTGCAGCGCCAGCCGCGCGCCGGGCACCTGACGCGCGCCGGCGTTGCCGCGCAGCTGCTGCACGAGCTCGGTGCACTGCGCCAGGCCGGTGGCGCCCAGCGGATGGCCCTTGCTCAGCAGGCCGCCCGAGGGGTTGGTGACGATCTTCCCGCCATAGGTGTTGTCGCCATCGTCGACGAAACGCTGCGCGCCGCCCTCGGGGCACAGGGCCAGCGCCTCGTAGGTGAGGAGCTCGTTCTGCGCGAAGCAGTCGTGCAGTTCCACCACGTCGAGGTCCTCCGGACCGACGCCCGCGGCCTCGTAGACGCGCCGCGCGGCAGCCTTCGCCATGCTGTAGCCCACCACCTCGCGCATGTCGTGCGCCTCGAAGGTGGCCGGCGAATCGGTGGTCATCGCCTGCGCGCGGATGCGCACGCTGCGATCGAGCCCGTGCCGCTGCGCGAAGGACTCGGAGCACACGATGGCCGCCGCCGCGCCGCAGGTCGGCGGGCAGGCCATCAGCCGGGTCATGACGCCCGGCCACAGCATCGGCGCGGCCATCACCTCCTCGGTCGTGACCACGTTGCGGAACACCGACAACGGGTTGTTCGCGGCGTGGCGGCTCGCCTTGGCGCGGATCTTCGCGAAGGTCTCCAGGGGCGTGCCGTACTGCTGCATGTGCGCGAGCCCGGCGCCGCCGAAGTAGCGCAGCGCCAGCGGGATCTCGGCGTGACCGACCAGCGACTCGGTTTCCTCGTCGAAGCGAGCGAAGGGACTCGCGCGGTCATCGAAGCAGGTACCCAGCGCCCCGGGGCGCATCTGCTCGAAGCCCAGCGCGAGCGCGCACTCGACCGCCCCGCTCTGGACGGCCTGGCGCGCGAGGAACAGCGCGCTCGAGCCGGTCGAGCAGTTGTTGTTGACGTTGAAGACCGGGATGGCCGTCATGCCGACTTCGTAGAGCGCGCGCTGGCCGCAGGTGGAGTCGCCGTAGACGTAGCCCACGTAGGCCTGCTCGATGTCGGCGTAGCCCAGGCCGGCGTCGGCCAGGGCCAGCCGGGTGGCCTGGGCGCCCATCTCGGGATAGGGCGCGCTCGCGCCCGGCTTGGTGAAGGGGATCATGCCGACGCCGGCGACGTGAACGCTGCGACTCATGGAAAGACCTCGGGCGTAAAGGACGTGAAGACGGTGGAAAGACCGATCCGGGTCGAGCGAACGCTGAGCCGGCGATCCAGCCCACGTGACTGGCCGGCGGCAGCGACGCGGGCAGGCTCAGGCGCGCGAGCGGCCCGGCGGCCGGATCGGCCGCATCGAGCACCACGAGCTCGCCGCGGTCGCCGGCAGCATCATGGGTCCAGCCGAGCAGCCAGCCGTCGTCCTCGGCCGCCCCGCGGGCGACGAACTGCGGCGCGGTCACGTAGACCCGGGGACCGGCATCCCACAGGCTGGCGGTGGTGCCGGTCTCGGCATCCAGCTTGGCCACGCCGTGGTACCAGTAGTAGGCGTTGCGGACCGGCTCGTCGCCGGGCGTGCCGGGCGCCGACACCCAGGCGTAGCGGGTGCGCCGACCGGTGAGATCCTCGCGCACGCAGGGCGCCTCGCCCGCGGCCTGCCGGTGCACCGTGACCTGGTGCGCGCCGCTGGCCAGGTCGAGCACATGGCGGCACAGCCAGGGCCCGCCCGGGTCCTTCGTCGCGCCGGGCATCGGGCCGCCGCGCCCCAGCCCCGGGGGGTTCAGCGGATCGAAGTCGAGCTGCCCCTGATAGACCGTGGTGTCGGCCACCAGGCGGCCGTCCTGCTCCCAGGCGTTGACGAGGTGGAAGCCCTGGAATCCGTCGGGCAGCGGCATCTCGCGGATCGGGCCGTCGCCGCGACGCGGCACGACGAGCACGCGCGCCGAGCCCGGCGGCAGGCCGACCGCATCGAGCACCACCACGCCGCCGGCGGCCGCGCGCGGCACCGAGAGCAGGCCGAACTGCACCACCAGATAGTGGTGCTCGGTGGCCACCAGGTCATGCAGCAGCGCGCCCTTGACCCCGAGCGACCGGTGCACGCGGGCGCGCTCGCGCCACTGGTCATCGAACTCGACGAAGGTGACGGTATCGTTGCCGAGCACGCCCGGCTTCATCACGTAGGCGATCAGGTTGCCGGAGTCGGGGTCGAGGCGCGGCATCGGCGAGAGCTGCGCGAGGCCGCCGCCGAGTGCGTTGATGGGCGCCGGCCCGATCGTCTCGAGCGTGCGGGCATCGAGCAGGTAGTGGCCGTCGACATCGGCGGCCACCACCGAACCGGCCCAGGCGTAGACCTCATGGGCGGCGCCGGTCGCGAGCTGCATGCGACCGAGATTGGCCAGGCGCCCGCCGGGGCGGTTGGTGAAGGGCCGGCGCCCAAGCAGCCGGCCGGCGGCCTGTTCGCGACGGGCGAGCGGCAGGTCGACATGGCGCACGTTCAGCGTGACGCCGTCATCCGCGAATCGCGCCGCGGCCACCGTGGCGTAGCCGTCGAGGAAGTGCACCGGCGTGCGG
>JBIIHU010000037.1:0-18922 GCA_044235405.1 Burkholderiaceae bacterium
GAGACCTCGGATCGCGGCGCACGCCGACCCTGAGGCGATCCGTCCGCTGCGCCGCCCGATGTCGCGTCCCCGAAACCCGGAAGCCGAGAGCCCGAAGACCGCGATCCAGGTCATCGAGCGGCTTGTCGCCCTGCTCGATGCGCTGGCCGCGCAGCCCGACGCCGTCAGCCTGAAGGAACTCTCGCTGCGAACCGGACTGCACCCGTCCACGGCGCACCGGATCCTGAACGATCTGGTCACCGCGCGCTTCGTCGATCGCGCAGAACCGGGCGCCTACCAGCTCGGCATGCGCCTGCTCGAACTCGGCAACCTGGTGAAGGCCCGGCTCAATGTGCGCGATGCCGCGCTCGGACCGATGCGCGAGCTTCACCGGGCGACCGCGCAACCGGTCAACCTGTCGATCCGGCAGGGCGACGAGATCGTCTACATCGAACGCGCGGTGTCCGAACGTTCCGGCATGCAGGTGGTGCGCGCGGTCGGCGGTCGCGCACCGCTGCATCTGACCTCGGTGGGCAAGCTGTTCCTCGCGGTCGACGAGCAGCGGCTGGTGCGGGCCTATGCGACCCGCACCGGGCTTGCAGGCCACACCCGCAACAGCATCACCGACATCAGCCGCCTCGAGCGAGAGCTCGCGCTCGTGCGGGCGCGCGGCTATGCGCGCGACAACGAAGAACTCGAACTCGGCGTGCGCTGCCTGGCTGCAGGCATCCGCGACGACTCCGGCAAGATGGTGGCCGGGCTGTCGATCTCGGCGCCCGCAGACTTCGTGCAGGATGACTGGATCGATCTGCTGTGCCGGACCGCGGCACAGATCTCGGAGGCGCTTGGCTACGAACCTGCCGACGCGTAGCGTACCGACACCGGCTGCTCGCTGTGCAGCCTGCCCGGTCCCCGCGCGGTGCCGGCGCCCGACTCCAGCCAGTCGCGAAGCCGCTGGGCATCGCCGTAACGCGAGTGCCGCCCCGAGGAGTCGAGGAGCACCATCAGCACCGACCGCGACGACAGCGCCACCTGCATGATCAGGCAGCGGCCGGCCTCGGAAATGTACCCAGTCTTCTGCAAGCCGATCGACCACGTCGGCTGGTCGATCAGCCGGTTGGTGTTGCGAAACAGCAGGGGCCGATCGCCGCTCGCCGCCACCTGAAGCTCGGGCGAGACCGAGTACTGGCGCACCAGCGGGTAGTCGTAGGCCGCCTGCATCATCCGGGCGAGATCCCTGGCGCTGGCGACGTTGCGACCGGACAGGCCGGTCGGGTCGTTGAAGCGGCTGGCCAGCATGCCGATCTGGCGGGCCTTGGCATTCATCGCCATCACGAAGGCCTCCAGCCCCCCGGGATGGTGGCGTCCGAGGGCATGGGCGGCGCGGTTCTCCGAGGCCATCAGCGCGAGATGCAGCAATTCGCCCCGGGTGAGCCGCGTACCGGGGCGCAGGCGAGAGCGCGACCCCTTCTCGGTGTCGATGTCGTCGCTGCTGATCTCGAGCACCTCGTCGAGCGGCAGGCCGCTATCGAGGACCACCATCGAGGTCATGACCTTGGTGATCGAGGCGATGGGAAGGACCGCGTCTGCGTTCTTGGCGAACAGCACCTCGCCGGTGGCCTGATCGGCGAGCAGCGCGACCGACGAGTGGAGGTCGAGAGGATCGTCGACGTTGTGCAAGCCGATGGCCTGCCCGACCGACAGGCGCGCGGGCGCCGATGTCGCGACCGCCGAGACGCGCCGCGCGGCCGGCGCAGCGCCGACCGCTGCCCTGCGGGTCGCGGACACGGCCCGAGGCGCTCGATCGGGATTCGCCGCCGAACGCACCGCCTTCGCTGTCTGCCCGGCGGCGCGGGGCTTTCGCGCCTCCTGTGGGCCGGCCGCAGCCTTGCGCGCCGCGGCCTTGCCCTCGACAGCCCGCTTCGGCGCTGCGCCGCTCTCGGCAGCCACCGGGGCCGTCGTCACCGCCAGCACAAGCGCGGTCAGCAGAGTTGTCAGACGGGGAGCGAGGCAGGGGGCTGCGAGGAGCCCGTGGCAGCTTGGCAGTCGGGGAATCGGCACGGGTGAGGGCTCCGGGAAGCATGCACGCGGGAGACGGAATCCGGCAGGGCATGGCCGCCGCAGGCGGCTGCGGCGAGACCCATCCGATCCCGAGCGCAGTCTAGCAAAAACCGTTGCTCACAGAAGCAGTTAGAGCAGGCTTTTAAGACCGGTTCTCGACATTCGGGCCCTGAGGGCGACCCCGATGCGCACCGGGTTTCCTGGGCCACGATGAGACCAGGACAAGCGCCGCCGTCGCGACGCCACCGGAATGCTGCATCGCGACGAGTACCTGCCGACAAGCGGACAACGCCGGCGGTGAGCTCAAGGCGAGCCGCAGCGGGATCATTCACGAATGCAATATCGATCCGCCGGATCAGCCTGAAAAGCGCCTCCATCGGGCCTGTTTCGGTAGCTCGATCCCAGAACACTCAAGAAAATCGATGTTTCACCGGCTGCCAGCTTGGCTTGCATTTCATTCTTCGATACCATTTCCTCTTGTGCAACGCACCATCCGCACTCGGTCCCGGCAAACCAAACCCCAGAAACGCAATGAGGCACGCCATGTTCACGACCCCTGAGCCCTTCGCCCAAGTCCAGAAGATGTCCTTCGAGACTTTCCAGTCCGTCGCGCTGAAGTCGCTCGAAGGATTCGAGAAGCTCGCCGAGCTCAACATGCAGGCGATCAAGTCGAGCATGGAAGAAAGCGCCGAGCAGATGCGCTCGCTGATGACGGCTCGCGACCCGCGTGCCCTCGGCGACTGGTCCATGGCGGCGGCCCAGCCGGTCGCCGACAAGATGGCGGCCTATGCCAAGCATGTCTACGACATCGCCTCGGGCACCGGAACCGAGATTGCCCGCGTCGTCGAAAAGCAGTTCGCCGAGAGCAACAAGCAGCTCAGCGCGTCGATCGATGCGATGGCGAAGACCGCGCCCGCTGGCAGCGAAGGCATGGTCACGCTGCTGAAGTCGGCCGTGTCGGCCGCCGGCAACGCCTACGACCAGGTCAACAAGGTGACCCGGCAGGCGGTGGAAACCGCCGAAGCCAACCTCGTGGCTGCCGCCAAGGCGGCTCGCCCTGCGACGCCCCGCAAGGCGGCCTGAGTTTCGGCAGGAACCCCGGCAACGCGCCGGGGTTTGCGCGTTCAGCTCGTCCGGCTGAGCGCGACCGCCTGCATCGGAAGGTCATCGCCTTGGGAGGCCTCCCGATGCCATTGGGCGAGCAGCGCTTCCCGCTGCCTCGACGCGGTCTCGCCATGACGGGCCTTCACGTGACCGAAGCCCCGGATGTGTTCCGGTACCGACGCAATCGCCACCGCGAGTGCACGTCGGGTCGGGTCGAGTCGAGGCAGCAGACTCAGGATGGTCGACTCGTACTCGTCGATCAGTCTGCGCTCCCACCGTCGCTCCTCGGTTCGGCCGAAGGGGTCTAGCCAGGTCCCACGCAAACGGCGCATCCGCGCGAGCAAGCGGAACGCTGTCATCACCCAAGGACCATACTCGGACTTCACCAGTTCGCCCGCGCGATTGCGGCGCGCCAGCAGCGGCGGCGCGAGGTGGAAGCGCAGCCGGTAGTCGCCCTCGAACTGCTCGGCCAGGCGCTCGGCGAACCCACCGTTCGTGTAGAGCCGGGCGACCTCGTACTCATCCTTGTAGGCCATCAGCTTGAAGGCATAACGGGCCACCGCCTCGGTCAGCGGCCAGTGCCCCTCGTCGACGGCGGCACCCGCCTCCGACGCGCCAGCCGGCATCGGATCGGGCTTCGCGGGGCCGAGCGCGCGCTCGGCATCACGGACCGCTTCGACCAGGCGAAGATAACGGCGCGCCCAGGCCTCGTTCTGGTAATCGGTGAGGTGATCGACGCGCCGCGCCACCAGTTCGTCCAGCGTCGCCGAAAGGCGTCGCGAAACCGGTTGCGCCTGAGGCTGCGCGGCCTGCTGGGCGACCCGTTCAGGATCGATCGCGGCACGCCGCCCCCACAGGAACGCGCGCCGGTTCATGTCGATCGCCACCTCGTTGAGCTCGATGGCCCGGTCGATCGCCCGCGCCGACACCGGCACCAGCCCCTTCTGCCAGGCAAAGCCGAGCAGGAACATGTTGGCCGCGATCGCGTCGCCGAAGAGGCTGGTGGCCAGCCCGGTGGCGTCAACGAACGCGACGCGATCGGCGCCGGCCGCCTGCTGCACCGCGCCCTCCATGCTGCCGCGGGGAAAACGCCAGTCGGCATTGCGGGTGAAGTCCGCAGTCGGGGTCACGGCGACATTGGCAACCACGCGCGTGTGCCCGGGCGCCATCCGCTGCAGCGCGTCCCTGCCCGCCGTCACGACGATATCGCACCCGATCACCGCGTCTGCCGAAGCGATGCCGATGCGCGGCGCGTGAAGGACGCCCGGCTCGCGGCCGAAGCGCACAAAGCTCATGACCGCGCCGTTCTTCTGCGCGAGCCCCGCCATGTCGAGAACCGTGACGCCACGCCCCTCCAGGTGAGCGGCCATGCCGAGCACCTGTCCGATGGTGACCACACCGGTGCCGCCAATCCCGGTGACCAGCAGCGACCAGGTGTCGGCGATCGGCGGCAATGCGACCTCAGGAAGACCGATCGCGATGCTGTCGTCCACGGAGACCGCCCCACGCCCCCGCCGGGGCTTGCCCCCTTCCACGCTGACGAAGCTCGGGCAGAAACCGTTGACGCAGGAGAAATCCTTGTTGCAGGCCGACTGATTGATCGCACGCTTGCGGCCGAACTCGGTCTCGACCGGCTCGATCGAAACGCAGTTGGACTTCAGTCCGCAGTCGCCACAGCCCTCGCAGACGGCCTCGTTGATGAAGGCGCGGCGATCCGGATCGGGGAAGGCGCCGCGCTTGCGGCGGCGGCGCTTCTCGGCGGCGCAGGTCTGGTCGTAGACCAGCACCGTCACGCCCTCCTCATCGCGCAGCTCGCGCTGCACCGCGTCGAGATCGCTTCGATGGCGCACGGCGACATCGGCATCGAAGTAACCCGCCGGGTACTTCTGCGGCTCGTCGGTCACGACGACCACGCGACGCACGCCCTCGGCCTTGACCTGCCGGACGACGCCGGCCGGCGTGAGGCGCCCGTCGTGCGTCTGCCCGCCTGTCATCGCGACCGCGTCGTTGAACAGGATCTTGTAGGTCATCCGAACGCCGCTGGCGACCGCATGCCGGATCGCGAGCGACCCCGAATGGTTGTAGGTGCCGTCGCCGAGATTCTGGAAGACATGCGCCGTGTCGGTGAACGGTGCCTGCCCTACCCAGGTCATGCCCTCGCCGCCCATCTGCGTGAAGGTGCTGGTGGAACGGTCCATCCACTGCGCCATGTAGTGGCAGCCGATCCCCGCCAGCGCCCGCGAGCCCTCGGGCACGCGCGTCGAGGTATTGTGCGGACACCCCGAGCAGAAGTACGGGATACGCTCGAGCGCGACCACCTGCAGGCTTGCGCTGCGATCGCGCGCATCGAGCAGCGCGACCCGGGCAGCAAGCCTCGCGCGCGTGGCATCGTCCAGCACCCCCCGGGCCTCGTCATGCGGGGCTTCCGAGGCCAGCGTCGCGAGCCTCGCCGCGATCAGACGCGCACAGAACGCAGGAGACAGTTCGCCATATTCGGGCACGCAGGGTCGGCCCTGCTCGTCGCGTTTGCCGACGATCCTGGGCCGCACCGCGAGCGCGTACAGATGCTCCTTCAGCTGCGCCTCGATCAGCGAACGCTTTTCCTCGATCACCAGCACCTCGGTCGCGCCTTCGCAGAAGGCTGCCACCGCCGATGGCTCCAGCGGCCACGGCATCGCCACCTTGAACACCTTGAGGCCGATGCGCTGCGCGCAGGCGTCGTCGATGCCGAGATCGGCGAGCGCCTGCATCACGTCGAGCCAGGCCTTGCCACTGCTGACGATGGCGAGACGGCAGGGCGCGCCGCCCTCGCCGATGTCGGCACGACCGAGCACGTGCGCATCCAGACGGTTGGCCCGCGCATAGGCGATCGCCGCCGGCAGCTTGTGGCGCATCAGGCGCTCTTCGAGCTTCAGGAAGGTGTCGTCAGGGATGCGCAGGTTCAGGCCACCCGGCGCAGGCTCGCCGAGCGCGGGCAGCACGGGCCGGACCCGCTGCGGATCGACATCGACGATCGCTGCGGTCTCGATCGTGTCGGTGACGGCTTTCATCGCGACCCACAGCCCCGAGAAGCGCGACATCGCGAACCCGTGCAGACCGAGATCGATGTAGTCCTGGACGGTTGCGGGCGCAAGCACCGGCATTCCGACCGCCTGGAAGATGAAGTCGGTCTGCGCCGCCATCGTCGAGGACTTCGCTCCGTGGTCGTCACCGGCGATCGCAAGCACGCCCCCGTGCTGCGACGTTCCGGCCTGGTTGGCGTGACGCAGCGCATCGCCGCTGCGATCGACCCCCGGCCCCTTGCCGTACCAGATCGAGAACACCCCGTCGTAGCGGGCACCGGGGAAACACCCGACCTGCTGCGTCCCCCAGATCGCGGTGGCGGCCAGATCCTCGTTGAGACCGGGCACGAACTTCACGTGGTGCGCGTCAAGTTGCCGACGCGCGCGCCACAGCGCCTGATCGTACCCACCGACCGGGGATCCGCGATAGCCGCTTATGTAACCGGCGGTATTGAGCCCGGCCGCGAGATCGCGCTGGCGCTGCATCAGCGGCAACCGGACCAGCGCCTGCGTACCCGTGAGATAGACGCGGCCCTCGGTGGCGTCGTACTTGTCGTCGAGTGTGACCTGACGCAGTCCCTGATCGATCGGCATGTTCATGATGACATCACCTTGCGTTTGAGTGCGAATGCGAGTGCGAAAGGGCGACCGGCGGCTGCACCGGCACCGGCGAACCCGCCAGGCTGGCGAGCCTTCTGATCAGACCGCTTCGACCGGTCCGAGTCGCCGTGCGCCGGCCTCCAGCTCGGGCCATGCGGCGGCAACCTGATAGGCGGGCCCCTTGACGCCGAGCTCGATGTGGCGGGCACGACGGGCATCGCCGACCGACGGCAGCGAAAAGACCTTGACCCCGGGAAAGCGACCTTCGATCGCCTCCATCAGCGGCGTGGCCGTGGCTTCCGGCGTGTCGAAAAGCAGCAGCGACCGCTCGGCGCGCTGTTCCCTGTGATGCAGCTGTGCGAAGCGCGTATCGAGCACCGCCTCGATCATCGGCCATGCCATCACCGGAAAGCCTGGCACGAAGAAATGGCGACAGATGGCAAAGCCCGGGATCCGGTTGTAGGGATTCGGGATGATCTCGGCGCCCTCGGGAAATTCGCCCATTTTCAACCGCTGGCGATTTTCGGGCGTGTTCATGTCGGCCGTGCCCTTGCCCTCGCGCGCCATCTCGGCAGTGCGCTCGGTGATCAGCGCCTGCGCTTCGGGGTGCAGCGCCAGCGGGAGTCCGAGCGCCTCGCCAGCAGCCTGCCGGGTGTGATCGTCGGGGGTGGCGCCGATGCCGCCGCAGCAGAAGACGAGATCGTCGCCCGCGAAGCTCTCGCGCAGCGTCGCAACCAGTCGCGGTCGGTCGTCGCCCACATAACGCGCCCAGGCCAGCTGCAGCCCGCGCGCCCGCAGGATCTCGAGCACACGGGCGAAGTGCTTGTCCTGGCGCTTGCCGGAAAGGATTTCATCGCCGACGATGATCAGTCCGATATTCACGCGGATCCTCCGAGTCGGGGCGGGCTCTCGACGACGACTCCGGGCGCGAGCTGCGCGGGCTCGACCGCCGACGCCTCGGCGCGCAACTCGCGCAGGGCCGCGAGCGAGAAATGGCCGAAGGCGAGAGCCGACAGCACCGGCGTCACCAGGAAAAAGGGCGGCAGGTAATTCAGCAGCGTCACCAGCATGGCCAGTACGAGATAGCCGAAGCGATGCCGCGCGATCAGCGTATCGCGCTCGGCAGGGGTCGCGTGCTCGGCCAGGCTGTCGACTCGCAGGATTCGCGCCGCAAGCCAGCTCCACCAGAACCAGGGCACCAGAAAGCCCGCGACCGGCACGAGCCACAACGGCAGCGTGAGCAGATAGCCCACCGCGAAGACCGCCAGCGCGGCAGTCGCTGTCGCGATCCCGCCAAGCAGCGACCATCGACCGGCCATGGCGACATCCGAATAGGCGCCGCGCGCCAGATGCCGGGTGACGACCGGCGTGGCCGCGATCGACACCAGCACGACCGACACCACGAACATCAGCGGCGCAAGCAGCAGCACGGCCAGCAGCGCGGTCGCGAGAGCCCCGGCCCGCTGCAAGCCCACGTAGCCCGTCCAGCCAGCCAGCCAGGGCAGGCTGCCGGGACCGAACAGCAGGCTGCGCACCCACGCATGCAGCGGATCGAAGAACCATACGGCGGCCACGATCCAGAAAACCAGCGTGGCGACGAAGGGCAGCACCAGCAGCCCGATCATCCGCGGATGCAACTGGCTGCGCAGCGCCCGTCCGAAAGAGGCGAACACCAGGGTCACGGCCGCTGCTCCACCGAGCCCGCGGGCTGCACGATCGCGCCGCCGCCCGGGGGCAGCGCACGGGCGAGTCGCCGCAACCCGAGCCACTGCTGCCTCCAGAAGCCCTGCCCGTAATCGCGTCCATCGAGCTGGTCGGCAATGCCGGTCGGCACGAAGCCGGGCCGCCAGTCGGCCGTCCGGAAGATCAGATCCCAGACCGGGAACAGCACCGCGAAATTGCAGCCACCGGCCGGACCTTCGTGCCCGAAGCCGATCGCGTGATGCCGGCGGTGGAAGCTCGGGCTCACCAGCAGTCGCTCGAGGAAACCGCCCCAGCGCCAGCGCAGGTTGGCATGCTGCAGGCTCTGCAGCGCGCGCGATGCCACCACCAGCGCGACGAACTGGGCCGGCGCCACGCCGATCGCGAGGGCAGCGGCAGCCAGCACCGCATCGCGCAGCAGGTCGTCGAGAAGATGATTCCGGTTGTCCGTCAGGAAGGTCATCTGACGCTGGCTGTGGTGCAGCGCGTGCAGCGCCCACCACCACCGCCACGCATGCTGTGCGCGATGCATGCCGTAGTCGAGCAGATCGAGGATCACGAGATAGATCAGGAAGCTCGCCCATGCGACGTCGGTCACGCCGGGCCAGAGCTGATCGAGGTTGGGCCGCGACAGCCCGACCAGCCGCAGCTGTCCTTCGATCGCATCGACCACCGGCGTGAACAGCGCGAAAGCCAGCAGCGGCACGGCACCCAGCCGGTGCAGCAGCGTGTACAGCGCATCGGTTCGCACCGCGCGGCGGTCGACCAGCGGCTCGGCCGGCCATCGACGCTCGAGCGAACCGACCACCAGCACGAGCAGCACCACCTCGATCAGGCCGATCTGAAACCACTCGACGGCATCGAAGGCGGGCTCCGCGAAGTGCATCAGCCCGAGCGCGAAGAGCACTGGCTGCACCAGGTGCTCGAAGATCGCTCCCTGCAGGCTCGCGAAGGAAGCGGAAGCGGCATCGAGCAGCCGGTCGAACAGGGAGAGATCAGGCATGGCGTGCGAAAGCGGCTTTCAGCGGCGGACGAACTGCGGATGCTCTCGCAGCGTGGCAAAGCACAGGCCACGCTCCTTGAGTCCGGCGATCAGGGGATCAAGCATCGGCGCATAGGGCGTTCGACGCGACCAGATGCCAAGATGGGCCATCAGGATGTCGCCGGGCCGGATCGCGGCGAGCGACTGCCGCAGCAGGCTCTCGTTGGGATGCGTCTCCGACGGAAGCTCGTCGCCGAGGAAGCCGGCGGCTGCCCAGTGGGCATGGGCGAAGCCGCAGTCGCGGGCCGCGCTCATCGCAGCCGCCGGCGCGCGACCGCCGGGCGCGCGCCAGAACGGATCGAGCCCCTGTCCGGTGAGCTCGCGCAGCCGGCTCTCGACCCGCCGCAGTTCAGCGCACAGGGCCTGCGCGTTCCAGCGGCTATCGCGGCCGGCCCGCTCGCCGAACTGCGGACGCGCCACGGCCACCGCGCCGTCGGCCGCAGGCGGCGCCGCGCGAAGGTAGACATGATCGAAGGTGTGCGAACCGAAGGCATGTCCCTCCGCGACCCGGGCACGCCAGAAGGGCGCCCATGCCTCGTCGAGTGCGTGATCGCCACGAGGCGTGCGCTCGTTGGCCAGGAAGAAGGTCGCCTTCACCTGGTGACGCGCCAGAATGTCGGCGATCAGGTTCGCCTGACTCATATTGCCGGTGTCCAGCGTGAGGTAGACCGTTCCCCGGCAGGCGCTCGCCGAGGCCTGCCCGGCAGCGAGCAGCAGCGCGACGAGAGCCAGCGTGCGCATCAGAGGAGCGCGGCGCGATTGAGCAGGAAGACGCCGTGCGGCGAGCGACCGACGGCAATGGTGCGCGCGACCCGTCCCGCCTCGAGATCGACGACCGCCACCTGGCGTGCGAAGCGCGAAGTGACCCACATCAGCCTTCGATCGTCGGTCACCTCCATGCAGTCCGGGCCTCCCGCCACAGGGATGGTCTGCACGACCTGCAGGCTGCTCATGTCGATCCGGGAAACCGAGTTGGCGACCCGGTTGGACACGTAGACGAAGCGGCCATCGCCGGCGCCCCGGAAGTTGTGGGCTCCCTTGCCGGTGCGGATCCGGGCGATGCTGCGCCGCGCTCGCCAGTCGATGACATCGACATGGTCTTCGCCCATGATCCCGACCATCAGATGACGGTCGTCGGGCGTCACGATGATGCCGGCCGGCTGCCGGCCGACCTTCATCCGCCAGGCGACATCCTGCGTCTGCAGGTCGATCGCAGCGACCTCGTCGCTCTCCTGCAGGGTCACGAAGGCATATCGGCTGTCGGCGGAGAACCAGACATGGCTGGGTGCCTTGCCCAGTGGTACTCGGCGGCCGGGCACGAGCGAGCCCCCTTCGTAGCGGTACAGGTCGACCCTGTCGAGACGCAGGCAGACCGAGACGAACCAGCGGTTGTCCGGCGAAAACCCGATCTGGTAGGGATCGTCGATGTTGCGCACGCGCTGCTGCAGGCGTCCGGTGGCCGGGTCCAGGAAGTGCAGATCGTTGCTCATCGCGTTGGCGACGATCAGGGTACGGCCGTCCGGCTTCGGATACAGGTGGTGGGGTTCCTTGCCGACCTCGACGCGCCCGACCTCGATGTAGCTCTTCTGGTCGATGAGCGAAACGCTGGCGTCGCGGCTGTTGAGCACGATCGCCAACGGCGCCTGCGCCTGAGCCTGTGCCTGGGCGATGGCCGTGAGCAGCGGACTGGCGATAACGAGACGACGAATCGGCGAGACGGGCATCGAGACGACCTGCGGGAGGGGGTCCGGGCGGCCGGACTGGCGGGCTGCGCCGACCAGTGGAAGCGGCCAGCCCCCTCATTCTATTAGACTCGGGTCTGCTGGTTGATGCCATGCTGCGCGTCCTCGAAGTCACCCTCCCCGTCTTTGCGCTCGTCTTCTGCGGCTTCTTCGGCCAGCGAGGCGGCCTGCTGCCCGCGCAGGCCGTTCAGGGCCTCAATGCGTTCGTCTTCTACTTCGCGCTGCCGGCGATGCTGTTTCGCGTGATCGCAACGCAGCCGGTGTCCAGCTTCACCAACTGGCGCTTCGGCCTCGGTTACGCGCTGGCCACGGTCGCGGTCTTCCTGTTCACCCGGGCAGCCTCGATGCCGCGACGCGCGGACAGCAGGATGCATCCCGAGGGCGCCGGCCACGAGCGTTCGATGGCGACCGCGTTCGGCCTGAATGCCGCGCACGGCAATGTGGGCTACCTCGGCGTACCCCTGGTCGCCGAACTCGGCCGCGATCTGGTGCCGGCGATCATCATGGTGCTGATGTCGGACATCTTTCTCGTGATCACGATGGCGATCGCGCTGCTCGAACTCGAGCGCCGCCGGGGCAACGGCGCCGCCGACCGGCCACGCCAGAGCGTGCTGGCCACGGTGTTCCTCGGGCTGGCGCGAAGCCCGCTGGTGGTCTCGATCGCCGCCGGCCTCGCCTGGGCCCTCGCGGGACCGCCCATGCCCAACGCGGCCGACAACTTCATCCGTCTGCTCGGCGCCGCGGCCGGACCCTGCGCGCTCTTCGCGATCGGCGCGTCGCTGGGGGATCGCAGGATCGCATTCAGCCCGCCGGTGCATGGGCTGCTGGTCATCAAGCTGCTGGTGCATCCCGCGCTCGCCGCGCTGCTGCTCTTCGGCGTGCTGGACGTCGATCACCGCATGGCCGCGGTCGGCGTGCTTGCAGCCAGCCTGCCGGCGGCCAGCAACTCGTTCATCATCGCACAACGCTACCAGGTGCCCGCTCACGAAATCAGTTCATCGATCCTCGCGGGTACCTTCGTGGCACTGGCCACGGTATCGACCGTGATCTGGCTGCTCGGTCTGCGCACGGCGTGATGACACCAGGACACACCGCCGCGGGCCAACCCGGCGCCTCGGCCGCCCGCCGCGGCCATCGCGACAACGCGGCCGTCGTCAGCCGGTGGCAACGATCGCCTGCCAGGCCTTCTGCAGGCGCTTGATCGACACCGGCATCGGCGTACGCAGTTCCTGCGCGAAGAGCGAAACCCGCAGCTCCTCGAGCAGCCACCGGAACTCCTCGAGACGCGGGTCGGGTTGACCGCGGCGCTGCGCCAGCGCGCGCCGCCAGGGCGCCTGCAGCGCGGCGACGTCGGCGAGCAGCCGCGCATCACGATCCGGATCGGCTCGCAGCTTCTCGATCCGCAGCCCGATCCCCTTCAGGTAGCGCGGCAGATGGCCGAGCTGCGCAGCCGGTGTCGTGCCGATCCAGCCGGCCGGCATCAGTTCCTCGAGCTGCCGGGTGATGTCGGCGCAGGCTCCCGGATGCGCTCTGGCCTGCGGCATGCGCCGCAGTACCGCCTGATGCTCCACGAGCACCGCCTGGATGCCGCGCGCGAGCTCCTGCGCCAGCAGACTGAGCCTCGGTCGCGCCTCCGCCAGACGCGCCGCGAAGGCCGTGGAGTCGGCGGGCCAGGGTGACCCGAGGCAGGCGCGCTCGATCAGCACGCCAAGCAGCTCGCGGCGCAGGTCGTCGCCACCACCGAAGGGCGCGTAGGCGATCGACAGCTGGCGCAGCTCCGGGAGACCTCGCTCGATGAAGCGAAGCGGCTCGCGCAGCGCGATCGCGAACAGCCGCGAGAGCCCCCGGCGGTGCGTCGCGGCCGCTTCCTCTGGCGCGTCGAAAACCTGCAGCTCGACGGCATCATCGCGATCGACAAGCGCCGGATAGCCGACCACCGTCTCGCGACCGCTGCGCAGTTCCATGATCTCCGGCAACTCGCCGAAGTCCCAGGCACGGTGGCGCTGACCCGCCTGGTGGACGAGCGCGGCGGCGGGCGCGCTCGGCGTGGCGGATCCGGATCCGGATCCGAATCGTGGCTCGGTCGCCCGGGTCGGCTGCGGGCTGCGCGCGGCCGGCGACGGTGCGGCAGCCACCCGACCCGCGATGCCACGAAGCGCGTCCTGGAAACTGCCCTGAACCCGGGCGCCGTAGCGTGCACGCAGCTCGGCGAGGTTGCGCGACACATCGAGGACCGCACCGTGCTCGTCGACCAGCCGGAACACCATGAACAGATGGGGCGGCACCGTCTCGAGCTTGAAGTCGACCAGCGCCGCGCGCAGTTGTCGTGCCTCGCGAAGATCATCGACGAGCGCGGACACCAGCGGCCGCGCACCCCAGGTCTGCTCGTCGGCCGCCTGCCCCCAGCGGGCGATGCACTCGGCCGCGTACTCGGGCAGCGGGATCAGGTGGCGTCGCAGCTTCTGAGGCAGCGACTTCAGCAGCGCCACCACCTTGTCGGCGAGCATCCCGGGGACGAGCCACTCGCAGCGAGCCGCATCGACCTGATTCAGCGCATAGAGCGGTACCACCATCGTGACGCCGTCATCGGTCGCGCCGGGGTCGAAGCGGTACTCGAGGCCGAAGCGCACACCCCGGTGCACCGCATGGCGAGGAAAGGCGTCGCTGTCGACCCCCGCCGCATCCTTGCGCAGGAGTTCCTCGCGCGAGAGTTCCAGCAATCCCGGCTGGCTGCGCACGGCGTCGCGATACCAGGTCTCCAGCGCGCCACCCGAGTGCAGCTCAGCGGGCAGCCGGGCATCGAACCAGTCGTAGAGCCACGCATCGTCGACCAGCAGATCCGGGCGGCGGATCTGCTGCTCGAGCTTGCGCACTTCCGCAACCAGGCGACGGTTATGCCGGAAGAAGGGCAGTTCGCTGTCCCAGTCCATCGCCACCAGCGCCTCGCGGATCAGCAGCTCGCGAGCGAGCACGGGATCCCGCGACCCGTAGTTGACCCGCCGCTGCGACCAGATCGTGAGCCCGTACAGCACCCCGCGCTCGAAGGCCACCACCTGCCCCGCCTTGCGCTCCCAGTGCGGCTCGCTGTAGGAGCGACGGATCAGATGCGAGGCGGCGCGCTCGATCCATGCCGGCTCGATCCGGGCGACCGTGCGCGCGTAGAGCCTGCCGGTGTCGACAAGCTCGGCGGCCATCAGCCAGCGCGGCGCACGGCGAGCGAGCCAGGAGCCGGGATGCACGGCGAAGCGGGTCTCGTGAGTGCCCTGGTAGAGCGGCTCGTCGGGGGAGCGGGTTCCGAGATTGCCGAGCATGCCGGTAAGCAGCGCCTGGTGCAGCTGCTCGTAGGTGGCCGGCTTCGCATTGATCCGCCAGTGCATCTGCTCGACCGCCTCGGCGAGCTGGTCCTGCACGTCAGACCATTCCCGCAACTTGCGCGGCGACAGGAACTCCCTTTCGAGGCGAGCCTGCAGGCGACGGTTGCTCTCCTTGCGCTCGGCAGCGTCACGCCAGTAGTCCCATAGCTTGACCAGCGCGACGAAATCCGAGTGTTCGTCGGCGAAGCGCCGATGCTGCTGATCGGCGGCCTGCTGAGCCTCCAGCGGGCGCTCGCGCGGATCCTGCGAGGAAAGCGCGGCGGCGATGACCAGCATCTCGCGCAGGCAATGACCGTCGCGCGCCGCGAGCAGCATCCTGCCGATGTGCGGATCGACCGGCAGGCGCGCGAGCTGGCGGCCTATCGCCGTGAGTTCGTTGCGCTCATCGAGCGCATCGAGTTCCCGCAGCAGCGCATAGCCGTCGGCAATCGCCTTGCGCGGCGGCGGGTCGAGAAAGGGGAAGGCCTCGATCTCGGCGAGCCGCAGGGCCTTCATCTGCAGGATGACCGCCGCCAGCGACGAGCGCAGGACCTCGGGGTCGGTAAAGCGCGGCCGGCCTGCGAAGTCGACTTCGCCGTACAACCGGATGCAGACGCCATCGGCCACCCGGCCGCAACGGCCCGCACGCTGATTGGCCGCGGCCTGCGAGATCGGCTCGATCTGGAGCTGCTCGACCTTGCTGCGATAGCGATAGCGCTTGACGCGGGCCGTCCCGGTGTCGATCACATAACGGATGCCGGGTACCGTCAGCGAGGTTTCGGCCACGTTGGTGGCAAGCACGACCCGCCGACCGTTCGAGCCGGCAAAGACCCGTTGCTGATCCGCCGCCGACAGTCGCGCGTACAGCGGAAGCACCTCGAGCGGGCCGCGGGCCAGCGGCGCGGCCGATCGGCTCGCGACCCCGCGGGCATGCGCCCGCCTCAGGTGCTCGGCCGCGTCGCGGATCTCGCGCTCTCCGGGTAGGAACACCAGAACATCGCCCGGTCGCTCGCGCCAGAGTTCGTCGATGGCTTCCTCGATGCGCGACGGCAGGTCGTCCTCGTCGTCGTCGTCGCGGGCCTCTTCGTCGAAATCGCGGTAGCGGATCTCGACCGGATACAGCCGCCCCGAGACCTCGATGACAGGGGCCGGCTGCCCGCCGAGCGCGAAATGCCTGGCAAAGCGCTCGGCATCGATGGTTGCGGAGGTGACGACCACCTTGAGGTCGCCGCGACGCGGCCCGGCGAGCAGTTCGCGCAGATAACCCAGCAGGAAATCGATGTTGAGGCTGCGCTCGTGGGCCTCGTCGATGATCAGCGTGTCGTAGGCCCTCAGCAGCGGATCCGCCTGGCTCTCGGCAAGCAGGATGCCGTCGGTCATCAGCTTGATGCATGCGCCGCGGCTGAACTTCTCGTTGAAGCGGATCTTGTAGCCGACATGGGTGCCCAGCGGCGAGCCGAGCTCGTCGGCGATGCGCCGGGCCACGGTGGTCGCGGCGAGCCTTCGGGGCTGGGTGTGCCCGATGAGTCCGGCGCGCCCCCGACCCGCGAGTGCCGCGGCGATCTTGGGCAGCTGCGTGGTTTTGCCGGAGCCGGTCTCGCCGCAGACGATGACGACCGGGTGATCGGCGATCGCGCGCGCGCTCTCGTCGCGGCGCGCGCTGACCGGCAGGGACTCGGGGAACTCGAACGCCGGCAGCGGCCTCAGGTCAGCCATCGACCCTTATTATAATCGCCCGATGATGACCGGTTCCCATGGCCCCTCGCCCAAGCAGTTCGTCGACTGGCTGCGGCGCGTGGCGCCCTACATCCACGCCTTTCGCGGCCGTACTTTCGTCGTGGCTTTTCCGGGCGAGCTCGTGCAAGCTGGCCGTCTGCCTGCGCTGGTTCAGGACATCAGCCTGCTCAGCGCGATGGGCATGCGGCTGGTGGTGGTCTTCGGCTCGCGCCCCCAGATCAACGAGCAGCTGCGCCTGCGCGGCGTACCGGCGCGCTACGCCAACGGCCAGCGCATCACCGACGCCGTGGCCATGGAGTGCGCCAAGGAGGCCTCCGGCGAGATCCGGCTCGACATCGAGGCCGCCTTCTCGCTCGGTCTGCCCAACACCCCGATGGCCCACTCGTCGGTGCGCGTGGTGTCGGGCAACCTGGTCAGCGCACGACCCGTGGGCATCGTCGATGGTGTCGATCACGGCCAGACCGGCGTGGCGCGCAAGATCGAGGTCGACACGATCCGTTTCGCGCTGCAAAGCGGCGCCATCGTCCTGCTGTCCAACATCGGCTTCTCGGCCACTGGCGAGGCCTTCAACCTCGGCATGGAGGATGTCGCCGCTACCACCGCCATCGCGCTCGACGCCGACAAGCTGATCTTCGTCACCGAAACACCCGGTGTGCTCGATGCCGCCGGCAGCGTGGTCGGCGAGGTCTCCGAGGCCGACGCGAAGGCGCTGCTGCGTGCAGGTTCGCTTCCGGCCGAAACCGCCTGGTACCTGCAGCACGCGCTGCGTGCCTGCGAGGGTGGGGTCGCACGCGCCCACATCATTCCCTTCGATGTCGACGGCAGTATGCTGCTCGAACTCTTCCAGCACGATGGCGTGGGCACGATGGTCGTCGAGGAAACCCTCGAGGCACTGCGCGAGGCCACCATCGACGACGTCGGCGGCATCGTCGCGCTGATCCGCCCGCTCGAGGAAGATGGCACGCTGGTACGCCGGGACCGCAACCGCATCGAGAGCGAGGCCGAGAACTTCACGGTCATCGAGCACGACGGCGTGATCTTCGGCTGCGCGGCGCTCTACCCCTACCCCGACGAGGGCATCGGCGAGATGGCTTGCGTGGCGGTCGATCCGCAGGCGCAGGGCAAGGGCGACGGCGATCGCCTGGTCAAGCGCATCGAGCAGCGCGCGCGGGCAGCAGGCCTCAAACGGCTGTTCGTGCTGACCACGCGCACGATGCACTGGTTCCAGAAACGCGGCTTCGTGGTCGCCGATATCGACCAGCTGCCGCGCGAGCGTCGCGACCTCTACAACTGGCAGCGCAAGTCGCAGGTCCTGATCAAAACCCTCTGAGTCAGCCCCTGCAGTCCGACGGCGCCAAGTCAAGGGGAAGCGGCTCCCCTACCGCCACGCCGTTGTCCCTCCCCAACATGATGGATGGCATGGCGTCGTCCCCGGCGATGCATCGCCAGGTGAACTTCCCGTCGCCTCGCGAGCCCACGATCGGCAGCGAGAGCTTATGGAGACCCCGCGGATCGAAGGCCTCGCTGAAGGTGATGATGAGAATCGGACCGCTCGATCTATCGATCCGCACCACCGAATCGATCATCCTGGAGGGTCGGCTCGCAACCACCGTGACCGGCAGGAATCGCGCCTGCATCTGATAGGCACTCGACTGCCGCGCATTCGCGACCGCCTCCTCCACCGCGGCGGGCTTGGCGGCTTGCGCGATCAGCAGGCCCTCCGAAACCCAGATGCGACGTGTGTAGGTGCCGTAGGACGGCACCGCGAAGGCAGCCAGCAGCGCGACCACCGAGAGCGCGATCAACACTTCCACGAGCGAGATGCCTCTGGTGCGGCGCCGCTCAGGCAATGGCGGGGCTCTCCTCGTCATGCGACACCCAGCGATTGCGGCCACGCTCCTTGGCCAGGTACATGCAGCGATCGGCACGGGCCACCAGCGCTTCATCATCGATGCCGTCATCCGGATGCAGCGCGATGCCCAGGCTACCCGAGATGCGCACAAGCTGACCGGCGATCGAGAAGGGCTGCGCGAGCACCGAACAAAGTCGCGTCGCGATCGCCTCCGCGTCCTCCCGCGACATGACGGCGTCCACCAGGACCACGAACTCGTCACCCCCGCGCCGCGCCAGGAGATCCTCGCCGCGCAGCAGGGCGCCAAGCCGACTCGTGACCGCTCGCAGCAGTTCGTCTCCCGCCTGGTGACCGAGCGCGTCGTTCACCGGCTTGAAGTGATCAAGGTCGATGTAGATGATCGCGCAACGCGCCTGCCCGCCTCGCGGATCGGCCAGGCGTGCCTTGAGCCGCTCGCGAAAGCGCACGCGGTTGGCCACGCCGGTCAGCGCATCGTGTGTCGCCAGATGATGAAAGCGGGCGTTGCTCGCCTGCAGCGCCGCGCTCATCGCCTGCAGCCTGCGCGCCGCGAGTCGAGTCTTGGTCGCAAGCACCATCGCCACCGCGAAAAGCATGCAGATCAGGCTGATCGCGACGAGTTCGCCACCGAGCGCCGTGTGGTTCGCCCATGCTCGCGGGAATCCCTCGAA
>JBIIHU010000038.1:0-18753 GCA_044235405.1 Burkholderiaceae bacterium
GCCTCGCGCGCCCAGCGGCGCAACAACGCCGGCAGGTGCTGCTCGAAGGGCGCCAGCGGGATACGCGAGCGGATGACGATGCTGCCATCGGCGCGACGCTCGGTGTCGATGTCACGCGGCAGGAAAACGATCGGGCGAAAGGGAATGCCGCGCAGGTCGGGCTGCGCGTTGGGCGTGGTGGAAGCGTTCACGAGGGGTCTCCGGCACGATGCCGCGGTGGTCCGCGGGCGTGGCGCGCACCTTAACCGATCCGCCGGCGTTCAGCGCGCCAGGTGCAGTCGCAGCATGGTCACCGACACCGGGCCGCGGTCGGCGTTGTAACCGGGGTTGGTGATGTGCTGGCGCCCCACGCTCAGCCAGAGCCCCTCGGCGATCGCGATCCGGTAGAAGAGCTCGACGATCCGCTCGCCTGCCGGGGCGAGGCGGCCGTCGCCCACGAAATAGCCGAGCCCACCCGCGGCAAGGTAGTCGCGATGCGCCGCGGAGAGGTCGTGGCGGGCGATGGCCATGCCGAAGGCATCCTGCGGGCGCCCCCAGGCCCCGCCCTGCGCGACAAGCCCCGCGGAACGCGAGCGGTCGATCTCGGCGAAGGCGTAGGGCTCAGTCTGACCGTCGGCGCGCATGAAGCGCGCGAACACGCCGACGCCCGGGGCGATCTCGTGCTCGAGATTCACGCCGGCGCCGCGCTTGGCACGCCGCCCGGCGCGCACCGCGGCGATGTCGGGCACCCCCGGTGCGGCTAGCGCGATCGCATCACGCCAGCTGCCCATCACCGCCTGGTTGCGGAACACCAGCAGGCGCATCCGCCCGGCGCGCTCGCCCAGCCGCCAGCCCTGCTCGAGCTCGATCTGGTCGCCATAGTGGCGCCCCAGGCGCGGGTCGAGCGCCATCTGGTTGGGCTCGCGCGGCTGCGCGAAGCGGCCCGCCCGGATCGCACGCTCACCATCGACGAACTCGATCGCAGCGCCCCAGGTGTAGCCACGGACGTCGGCTGCGAAGTCGTAGGCGCCATGCGTGCCGAAGGCGAGGTTCGTGAACTGCGTGCGCGGGTCGTGCGCCCAGGTGTTGTCGTCGAACAGGTCCATCAGCGAGACCTTGCCGGCGGTGAGCACCAGCCGGCGCCGGTCCTGCGAGCCCGCGAGCTGCCCGGGTTCGCCGGCGACCTCCTCGCGGCCCCCTCCCAGCCCCCAGGTGCGGCGCACGAAGGCGCGGGCGAGGTAGCCCTGGATGTCGGGCGAGCCGGCTCGGCTCAGCTCGGCGTTCGTGAAGCCGCCGAGCCCGTTGAGCCCCGACAGCGGCACGCCCTGGGCGGCCTCGGGATTCAGGTGCAGCTCGAGCCCCGGCGCAAGCCGCCAGCCGAGCGCGAGGCCCGCCGTGAAGGAATAGCTCGCCTCGCGATCGCCCGACAGCGAGCGTGCGCCCTCGTAGGGCGACCGGAAGGCGCCCTTGATCTGGCGGATCCAGGTGCTTTGCACCCGGGCCTCGAAATCGGACGACGCGGTGCCGCCATCGGCCAGCGCGGGCAACGCCAGACAGGCGCCTGCGAGCGCCGCCGCAAGCCTGCGGACAAGCCCCCGGGGGAAGGTTCGGCGAGCCAGGGCGGGCGGCAGGACGGTCATCGACCCTCGATGGTCGCGCCCCTCGATGACGGCGTCGTGACGGCCGCATCGCCGGTGCGCGGCGGCGCGCGAAGCAGCGACTCGAGCGATTCCAGCGACACCGGCTTGACCAGAAAGCCGTTCATGCCTGCCTGCGCGCACGCCTCGCCGTAGTCGCTGGCGGAGTTGCCGGTCAGCGCCACGATCGGGGTCGGCGCGAGCCCCAGGCGCGTCTCGCGTTCGCGAATTGCCCGCGTGGCCTCGATGCCGTCCATGCCAGGCATCTGAAGGTCCATCAGGATGAGATCGAAGGGCTCGTCACCGAGCCGCTCGAGCGCCTGGCGGCCGTCCTCGGCGAGCACGACGCGGCTGCCGAGCATGCCCAGCGTCTCGGCCGCAAGCAGCCGGTTGATCGCGTTGTCCTCGACCACAAGCAGGCGACGCACAGGCACCGGCCCCGCCAGCGCGGCGGGCGGGACCGGCCCGCCGGCCGACGCTCCGGAAGCGGCATCGGCGCCGTGATCGGGCGTCGGCGGATGATCGACCGGCAGTCGCAGCGTGAACACCGACCCTTCGCCGACGACGCTGCGCACACTCAGCTCCCCGCCGAGCAGCTCGGCAAGCCGCCGCGAGATCGCCAGGCCCAGGCCGGTGCCCCCGAAGCGCCGGGTGATCGATGCGTCGGCCTGCACGAAGGCCTCGAAGATCGCCGCGAGGTTCTCGGGCGCGATGCCGATCCCCGAATCGGCGACCTCGGCGTGGAGCATCGCACCCTCGGGAACTGGATCGACACTCAGCCGCAGGCTCACCGAGCCGGCATCGGTGAACTTGATCGCGTTGCCCAGCAGGTTGACGAGGATGCGCCGCAACGCCATGCGATCGCAGCGCACGCGCGGGGGCGTGCCAGGCTCGAGCGCGATGCGCAGCGCGAGCCCGCGGCGCGCCGCCGGCTGCTCGAAGAGCCCGCGCAGCGAGGCGATCATCTCGGGAAGGTCGATCGTCACCGGCTCGGAGGCGAAATGGCCCACGCTCAGCTTGGCGTGATCGAGCATCGCGTCGACCACCTCGGCAAGCTCGCGCGCGCTCGAGCCGAGCGCATCGACGAGCGCCCGCTGATCCTCGCGGGGGGCTCCGCGCTCGAGCAGCGTGGCCGAGCCGACGACCCCGGCAAGCGGTGTGCGGATCTCGTGCGTGAGGTTCGCGAAGAACTGCTCCTTGGCGCGCCCGGCGGCCAGCGCCTCGTTGCGTGCCGCCATCGCCTCGTTGCGGGAGGCCTCGGCCTCGGCGCGCGCCGCGCTCGCGTGCGCCAGAGCCTGCGCGAGCTCGCGCGAGCGCTCGCGGATCTCGGCGACGAGGCGGTCGCGAGCCCGCAGGATGATCAGGCCGATCAGCAGCACCAGCAGCTGCGCGCCCACCACCGAGAAGGCGAACTGCCACTCGGCGTTGACGAGCCGCACCCGCGGCACGACCAGGCCGAGCTGGCGCCCGCCTTCCACGCCGAGCACCACCAGCGCGCTCGCCGCCACCAGGTAGATGCCGAGCCCGCGCATGCCGATCATGATGACGGCCACCGAGGGCACCATCAGCCACGCCACCGCGGCATGCATCAGGTTGCCGACCATGATCGTCTGGAAGGCGAGCAGCCCGAGCGCCAGGTTGACCACCGCGAAGACCGTGCGCGAGGCCGAGCGCAGCGGCCAGCGGGCAAGCAGCGCCAGCACCACCGCGACCCCGAAGTTGGCCGGCACGAAGGCGGCCGGCCCATCGATCGCGTAGACCACGCCGTACGCGAAGCAGGCGAGCGACGCGTAGGCGGCCCCCAGGCGCGCGCTGCGTTCGGCGATCTCGTCGCGAAACAGGCTCGGCGACGTCAGGCGGAAATCGAACAGCCTGCGAAAAGCGGCGGGCAGCATCGTGTGGATCGCGTGGGTACGCGGGCTCGGCCGCGTGTCGGTTGGCTTGTCGCCGCGATGATCCCACGCCCGGCCCGATTACACTCGGTGCCCCGGCGTCGCGCACCCGCGAGCCGGACCCCATGACCGCCTCGGAGTTTCGATGATCGACCATCTCGACCACCTGGTCCTCACCACCACCGACGAGGCGGCCTGCGTCCGCTTCTACGTCGAGGTGCTCGGCATGCGCCACGAGCGCTTCGGCGAAGGCCGCCAGGCCTTCGTGTTCGGCAACCAGAAGATCAACCTGCACCTGCGGGGGCGCGAACTCAGCCCGCGCGCACACCTGCCGGTACCCGGCGCGCTCGACCTCTGCTTCATCGCCGCCATCGCGCTGGAGGCGGTGATCGCCCGGCTGCAGCAGTACGGGGTTCCGATCCTCGAAGGCCCGGTGATGCGCACCGGTGCCACCGGGCCGATCCGCTCGGTCTACGTGCGCGACCCGGACCTGAACCTGATCGAGATCTCGGTGCCGGCCTGAGCACCGGCTCCGCTCCCCATCCCCGCTCCGATCCCGCTGCCATGACCATCACCCTCTACCGCGCTCGGCGAATCCGCACGCTGAACCCGGCGCGACCGCTCGCCACCCATGTCGCGGTGCGCGACGGCATCGTCCTCGGCGCGGGCACGCCGGCCGAGCTCGCCGGCTGGGGCAGCGCCACAATCGACGAGCGCTTTGCCGACAAGGTGCTGCTGCCCGGCTTCGTCGAAGGCCACACGCACCTGATGGAGGGTGCGCTGTGGCGCTACGTTTACGTCGGCTGGCACGATCGCACCGACCCGGATGGCCGCGTGTGGCCTGGCGCGCGCTCGATCGACGAGGTCGTGGCGCGCCTGCGGCAGGCGCAGCAGGCGCTGCCGCACGCCGACAGCCCCCTGGTGGGCTGGGGGCTCGATCCGATCTACTTCGGCAACCGGCGCTGCGTCCGGGCCGACCTCGACCGGGTCAGCGAGACCCGACCGGTTGGCATCGCGCACGCGAGCCTGCACATCCTGAACGTCAACAGCGCGGCGCTGCGTGCGGCTGGCTGGCTGCGGCCCGGCATCGATCATGCCGGCGTGCCGCTTGGCGACGACGGCCTGCCCACCGGCGAGATGAAGGGACCCGAGGCGATGGGCGCGGTGGCCGACCGCGTGGGGATGGACCGCGCGGCCCTCGCTGGCGACGAGGATGCGGTTCGCCGCTTCGCGCGGCTGTGCGTGCGCACCGGCGTGACCACCGCGACCGACCTCGCGAGCCCGCTAACCGACGAGGCGCTCGCGATGCTGCGGCGGGTGACCGCCGAGCCGGCGTTTCCGGTGCGCCTGGTGCCGCTGCTGCGACTGCTGCTCGAGCCGGTGCCGCAAACCATCGCCCGTGCGGCGGCGCTGCGCGCCACGGCCACCGACCGCCTGCGCCTGGGCCGGGTCAAGGTCGTGGCCGACGGCTCGATCCAGGGATTCTCGGCCCGGCTGCGGGCTCCCGGCTACTTCAACGGCGCGCCCAACGGGCTATGGTACGTGGCCCCGGAGCAGCTCGCCCAGGCCTACGAGCTTGCGCTCGAGCAGGGTGTGCAGATCCACACCCACACCAACGGCGACGAGGCCACGCAGCTCGCGCTCGACACGCTGGAGGCCGCGCTCGCGAAACATCCTCGACCCGACCACCGCTTCACGTTGCAGCACTGCCAGCTCGCCGACGCCGCGCAGATGCGGCGCATGAAGACGCTGGGCATGGCGGTGAACCTCTTCGCCAACCACCACTTCTACTGGGGCGACGAGCACTACCGTCTCACGGTGGGCCCCGAGCGCGCCGAGCGCATGAACGCCTGCCGCAGCGCGCTGGCGGCCGGGGTCCCGATGGCGATCCATTCCGACGCGCCGGTCACGCCGATGGCGCCGCTGTTCACCGCGTGGTGCGCGGTGAATCGCCGCACCGCGTCGGGCCGCGTGCAGGGCGAACACGAGCGCATCGCCATTCCCGAGGCGCTGCACGCGATCACGCTCGGGCCCGCGCACACGCTGCACCTCGACGGCGAGATCGGCTCGATCGAGGCCGGCAAGCGCGCCGACTTCGCGATCCTCGAGGCCGACCCTTTCGAGGCCGAGCCCGAGGCGCTGCGCGACATTCCGGTGCGCGGCACCGTGCAGGGCGGGCGTGTCTTCGCGGTGGAGGGTTCATGAACCCGGTCCCGGTCAGCGTCATCGGCGGCTATCTCGGTGCCGGCAAGACCACGCTGGTCAACCGCTGGCTGCGCGAGGCGCACGCGCGCGGCCTGCGTCTGGCGGTGCTGGTCAACGACTTCGGCGAGATCGGCATCGACGCCGATCTGATCGTGGCGCGCCGCGACGATGTCATCGAGCTCGCCGGCGGCTGCGTGTGCTGCAGCGTTGGCGGCGATCTGGTCGCGGCGCTCGACCGCCTGCGAGCGCGCACGCCCGCACCCGACCGCATCCTGCTCGAGACCAGCGGCGTCGCGCTGCCGGGCACGGTGGCGGCCACGGCCCGCCTCGCCGAGGGCGTCGCGGTCGACCCGGTGCTGGTCCTCGCCGATGCCACCACGGTGCGTGCGCGGGCCGACGACACTTATGTGGGCGACACCGTGCTGCGCCAGCTCGCGCGGGCCGAACGGCTGCTGCTGTCGCGCGTCGACCTCGCCGATGCCGCCGCGCTCGCCGGGCTTCGCGCGTGGCTGGCTGCGCTGATTCCGAGCGTCCCGGTGGGGATCGCGGCCGACGAGCCGCTGCCGACGATGGCGGGGTCGGTGGGGTCGCAGGCTGCAGCGGCCGCCCAGGCCGGCGCATCGGGGCCCGCGATCGTCGAGCCCGGAGAGCGCACGGTGGGCGTTGTCGGCGGGCTCGCCGGCAGCGCGCCCCTCGCCGCCGGTGCCACGGCTGCGCGCCTCGCCTTCGAGAGCCTGTCGGCACGCTTCGAGGGCCCGGTCGACCTGCCCGGCCTCGCCCACGATCTCGGCGACCCCGGGCTTGGGCTGGAGCGCGCCAAGGGCATCGTCGGCGGGCCCGGCGACCGGCCCTGGTCGATCGAGCTGGCCGGCGGCTCGGTGCAGGTGTCGCCACTGGCGGCGCCGATCGATGGTACGCCGCGCGACGAGGGGCTCGCCGCCGGGCGCATCGTCTTCATCGGCCCGCGGGCACGCATCGACCGCAACGCGCTGCGCTCGCTGATCGCGCGCCACGGCGGCGTGGTCGCAGGCGACGTGGTGGCAGGCGACCCGGTGGCAGGCAGCGAGGGCGCGAGCTGACAAGGCCCCGACGAGGCCCGCGCGGCCTCGCGGCGCCGACCCTTCAGCCCGCGGCGCCCCCCGCAGGCCGCCAGCGACGCAGCAGCAGCGCGTTGCTCACGACGCTGACGCTCGAGAAGGCCATCGCGGCACCGGCGATCACCGGGTCGAGGTGGCCGAGTGCGGCCAGCGGCAGGCCGACCACGTTGTAGGCGAAGGCCCAGAAGAGGTTCTGCCGGATCTTCGACCAGGTGCGGCGGGAGACGGCGATCGCGTCGGCGACCAGGCCGGGGTCGCCGCGCATCAGCGTGATGCCCGCGGCATGCATCGCCACATCGGTGCCGCCCCCCATCGCGATGCCGACATCGGCGGCCGCGAGCGCTGGCGCGTCGTTGACGCCGTCGCCGACCATCGCGACCACCTCGCCGGCCGCTCGCCAGGCGCCGATCGCCGCCGACTTCTGCTCGGGCAGCAGCTCGGCGCGCACCTCGTCCACCCCCAGCTCACGGGCGATCGCCTCGGCCGCGCCACGACTGTCGCCGGTGAGCATCGCGGTGCGAACCCCCATCGCGCGCAAGCGCTGCAGCGCCTGCGCCGCGCCCGGGCGCGCGGTGTCGCCGAAGGCGAGCAATCCGGCCACGCTCGGCGGCGCGAGCCCGTCGGCCGGTCCGCGCGCGACCCACGACACGGTAAGACCGCGCGCCGCATGCGCCTGTGCGCGCGCGGTCCACGCGCTGCGCTCGGCATCGGCCACGCCGATCTCGGCGAGCAGCCGGGCGTTGCCGATCCAGACCATGTCGTCGGCCACGCGGCCGGCCACGCCGCGGCCGGCCAGCGCGTGCACCTGCCCGGCAGCCTGCGGCGGCGCACCACCGGCCGCGCCCAGGGCCTGCGATACCGCGCGCGCCAGCGGGTGCTCGCTGCCCGCCTGCACGCGCGCGGCCAGCGCGAGCAGCGCCCCGGGATCGAGCCCCTCGGCGGGCTCGCAGGCAACCACCGACGGCCGGCCCAGGGTCAGCGTGCCGGTCTTGTCGAAGGCCACCCGGGTCACCGAATGCGCGGTCTCGAGGGCCTGCACGTCGCTGATCAGGATGCCGTGGCGCGCGGCCACGCCAGTGCCCGCCATGATCGCGGTCGGTGTGGCCAGGCCGAGCGCGCAGGGGCAGGCGATGACGAGCACCGCGACCGCGTTCAGGATCGCCTGCGTCCAGTCGCCGGTACCCAGCCCCCAGCCGAGCAGCGTCACCAGCGCCAGCGCGAGCACCGCCGGCACGAAGACCCGGCTCACCCGGTCGACCAGCCGCTGGATCGGCGCCTTGCGCGCCTGCGCGTCCTCGACGAGCCGGATGATCCGGGCGAGCACGGTCTCGGCGCCCACCGCGCTGACGCGCAGCACGATCGCGCCCTCGCCGTTGATCGATCCGCCCACCAGCGGATCGCCCGGCACGCGCGGCCGCGGCCGGCTCTCGCCGGTCATGAAGGACTCGTCGACATGGGTGCTGCCCTCGAGCAGCACGCCGTCGAGCGGGATTCGCTCGCCCGGCCGCACCAGCAGCTCGTCGCCGACGAAGACCGCCGACACGGCGGCTCGCTGCTCGCGGCCGTCGCGGCGCAGCCGGACCTCGTCGGGTCGCAGCGCCTGCAGCGCGGTGATCGCCTCGGTGGTTCGCCGGCGCGCGCGCGCCTCGAGCCACTTGCCGAGCATCACCAGCGTGATGACCACCGCCGCGCCCTCGAAGTAGTAGTGAGCGCCGTGGGCGTCGCCGTGCACGAGCAGCTGCCACATCGACAGCCCCCATGCCGCGCTCGTGCCGATGGCCACCAGCAGGTCCATGTTGCCCTCGCCGGCACGCGCCGCGCGCCAGCCGGCGCGGTAGAAACGCGCCCCGAGCACGAACTGCACCGGCGTGGCGAGCAGGCACTGCCACCAGCCCGGCAGCATCGCGTGAATCCCGAAGGGCGCGAGCAGCATCGGCAGCACCAGCGGCGCCGACAGCAGCGCGCCCGCCGCGAGCGCGATCACCGAGCGACGGTCGTCGGCGTCACGCGCCGCCGCCGGGACCGGCCCGTCGGCATGCGGCGCGGCGTCGTAACCCGCGCGGCGAACCGCGTCGAGCAGCAGGTCGGTAGCCGGCCCGGCGCCCGCGAAGCGCACGCGCGCGGTCTCGGTGGCGAGATTCACGCTCGCATCGGCCACACCGGGCACGCGCGCGAGCGCCCGCTCGACACGCCCCGCGCAGGCCGCGCAGGTCATGCCACCGATGTCGAGGGCGAGCGCCCGCA
Source organism: Burkholderiaceae bacterium (assembly GCA_044235405.1). Classification (GTDB taxonomy): domain Bacteria; phylum Pseudomonadota; class Gammaproteobacteria; order Burkholderiales; family Burkholderiaceae_E; genus Quisquiliibacterium. The sequence continues at coordinate 9,055 of JBIIHU010000038.1, forward strand.
GCGCATCGTCGTCGGCGCCTGGCGCGGCACCCGAAGCGGCGGCGACCACAGGGGCGGGGATGGCGGGCGGCGGCATCGCGGAGGCGCTCGGGTTCATCGCCGCACCCTAGCGCAGCCGGGGTGGCGGCGCCATTGCGGGATGTCAATCCATCGGACAGATCGATCCCGCTATCATGCCGGCCGGACCGACGACAGCGAGAGGCTCCCGATGATCAGCTTCCAGGTGAAGGGCATGACCTGCGGCCACTGCGTGAAGGCGGTGACCGAAGCCGTGCGATCGGTCGACCCGGCCGCCACGGTGGCGGTGACGCTCGCGCAGTCGCGTGTCGACATCGACTCGGTGGCCGAGGTCGCGCGACTGCGCGCCGCGATCGTCGAGGCCGGCTACGAAGTGCCGGCCTGACCGACGCTCAGTTGATCGTCAGCTTGCGCGCACCCGGCACCGACTTCTTCGGCAGCGTCAGCGTCAGCACGCCGTTCTCGTAGCGCGCGCTCGCCGCGGCGTCGTCGATATCGGCAGCCACCGAGAAGCTGCGGCTCATCGTGCCGTAGAAGCGCTCGCTGCGCAGCACGCGCTCGCCTTCCTTGTGCACCGCTTCGCGGCGCACCTCGGCGGAGATCGCGACGCGATTGCCGTCGATCTGAACCTGGATGTCGTCGCGCGTCACGCCGGGCATCTCGGCGCTGACCACGTAGTCGCCGGCGCTCTCGCGCACGTCGACACGGATCTCGACGGCCTGCGCGCCGGTGCCCGCGCGCTGCGGCGCGATCACGCCGCGAAACAGTTCGGGGAAGACGTCGGCGAAAGGATCGTACAGCGACAGACGGGTCATCACGGGCCTCCTGGGGCGAAGTGTTTCGGAACACCCCGGAGATGGGATCGGCACGCGAGCTTTCAAGGGGTCGGGCCGTGAATCCCGCCGATGGTTGCGTCCGCAACCTTTTCGCGATCGGCGATGTGCGCGCGTGCGACCGCGCCGTCGCGCATCGCCGCCGCGTAGCGATCGAGCAGCCGCCGCACGCGCGGCGTCTCGTAGCCGAGCTGCACGAACGCGACGCCGCGATCGAAGAGCTCCGTGTAGTCCTCGATCAGGCCGTCGCGCAGCCGGAAGCGCGCGATGCCCTCGAACACGATCAACTCGCCGGCGCTCTCGGGCTCGCGCGAGCGGTAGCTGAAGCAGTAGCGCGCGTACCCGAGCGCACCGGTGCACGCCGGCTCGATGAACTGCCAGAAGAAATCCTCGCCGCCGACGTAGAAGCGATCGAGCATCGCGGCGATCGCGGCGCGCCCGTCGTGCGCGCCGAAGAAGCCGTCGTCGTAGCGCCCGTCGGCGGTGAACAGCTCGGCGAGGCCCGCGGAATCGTGCGCGGCGACCGCGTTGGCGAAGCGGGCAAGCAGGGTCTCGAAAGCCATCGTCGGATCTCCGGGTTGCATCGTGGCGGGCTCAGCCGCGGGCGAGCGGCGCCTCGGTGAGCGCCTGCAGTTCGTCGAAGGACAGGCCGTCGACCCACTCGCGCGCGACGAGGCCGGCCGGCGTCACGTCGATCACCGCGAGATCGGTATAGATGCGCGCGACGCAGCCGACGCCGGTCAGCGGGTAGCTGCAGCGCGCGACGATCTTCGGCGCACCTTCGCGCGTGACATGCTCCATCATCACGAAGGTGCGCCGCGCGCCGATCGCAAGGTCCATCGCGCCGCCCACGGCCGGGATCGCATCGGGCGCGCCGGTGTGCCAGTTGGCGAGATCGCCGCCCGCTGACACCTGGAAGCCGCCGAGCACGCAGATGTCGAGGTGACCGCCTCGCATCATCGCGAAGGAGTCGGCGTGGTGGAAGAAAGCGCCGCCGGTGAGCAGCGTGACCGGCTGCTTGCCGGCGTTGACCAGGTCCCAGTCCTCGTCGCCGGCGCCCGGCGCCGGGCCCATGCCGAGGATGCCGTTCTCGCTGTGCAGGAAGATCTCGCGGTCGGCCGGCAGGTGGTTGGCCACCAGCGTGGGCAGGCCGATGCCGAGGTTCACGTACGCGCCCTCGGGAATGTCACGGGCCACGCGGGCCGCCATCTGGTCGCGGGACAGGCGTTTCATGCGCTCGCTCCGTCGGCTGCGGCGCCGGTCGCCGCGGGGTTCACCCCGGAACCGGCGCGTCGCGCCCCGGGCGCCGGGCCGACCATCACGGTGTCGCCGACCGCGACGACCCGGTGCACGAAGATCCCCGGTGTCACGATCTGCTCGGGGTCGAGCGCGCCCAGCGGCACCACCTCGTCGACCTGCGCCACCGTGCAGCGCGCGGCCATCGCCATCACCGGGCCGAAGTTGCGCGCGGCCTTGCGATAGACGAGATTGCCCCAGCGGTCGCCGCGCAGCGCCTTGATCAGCGCGAAGTCCGCGTGGATCGGGTACTCGAGCACGTAGTCGCGGTCGCCGATGCGGCGGGTCTCCTTGCCGCGGGCGAGTTCGGTGCCGTAACCGGTGGGGGTGTAGAAGGCGCCGATGCCGGCGCCGGCGGCGCGGATGCGCTCGGCGAGATTTCCCTGCGGCACCAGCTCGAGCTCGAGCCGGCCGCTGCGGTACAGCGCATCGAAGTGGTGCGAGTCGGCCTGCCGCGGAAACGAGCAGATGATCTTGCGCACACGGCCAGCCTTCAGCAGCGCGGCCAGCCCGCTCTCGCCGCTGCCGGCGTTGTTGCTGACGATCACGAGATCGCGCGCGCCCTGCGCGATCAGCGCGTCGACCAGCGCCGAGGGCATGCCCGCACCACCGAAACCGCCGACCATCACCGTCGCGCCGTCGGCGACGTCGGCCAGCGCCTCGGCGCAGCTGGCGTGAATCCTGTCGATCAAGGCAAGACCTCCTGCAAGCGACGACATACCGCGGCATGCGGCCGCCGGCTGCGGCCCGCGCCGCCCCGGGCGAGTCGAGTGTTCCATTCCCGACCGCGACCCGCCCGCGGGTCCCCTGGAATCCGAGATGATGACCGGGCCCGACGCGCCGTCGCGCCGACGCGCCGCGCGTCGAGGGCGAGCCCGCGGCCCCGCGGACCCTTCCAATGACCCGCCCACCGACCCCTGCCTGCCGATGACCGCCACCTGGCACGACCCCCGCATTCCTGCGCCCGAGCAGTGCGTGCTCGGCCCGCTGCTCGAAGGCCACGCCGCGCGCCAGCCCGACGCGGTCTTCGTCCGATTCGCCGACGGCACCTGCTGGAGCTGGCGCGAAACGCTGGCGATCACGAAGCGCACCGCCGCGGGCCTGCAGGCGCTGGGCGTGCGCCAGGGCGACAACGTGCACGCCTGGCTGCCCAACGGGCCCGACGCGCTGCGGGTGTGGTTCGGGCTGAACTGGCTCGGCGCGGTGTACGTGCCGATCAACCTCGCCTACCGCGGCACCATCCTCGCGCACGCGATCCGGCTGTCGGGCGCGCGCCTGATGATCGCGCATGCCGGGCTCGTCGATCGGCTGGCTGACATCGACCGCTCGCAGCTCGCCGAGATCGTCGTGCTCGGCGCGGCCGACGGCGCCGACGCGACCGCGCCGCTGCCCGGCACCGCCGGCCTGCGCCGGCATCCGGCCGCCGCGCTCGAGGCCGCCGGCGCCGAGCCCGCGCCGCCGCCACGCCCGGTGATGCCCTGGGACACGCAGTCGATCATCTACACCTCGGGCACCACCGGGCCCTCGAAAGGCGTGATGTCCTCGTACCTGCACCTGTACGAGACCGTGCGCGCATGGCACTTCATCCGGCCCGACGACCGGCATCTGGTCGTGCTGCCGATGTTCCATGTCGGCGGCACCGCGGCGGTCTACGGCTCGCTGGTGCAGGGCGGCTCGATCGCGATCGTCGACGCCTTCCAGAGCGAGCGCTTCTGGGAAGTCATCGACGAGACCGACAGCACGATGGTCGTGCTGCTCGGCGGCATGGCCACGCTGCTCGTCAAGCGGCCGCCGCGTCCCGATGACCGAAGCCACGCGCTGCGGGTCGCGATGATGGTGCCGCTGCTCGAGGACGCGCCGGCCTTCTCCGAACGCTTCGGCTGCGAGATCTACACGCTGTTCAACATGACCGAGATCTCGTGCCCGCTGGTGTCGGGGCTGAACCCCGGTCCGCAGGCGAGCTGCGGGCAGCCGCGACCGGGCTGCGAGGTGCGCATCGTCGACGACAACGACTGCGAGGTCGAGCGCGGCCAGGTGGGCGAGCTGATCGTTCGCACCGACACGCCCTGGGCCATGAACTCCGGCTACTACGGCAACCCCGAGGCCACCGCGCGGGCCTGGCGCAACGGCTGGTTCCACACTGGCGACGCCTTCCGCCAGGACGAGGCCGGCAACTGGTTCTTCGTCGACCGCATGAAGGACGCGATACGCCGGCGCGGCGAGAACATCTCGTCCTTCGAGGTCGAGGCCGAGGTCACCAGCCACCCGCAGGTCCAGGAGGCGGCGGCGGTCGCGGTGCCCAGCGAGCATGGCGAGGACGAGGTGCTGGTCGCGGTGGTACCCCAGCCCGGCGGCGTCGATCCGAAGGCGCTCACCGAGTACCTGATCCCGCGGATGCCGCACTTCATGGTGCCCCGCTACCTGCGCGTGATGGACGCGCTGCCCAAGACCCCGACCCAGAAGGTGCAGAAGCACCTGATCCGGTCCGAGGGCGTGACCGCCGACACCTGGGACCGCGAGCGCGCCGGCATCGTGCTGCGCCGGCAGAAGCTCCAGGGCTAGCCCCGGGCACGACGCGGCGTCGGGGCATCCGCCGACGCGTCGCGGCGCCCCACCGGCCGGGGCGCCGGTAGAATCGGGCTGAAGCGTCCGAGTCGACGATCGCCTCGCGCGCGGTCGTCGGCTCTCCCCCGGGCAAGACTCTGCCGCCGCCGAGGCGGTACCCGCCAACCCTGCCAGCAACATTCATGAACGACATCGCCAGCCGCATCGCCACCGAATCCCCGCTCGACCTTGCCACCCGCGCACTCGGGCAGGCGCAGGCCTACCGCGATGCCGTGCTCGCCGCGTGCCGCGGCCTGGTCGAGCGCGGCGCCGCCGCCGCCGAGGACAACGAGGCCCAGCAGCGCGCGCTGCACGGCTTCGCCTGGGTGGCCAGCTACGTCGAGGCACTGGCGCAGCTCACCGACTGGGCGCAGCGCCTGGCCTCGCGCGGCGCGCTCACCGAGCTCGCCGCCGACTGCGTGGCGATCGGTTTCGCCGAATATCTGCAGCAGCTGCGCGGCGGCCTGCCGATGTCGCAGTGCGAGTTCGTGCGCCCGATCGACTTTGGACTGCAGGGCGCGCAGGTCGCGATGCTCGGGCACCCCGACGTCGAACGCATCATCGCCGCGGGCAGCGAGCCCGCGCGCCGGGCCGCCGTGGTCGCGCAGCTCGCCGCGGGTCACTGGCCCGAGCCGCTGCTCGACAACGACGACATCGAGGCCTTCCGACAGCAGGTTCGCCGCTTCGCCGACGAGCGGATCGCGCCCTTCGCCAACGACTGGCACCGTCAGGACATCCTGATCCCGGACGAGATCGTCGCCCAGATGGGCGAGCTCGGCATCTTCGGGCTCACCATCCCCGAGGCCTGGGGCGGCAGCGACATGGGCAAGCTCGCGATGACCGTGGTCTCCGAGGAACTCTCGCGCGGCTACATCGGCACCGGCTCGCTCGGCACCCGCGCCGAGATCGCCGGCGAGCTGCTGGTCACCGGCGGCACCGCCGAGCAGCGCGACCGCTACCTGCCCGGGCTGGCCAGCGGCGCGATCCTGCCCACCGCGGTCTTCACCGAGCCCGGCTCGGGGTCGGATCTCGCCTCGCTGAAGACCCGCGCGGTGCGCGACGGCGAGGTCTTCCGAATCACGGGCGCCAAGACCTGGATCACGCACGCCTCGCGCAGCGACCTGATGACGATGCTGGTGCGCACCGAGGCCGACGTGCCGGGCGCGCGCGGCATCTCGCTGCTGCTCGCCGACAAGCCGCGCGGCGTGCCCGGCAATCCCTTCCCGGCGCCCGGCATGCGCGGCAGCGAGATCCAGGTGCTCGGCTACCGCGGCATGAAGGAATACGAGCTCGCCTTCGACGGCTTCACGGTGCCGGCGTCGGCGCTGCTCGGCGGCGTGCCCGGCCAGGGCTTTCGCCAGCTGATGGCCACCTTCGAGAGCGCGCGCATCCAGACCGCGGCGCGCGCCACCGGCGTGGCCCAGAACGCGCTCGAGCTCGCGCTCGCCTACGCGCTCGACCGTCGCCAGTTCGGCCGCCCGATCATCGAGTTCCCGCGCGTGCGCGACAAGCTCGCGATGATGGCTGTCGAGACCGTGATCGCGCGCCAGCTCACCTACTTCGCCGCGCGCCGCAAGGACACCGGCAAGCGCTGCGACGTCGAGGCCGGCATGGCCAAGCTGCTCGCCGCGCGCGTGGCCTGGTCCAACGCCGACAACGCGCTGCAGGTGCACGGCGGCAACGGCTACGCGCTCGAGTACCCGGTCTCGCGGCTGCTGTGCGACGCACGAATCCTCAACATCTTCGAGGGCGCCGGCGAGATCCAGGCGCACATCATCGCCCGCGGGCTGATCTGAACGGCGTTCCAGGGACCCCACCACCATGTTCAACGTGCTCAACGACCTCCGTGTGGTCGAGATGGCGGCCTTCGTGGCCGGACCGCTCGCCGGCATGACGCTCGCCCAGCTCGGCGCGCGCGTGATCCGCGTCGACGACCTCGGCGGCAACGCCGACATCGGCCGCTGGCCGATCGCCCGCAACGGCCGCAGCCTGTACTGGGCCGGCCTCAACAAGGCCAAGCAGTCGCTGTGCGTCGACCTCGGCGACGAACGCGGCCAGGCGCTGGTGGCCGACCTGATCTGCGACGACGCGCCCGGCGCGGGCATCCTGATCACCAACTTCCCGATGAAGGGCTGGCTCGCCTACGACAAGCTCGCCGCGCGCCGCCCCGACCTGATCGTCGTGCAGATCACCGGCGACTGGCAGGGCCGCACCGCGCTCGACTACACGGTGAATGCCGGCGCGGGCTTTCCCTTCATCACCGGTGAAGGCGGCCCCACGCAGCCAGTCAATAACGTCACGCCCGCCTGGGACCTGATGTGCGGCTCGCACGTGGCGATCGCGGTGCTCGCGGCCGAGCGGCGCCGCCGCGACACCGGCCGCGGCAGCCATGTGCGCATCGCGCTACAGGACATGGGCCTGGCCACGATCGGCAGCCTCGGCTACCTGGCCGAGGTGCAGGTCAACGACGAGGACCGCCAGGGCTACGGCAACCACATCTTCGGCACCTTCGGCCACGACTTCGGCACCCGCGACGACCGGCGCGTGATGATCATGGCGATCTCGGTGCGGCAGTGGCGCGGCCTGCAGAAGGCGCTGGGCTTCGCGGCCGAGGTCGACGCCTGGCAGAAGACGAACGGCGTCGATCTGAACGACGAGGGCGAGCGCTTTCGCCATCGCGAACAGCTGGCGGCCTGGATCGAGCCGCGGGTGCGCGAGCACACGCTCGCCGACATCGGCCCGATCTTCGATGCCAACGGCGTGTGCTGGGGCGTGTATCGCAGCCCCCGGCAGGCGCTGGCCGAGGATCCCAACTGCTCGACCGCCAACCCGCTGTTCCAGGAGATCGAGCAGCCCGGCATCGGCCGCTACCTGGCGGCCGGCTCGCCGATGCGTTTCGGCGACCTGCCGCCGCAGCCGGTCAGGCCGGCGCCCACGCTGGGCGAGCACGGGCCGGCGATCGCGGCCGGCGACCTGCATCGCAGCACGGACGAGATTGCCGCACTGCGCGCGGCCGGCGTGCTCTCGGCCCCCTGAACCCGTCGGCCCCCTGAACCCGTCGGCGCCCCGACCCCCTCCAGACACCCCGCAAGCCGCGGGCCCCTCGCCCGCCTCACCGAGGAGACCGCGATGAGCTTTCCCGACAGCGGACGCCCTGCCACCGAGGTGCTCGCCGACCTCGACGCGATGAAGGCCGGCGACGTCCGGTGGCGCGAGGGCCGCGCCTTCACGCTCGCCTACAACGCCGGCCCCGAGGTGCTCGCGATCGCCGAGGAAGCCTACCGGCGCTTCGGCACCGAGAATGCGCTCAACGTGCACGCCTTCCCGAGCCTGCGGCGCATCCAGGCGGAAGTGGTCGACACGGTATCGGGCTGGCTCGGCGCCGATGCCGGCTGCGCGGGCTTCATGACCAGCGGCGGCACCGAGAGCCTGCTGATGGCGGTGAAGGCGGCGCGCGAGCGCGGCCGCCGCGAGCGCGGCGTGACGCGGCCGAACATGGTGCTGCCCGCCAGCGCGCACGCCGCGCTCGAGAAAGGCGCCCAGTACTTCGGCGTCGAGAGCCGTCGGGTGCCGGTGCGCCCCGACTGGCGCGCCGACGTCGATGCGATGACCGCGGCGATCGACGCGAACACCGTGATGGTGGTGGGCTCGGCGCCGCAGTACCCGCAGGGCGTGGTCGATCCGATCCCCGAGATCGCCGCGCTCGCGCAGGCCCATGGCATCAGCTGCCATGTCGATGCCTGCATGGGCGGGGTCACGCTGCACTTCCTCGCGCGGCTCGGTCATCCGGTGGCGCCCTGGAACTTCGCGGTGCCGGGCGTCACCAGCATCTCGGTCGACCTGCACAAGTACGGCTACTCGGCCAAGGGCGCCGGCGTCATGGTCTACCGCAGCAAGGCGCTGCGCGCCGACCAGACCTTCGTCACCGACAACTGGCTGGGCGGCACCTACGGTTCCTCGGGCATCCTCGGCACGAAAAGCGGCGGGCCGATGGCAGCCGCCTGGGCCGTGCTGCAGCACCTGGGCGACGACGGCTACCTGCGCCTGACCGCGGCCGCGCGAGGCGCCGCCGAGCGCCTGGCCGACGCGATCGAGACGATGCCGGCGCTGCGGCTGCGCGCGCGACCCGAGACCACGCTGCTCGCCTTTGGCGCGGCCGATCCGGCGGCGCTCGATGTGTTCGCCGTGGCCGATGCGCTGTGGCGGCGTGGCTGGTACGTCGACCGACAGGGCCCGCCGGCCTCGCTGCACTGCACCGTGAACGCGGTGCACGCGGACCTGATCAATGCCTTCGTGGCCGACCTTCGCGCCGCGGTGGCCGAGGTCTCGGCAGCCGGCGCCAGCGGCCTGCAGGGCGCCTACGGCACGGTGTCCTGAGCCGCAAGGCCGCCGCCTAAGCGCTGCGGCGCGGGCACCGAGGGGGCGCGCAGGCACCGGCAGGGCGCCCGCGCCCCACTCGCGATCAGTCGATCGCCTGCAGCACGCGACCGAGCCGCTCGACGATCTGGTCGATCTGGCCCTTGTCGACGATCAGCGGCGGCGACAGCGCAATGATGTCGCCGGTGAAGCGGATCATCAGGTCTTCCTCGAAGAAGGCCTTCACATGGGCCTCGAAGGCACGAGCCCCCGGTGCGCCCGGCCGCGGTGCGAGTTCGACCGCGCCCATCAGCCCGATGTTGCGGATGTCGATCACGTGCCGGGAGCCACGCAGCCCGTGCAGGGCGTCTTCCCAGTAGGGGGCGAGGTCGTCGGCGCGCTCGAGCAGCCCCTCGTCGTGGTAGATGTCGAGGGCGGCGAGCGCCGAGGCGCAGGCGAGCGGATGCGCCGAGTATGTGTAGCCGTGGAAGAACTCGATCGCGGTCTGGGGGCCCTGCATGAAGGCCTCGTAGATGCCTTCGCGCGCGAAGACCGCGCCCATCGGCACCGCGGCGCTGTTGATTCCCTTGGC
>JBIIHU010000225.1:0-5964 GCA_044235405.1 Burkholderiaceae bacterium
CCTCCCGCCTTCATCTACGTCCTCACCCCTGCCATGTGGAAGCCGATCACGCGGATTTTTTCCCTGAACGATCCCGGATGGGGCCGCAGCGGCTCCGGCGGTGGTGGGCCTGGCAACGGTGACGGCCAGCGGCCGCGGCCTTCCGGCGACGGGCCACCCGACCTCGACGAACTCTGGCGAGACTTCAATCGTCGCCTGAACGGCATGTTCCGACGCGGCGGCGGGGGCACGGGCGGCCCGCCCGGTTCCGGCGAGGGTCCGAGCCTCAAGGGTGCGGGTGCCGGTCTGGGCGTGCTCGCCGTGGTCGCGCTGCTGCTGTGGCTGGGCAGCGGCTTCTACATCGTCCCGGAAGGTCACGCGGCGGCCATCCTGCGCTTCGGCGAACTGCGCGCGCTCAACGATCGTCCCGGCTTCACGTGGCGCCTGCCCTATCCGGTCGAGGTTCATGAGCTCGTCAACGTGCAGCAGCTGCGCCAGATCGAGGTCGGCTATCGCAGCAACGTCAAGAACAAGGTCCTGAAGGAATCGCTGATGCTCAGCGAGGACCAGAGCATCGTCGACATGCAGTACGCGGTCCAGTATCGCCTCTCCGACCCTGAAGCCTGGCTCTTCAACAACAATCCCGGTCCGGCGCCCGACGAGATCATCCGGCAGGCCGCCGAGACCGCGATGCGCGAGACCGTGGGGCGCCGGGGCATCGACCAGGTCCTCTACGAGGAAAAGGAGGCGGTCGCCAAGGATGCCCAGAAACTGATGCAGACCATCGCCGACCGCTACAAGTCGGGGGTCACGATCGTCGACGTCACCATCCAGCAGGCGCAGCCGCCCGAGCAGGTCCAGGCCGCGTTCGAGGATGCCAACAAGGCTGCCCAGGACCGCGAGCGCCTGATCAACGAGGGGCGTGCCTACGCCAACGACGTCATCCCGAAGGCGCGCGGTACCGCGGCCCGGCTCACCGAGGAGGCCCAGGGCTACAAGCAGCGCGTGATCGCCACCGCCGAGGGTGATGCCAGCCGCTTCCGCCAGGTTCTCGTCGAGTACAGCAAGGCGCCCCAGGTCACCCGCGACCGGCTCTATCTCGAGACGATGCAGCAGGTCTTCGCCAACACCACCAAGGTCTACATCGACTCCCGCAACAGCACGCTGCTGTCGCTGCCGCTCGAGCGGCTGCTGCAGGCTGGCGGCGACGCCGCCCGGAGCCCGTCGTCGGCCCCGGTCGTCGGGCCGGCGCCCGCCGCGCCCGCCGACGCCCCGGCCGTGCCGGCCCCCGACGCGAACCGGGCCCGCGAAGGGCTGCGTTCCCGCGAACGCGACGCCAGCCGCTAGGAGAGCCCCATGAACCGTATCGTCCCGCTCGCGCTTGCCGCCCTCGCCGCGCTCGGCGTGCTCTCGGCCAGCCTCTTCGTCGTCGACCAGCGCCAGTTCGCGGTCGTGTTTGCGCTCGGCGAGATCCGGCAGGTCATCGAGAAGCCCGGCCTGCACTTCAAGCTGCCGCCCCCGTTCCAGAACGTGCAGTACTTCGACAAGCGGATCCTCACGATCGACAACCCCGACATCGATCGCTTCATCACGTCCGAGAAGCTCAACGTCCAGATCGACACCTACGTGAAGTGGCGCATCACCGAGCCCAAGAGCTTCATCCGGTCGGTCAGCGGCAGTGAGGTGATCGCCGCAGACCGCATCTCGCGCAGCCTTCGGGATGCGCTCAACAACGAGATCGCCAAGCGCACGGTCGCCGATGTCATCTCCGGCAATCGAGACCAGATCATGGCCGGCGTGCTCGCCAAGGTGAACGAGGATGCCAAGCAGATCGGCGCCGCCGTGGTCGATGTGCGCCTGAAGCGGGTGGATTTCGCGCCCGAGGTGCAGGAGCGGGTCTTCGACCGCATGCAGTCCGAGCGCAAGCGCGTGGCCAATGAGCGTCGGGCCACCGGCGCCGCCGAGTCCGAGAAGATTCGCGCCGACGCCGATCGCCAGCGCGAGGTCGTGCTCGCGGAGGCCTACCGGGATGCGCAGAAGATCAAGGGCGAGGGTGACGCAAAGGCCTCGGCGCTCTACGCGGCTGCCTTCGGCCAGGATCCCGCGTTCGCGCAGTTCTATCGAAGCCTCGAGGCCTATCGGGCATCCTTCCGCAACCGTTCCGACCTGCTGGTCGTCGACCCCTCCGCCGAGTTCTTCCGATACCTGAAAGGCTCCGGCTCGGCGGCGCCCGCACAGGCGCCGCGCGCGAAGTAGGGCGAGCCGGCGCCGTGCGCCGGCGATGCGCTCGCCCATGACCGAATCGCTGCTCACAGCTCTGGGGTTGCTGCTGATCCTCGAGGGCCTGATGCCCTTCGCCGCGCCGCGGCTGTGGCGCGAAAGCCTCGCGAAGCTGGCGCGGCTGGCCGACGGGCAGGTGCGCTTCGTCGCGCTCGGGGCCATCCTGACAGGCCTCGCGCTGTTGCTCCTCTGAGCCGAATCCGCGAGAATCGCGGGTTTCCCGTCACTTTTTCGCCCGGTGCCGCGCCGGTGCCGAAGCGTTCATGCCCCGCTGGCTTCTTCCCGAGAGCATTGCCGACGTCCTGCCTGCCGAGGCTCGCGCCATCGAGGACCTGCGTCGCCGGCTGCTCGATCTTTACCGGGGCTACGGTTACGAACTCGTGATGCCGCCGCTGATCGAGCACCTCGACTCGCTGCTCACGGGCTCGGGAAGCGACCTCGAACACCGAACCTTCAAGCTCGTCGACCAGCTCTCCGGGCGAACCCTGGGCCTGCGGCCCGACATGACCACGCAGGTGGCCCGCATCGATGCGCATCTGCTCAACCGCAGTGGCGTCGTGCGCCTGTGCTATTGCGGGCCGGTGCTGCACGCCCGACCGGCCGGGCTCTTCGCCACCCGCGAGCCGTTGCAGGTGGGCGCCGAGATCTACGGCCATGCCGGTCCGGAGTCCGACCTCGAAAGCGTCGAACTGATGGCGGCCTCGCTGCAGGCCTGCGGCGTGGACCGGGTGCGGGTCGACCTCTGCCACGCCGGCCTCGTGCCCGCGCTGCTTGCCAGCGCTTCGCCGGCCGCAAAGGCCGGCCTCGACGAGGACGAGCTCTACCGGCTGCTGCAGCACAAGGATCTTCCCGCGCTCGCCGCGCTGCTGGCGCCGCTGGAGCCGATCGCTCGCGAGGCGCTGCTCGCGCTGCCCGAACTGTACGGGGCGATCGGCCGCGGCGCGTCGTCGCCCGACTGCCTCGCCCGCGCGCGTGCGCGACTGCCGGCGCTGCCCGCGGTGAGCGCCGCGCTCGATGATCTCGCGCGGGTCGCCAACTCGCCGCGCTGGCAGCAGCTGCCCGGGGTCGAACTGTCCGCCGATCTCGCCGACCTGCGTGGTTACCGCTATCACAGCGGTCTCACCTTTGCCGCCTACGTCGATGCCCGCCCCGATGCGATCGCGCGCGGTGGCCGCTACGACGACGTCGGCCGCGCATTCGGGCGGGCCCGCCCGGCCACCGGCTTCTCGCTCGAACTGCGCGAGCTTGCCAGCCTGCAGGCCCCTCAGGACCCCCCTGGCGCGGTGCTCGCGCCGTGGTCCGACGACCCGAGGCTCGCGCAGGCGGTGGCCGAGCTGCGTGCCGCCGGCGAGATCGTCGTACGGGCGCTGCCCGGCCACGAACAGGAGCAGCAGGCCTTCGCCTGCGATCGTGAACTCGTCAGCGTGGGAGGCCGGTGGATGCTGCAGGCCCTCGCGCTGTGATCCCCAACCGGTTCTGTTGAAGGAAATCGGCGCAGCCGCTCGCGGGTCGTTGCGCTGGCAAGCACATGGGAAAGAATGTCGTCGTGATCGGCACCCAGTGGGGTGACGAAGGCAAGGGCAAGCTCGTCGACTGGCTGACCGAGTCGGTGCAGGGCGTGGTGCGCTTCCAGGGCGGGCACAATGCCGGTCATACCCTCGTGATCGGCGGGCGCAAGCAGGTCCTGCGGCTGATTCCCTCGGGCATGCTGCGTCCGGCGACGCAGTGCTACATCGGCAACGGGGTCGTGCTGTCGCCCGACGCGCTGCTCGCCGAGATCGCCGAGCTCGAGGCGGCCGGCGTGTCGGTCCGCGAGCGGCTGCGGGTGAGCAACGCATGCCCGCTGATCCTCCCCTACCACGTCGCGATCGACCAGGCGCGCGAGGCGCGCCGCGGCGACGCGAAGATCGGCACCACCGGACGCGGTATCGGCCCGGCCTACGAGGACAAAGTCGCGCGCCGTGCGCTGCGCGTCCAGGATCTGTTCTCGCCGGCGCGTTTTCGGGAGCGTCTCGGCGAGGCCCTCGAGTTCCACAACTTCACGCTGCAGCACTTCCTGAAGGCGCAGCCCTTCGTGCTCGAGCAGGTCGCCGACCAGGCGCTCGCCCTGGCCGAGCGGCTCGCGCCGATGGTCGCCGACGTGCCCCGCGAACTCGCGCAGGCGACCGCGCGGGGCGACAGCCTGCTCTTCGAAGGCGCGCAGGGAGCCCTGCTCGACGTCGATCACGGAACCTATCCCTACGTGACCAGCAGCAACTGCATCGCAGGTGCCGCAGCCGCGGGCGCTGGCGTGGGACCACGAGAACTGCACTACGTGCTCGGCATCACGAAGGCGTACACCACGCGCGTCGGGTCGGGGCCTTTCCCGACCGAGCTCTTCGACGACATGGGTCGCCACCTCGCCACCCGGGGCAACGAGTTCGGCGCGGTCACCGGCCGTCCGCGGCGCACTGGCTGGTTCGATGCGCCGGCGCTCAAGCGCTCCATCCAGCTCAACGGCGTCGGGGGGCTTTGCGTGACCAAGCTCGACGTGCTCGACGGGCTCCCGCTGGTCAAGCTCTGCGTGGGCTACCGCGAGAAGGGCGCGAGCGGCGCGCCGACGATCGACCTGCTGCCCTTCGGTGCCGAGGCGGTGTCGCAGCTCGAGCCGGTGTTCGAGGAGATGCAGGGCTGGAGCGACACCACCGCAGGGGTGCGCGACTGGGATGCCCTGCCGCTGAACGCGCGCCGCTACCTCGAGCGGCTCGCGCAGGTGGTCGGGGCGCCGATCGACATCGTCTCGACCGGCCCCGATCGCGACGAGACCATCCTGCTGCGTCACCCCTTCGCCTGAGTGTCAGGCGCCCGCGCGTGATCGAAGGAGCCTCCGATGAAGGATCTCTACGTTTCCTGGGACGAATACAACCGTCTGATCGAGAAACTCGCCATCCGGGTCTACGACTCCGGCTGGCATTTCGATGCGATCGTTTGCCTGGCGCGCGGTGGCCTGCGCGTGGGCGACGTGCTTTCGAGGGTGTTCGACCGCCCGCTTGGCGTGCTGTTCACCAGTTCCTACCGAGAGGCGGCGGGCACCCGGCAGAGCCGGCTGATGATCGCCGATCACCTGTCGAGCGCCGCGCCGCTGCCGGGCTCGCGCTGGCTGCTGGCCGACGATCTGGTCGACTCGGGAGGTACGCTGGTCGAGGTGATCCCGGCCCTGAAGACGCGCTTTCCGCAGGTCGAGGAGGTGCGCTCGGCCGTGATCTGGCGCAAGGGCGCGTCGGTTGCCGAACCCGACTATTACATCGAGTACCTGCCGACGAATCCCTGGATCCACCAGCCCTTCGAGGAGTACGACCACATGCGGCCGACCGACCTCAAGACCCGCTGGGGCATGTGAGCGAAGGTGACGGGCCCGGCCCGGCCTGCATGCCGGGCCTTTCTCGTCCTCGCGCGCAGCCCGCAGAGGCTGCGCTTTCCGGGCACACAAAGGAAAAGGCCTGCTTGCGCAGGCCTTCGAACTGGTGCCCAGAAGAGGACTCGCCCACGTCTCGCGGGCCCGGCCCGGCCTGCATGCCGGGCCTTTCTCGTCCTCGCGCGCAGCCCGCAGGGGCTGCGCTTTCCGGACACACAAAGGAAAAGGCCTGCTTGCGCAGGCCTTCGAATTGGTGCCCAGAAGAGGACTCGCCCACGTCTCGCGGGCCCGGCCCGGCCTGCATGCCGGGC
>JBIIHU010000039.1:0-18539 GCA_044235405.1 Burkholderiaceae bacterium
CGCAGCACCCCCTCGCCGGGACCCACGCCGGTCTCGAAGGCAATCAGCGCCTCGATCGTCCGCTCGCCGACCCGCTCGACCCAGCGCGGCGCGACGCGCCCTGCGGCGCAGGCCAGCGCGCGCGGTCGGCGCGCGGGCGACACCTGCACGAGCGCCCGCGCCAGCGCCGGGGCGCCGCTGACGGTGTTCAGCGTCCAGGCGGTGCCGAGCACGTCGCGCCAGTGGGCATCGGGCAGGAACAGTGCCTCGATCGCGGCCGCCTCGCCGCGGGCGAGGGCCTGCTCGAAGCGAGCCAGCCAGCGACCGACGACGGCTTCGGGGTCGGTGCCGGTGGCGGCGGGAAGACCGGGGGCGTTCATCGAAAGGCTCCTGGGACGCGCAGGCACCGCGCCCGCGGCGCCGCGCTCGGTGCTCGGTGCTCGGTGCTCGATGGTAGCCCGGGTCGCGGTCTCAGTCGCGCAGCCGCTCGTCGACGAAGGCCCGGAAGATGCGCATCACCGGCGCCTCGGTGCGACCGGCAAGCGTCACGTAGGCGAAGCGCGCGGTCACGGCGACCGGCGGCTGCAGCGGCAGCTCGACCAGTCGCCCGTGGGCGATCTCGTCGCGCGCCGCGGCAACGATGCCCAGGAACACCGCCCGGGTGCCGGATACCGCGTCGATGAGGCTGCCGATGTCCTCGCAGCGCAGCGTGGCCATCGCCGCCGGATCGGCGCGCGGGCCGTACTGCTCGACCAGCAGACGCGCGACCTCGTCAGAGAGCGGCGTGGTGGCGATCGGCCATTCGAGCACATGGGCGATCGCCAGCCGCTTGCGCCGACGCGCGAGCGGATGGTCGGCGCGGCACACGAAGCCAGTGCGCATCTCGCCCAGCGGCTCGATGCGCAGGTCGGCGGCCGGTGCGATGCGCCGGGCGTCGACCACCAGCGCCTCGAGCTCGCGCGATCGCAGCTGGCCCAGCTGCAGCTCGGTGGAGCCGCGGGCGATGACCACGCGCACGCCCGGATGGCGGGTCGCCACATGCACCAGCAGCGGCGTCATCAGCATCGCGCCGGGACCCGAGCCCAGGCCCACGCGGATGGCGCCGCCATCGCCGCCCGAGAAGCGCGCGGCGCTGCGCGCGAGCTCTTCGGCACCAAGCACGATCGCGCGCGCCCGGACGACCACGTCATGGCCGAGCGCGGTGAGCTCGTTGCGCTTGCCGATCCGATCGAGCAGCGGGCCGCCGAGTTCCTCCTCGAGCGCGCGGATGCTGCGGCTGAGCGCCGACTGCGTGATGAACGCGCGCTCGGCGGCGCGACTGAAGGAGCCGGTCTCGGCGATCGCAAGCAGGTGCCGCAGGTGACGGATGTTCATCGCTCATCCAGTCCAAACATGACTGACATGAAGAAGAATAATGCATTGGACACATGAAGTGACGTGCCGCAGCATCGACTCCGATGCCAACACCGCGCCCGCGCGGCGCACCAACCCCCGACCTGCCGAGGCCTGCCATGAACCCGACCAAGCGTTCCACCCTGCTGGGGCTGTCCGCCCTGGGCGCCGGACTCACCCTGCCGGCGCAGGCCAGCGTGCCTGCGTACCCGAGCCGCCCGGTCTCGATCGTCGTGCCCTACCCCGCCGGCGGGCTGTCGGATGTCATCGCGCGCAACGTGAACGCCGCGCTCGGCCGGCAGCTCGGCCAGCCGGTGGTGGTCGAGAACGTCGCCGGTGGCAGCGGCTCGATCGGCGCGACCAAGGTGCTGACTGCGGCGGCCGACGGCCACCAGGTCTTCCAGGGCTCGCCCAACGAGCTGATCCTCGCGCCGCTCGCGATCTCCGCGATCCGCTTTCGCAGCGAGGACTTCCGCCTGGTGCAGATGATCGCCACCGCGCAGATCGCCTTTCTGACGCGCGCCGGCCTGCCAGTGAACAGCGTCGACGAGTTCGTCGAGTACGCACGCAAGACGGCTGCGGCCGGCAAGCCGATCACCTACGCGAGCGTGGGCATCGGCTCCTTCTACCACCTGCTCGGCGAGCACCTGTCGAAGACGACCGGCGTGCCGATGGTGCACGTGCCCTACCGGGGCGGCCAGCCGGCCGAGCAGGACCTGCTCGCGGGCGAGGTCGACATCTTCCTCGCGCCCTACGGCCGCAAGTACGACGACTTCGCGCGGCAGGGCAAGCTGAAGATCCTCGCGATGCTCAACCGGGAACGCCTCGACAGCGTCAAGGCCTATCCGGCCATCACCGAGAGCAAGGCGCTGCGGGACTTCACATTCAACATCTGGACCGGCTACTTCGTGAAGAAGGACACCCCCGAGGCCGTGGTGCAGCGCCTTCACCGCGCGATCACCGACACGCTGAGCGACCCGCAGGTACGCTCGGCCCTCGAAGCCCAGAGCCAGCTGCTCGCGACGCCGCTGCCACTGGAGGCGGTCGGCAAGGCCTACACCGACGGCACCGCGCAGTTCCGCGCGATCGCCCGCTCGATCAACCTGCAGCCCCAGTAAACAAGCCCCACACCCTCCGGGCCACAGGCCCCCATCACAGCCACCTCGATCGGAAGCCCATCATGAAAGTCGTCGTTCTCGGTGCCGGCCTGCTCGGCGTGACCTCGGCCTACTTCCTGCGACAGCTCGGCCACGAGGTGGTGGTGATCGACCGTCAGGCGAGCGCCGCGGCCGAGACCAGCTTCGCCAACGGCGGACAGATCTCGGTGAGCCATGCCGAACCCTGGGCCAACCCGAGCGCCCCGCTGAAGGTGCTCGCGTGGCTCGGCAAGGAAGACGCGCCGCTGCTGTTCCGGCTGCGCGCCGACATGCGCCAGTGGCTGTGGGGCCTGCGCTTCATGCGCGAGTGCACGCCGGCGCGCACGCGCCACAACATCGCGCAGATCGTGCGCCTGGGCACCTACAGCCGCGACACGCTGCAGCAGCTGCGCCGCGACACCGGCCTGCAGTACGACCAGCGCACGCAGGGCATCCTGCACTTCTACACGAACCCCCGCGAATTCGAGGCCGCCGAGGCGCCGGCCGCGCAGATGCGCGAGCTCGGCTGCGACCGCCGCGTGATCTCGGCCGACGAGGCCGTGAAGCTCGAGCCGGCCCTCGCCCATGTGCGCGACCAGCTCGCCGGGGCCACCTACACCGCCGAGGACGAGTCCGGCGACGCCAACCGCTTTGCGCGCGAACTGGTGGCGCTGTGCGAGCGCGACGGCGTGCAGTTCCGGATGAGCCACACGATCACCGCGCTGCGCACCGAGGGCGGACGCATCGATCACGTGGAGGCCACCGACGACGAAGGGCGTTTCCAGCGGGTGCGCGGCGACGCCTACGTCGTGGCGATGGGCTCGCTGAGCCCGCTGCTGGTCAAGCCGCTGGGCATCGATCTGCCGATCTATCCCGCCAAGGGCTACTCGGTGACGATGCCGGTGCTCGACGCCAGCAAGGCCCATCAGGTCTCGCTGACCGACGACGAGTACAAGCTGGTGTTCTCGCGACTCGGCAACCGGCTGCGCATCGCCGGCACCGCCGAGCTCAACGGCTACGACCGCGACCTCAACCGGGTGCGCTGCGAGGCGATCGTGCGCCGCGTGCAGGCGCTGTTCCCGGGCGCCGGCGATGCCAGCCAGGCGCAGTTCTGGACCGGCCTTCGCCCGGCCACGCCGAGCAATGTGCCGATCATCGGCGCCACGAAACTGCCGAACCTGTTCCTGAACACCGGCCACGGCACGCTGGGCTGGACGCACGCCTGCGGCTCGGGCAAGAGCGTCGCGCGCATCGTCTCGGGCCTCGCGCCGGAGGTCGACTTCGCCTTCACGCTGCCCACCGCGCCGCTGACGCGGCCGCAGGTCCTCGGCGCGCCGGTCACGCGCGGCTGACGCCGGTCACGCGCGGCCGATACCAGCCGGGGGGCGACGGCCCACCCGGCCGGCCCACCCGGACCGGCAGCATCATCACGGCGCAGCTTGCCGTCGCGCCGCAAGCTCGCCAAGATGCGCGTCTCGCGCCGCACCGATGCCCGGCGCGGCCAGCGGAGCGCGCGCTTGCCTTCTTCCCCCCCGACTTCGACCCCGCTGCCGCTCGACGGCCTGCGCGTCGTCGAGATCACCCACATGGTGATGGGCCCCACCTGCGGGCTGGTGCTCGCCGATCTCGGCGCCGACGTGATCAAGATCGAGCCGATCGCGGGCGACGGCACGCGCCGCCTGCTGGGCTCGGGCGCCGGCTTCTTCGGCACCTTCAATCGCAACAAGCGAAGCCTCGCGGTCGACCTGAAGACGCCGCGCGGCCGCGAGATCGTGCTGCGGCTCGCGGCAACCGCCGACGTGTTCAGCGAGAACTTCAAGAGCGGCGCGATGGATGCGCTCGGATTCTCGCACGAGGCGCTGTCGCGACTGAACCCGCGGCTGGTCACGGTCTCGCACAAGGGCTTCCTGCCTGGTCCCTACGAGCACCGGACCGCGCTCGACGAGGTCGTGCAGATGATGGGCGGCCTTGCCTACATGACCGGGCCGCCGGGACGCCCGCTGCGGGCCGGCACGAGCGTCAACGACATCATGGGCGGCATGTTCGGCGCGATCGGCGTGCTCGCCGCGCTGCGCGAGCGCGAACGCACCGGGATCGGCCGCGCGGTCCAGAGCGCGCTGTTCGAGAACAACGTGTTTCTGGTCGCGCAGCACATGATGCAGTTCGCGGTCACCGGCCGTGAGCCCGCGCCGATGCCCGCCCGCCTGAGCGCATGGGCGCTCTACGACGTGTTCACGGTCCGCGACGGCGAGCAGGTGTTCCTCGCGGCGGTGACCGATACCCAGTGGACGCTGCTGTGCGAGGCCTTCGGCTTCGCCGACCTGCGTGCCGATCCGCGCCTCGCGACCAACAATGCGCGTGTCCAGGCGCGCGAGTGGCTGCTGCCGCTGCTGCGCGAGCGCTTCGCGCCCTTTGCCGCGGCCGAGCTGTCGGCGCGCTTCGACGCGATCGGCCTGCCGTGGGCGCCGATCACGCAGCCGCACGCGCTCTTCGATGATCCCCACCTGCTGGCCACCGGCGGACTCGCGCCGGTACGGCTGCCCGCCGACGCCAGCAGCGCTGGCCGACCGATCGACACCCGCACCGCGCTGCTGCCGCTGACGATCGGTGGCGAGCGACCCGGCGTACGCAGCGGACCGCCGGCGCTCGGCGAGCACACGCGCGCGCTGCTGGCCGAGGCCGGCTACACGACCGACGAGATCGACCAGCTGCTCGACGACGGTGTCGTCGCGTGCCCCGACATGGTTGCCGACGCAACCGACAACCGGATGAACCCGACATGAAGACCCATCGAATCGCGGCGATCCCCGGCGACGGCATCGGCAAGGAGGTGATTCCGGCCGGCCAGCAGGTGCTGCAGGCGCTCGCCGCCGCCGACGGCGGCTTCGCGATCGACGTCGAGCACTACGGCTGGGGTGGCGACTGGTGGCGCACCCACGGCACGATGATGCCGGCCGACGGCCTCGACCAGCTGCGCGACAAGGACGCGATCCTGTTCGGCTCGGCAGGCGACCCGGACATCCCCGACCATGTCACGCTCTGGGGACTGCGCCTGAAGATCTGCCAGGGCTTCGACCAGTACGCGAACGTGCGGCCCACGCGCATCCTGCCCGGCATCGACGCCCCGCTGAAACGCTGCGCACCCGGCGATCTCGACTGGGTGATCGTGCGCGAGAACTCCGAGGGCGAATATGCCGGCATCGGCGGCCGGGCGCACCAGGGCCACCCGATCGAGGTGGCCACCGATGTCTCGATCATGACCCGCACCGGCGTCGAGCGGATCATGCGCTACGCGTTCGGGCTGGCCCGTTCGCGGCCGCGCCGGCAACTGACCGTCGTCACCAAGAGCAACGCCCAGCGCCATGCGATGGTGATGTGGGACGAGATCGCCGCCGAGGTGGCGCGCGAGTTCCCGGATGTGCGGTGGGACAAGGAACTGGTCGACGCGATGACCGCGCGCATGGTCAACCGGCCCGCGTCGATCGACACGGTGGTGGCCACCAACCTGCACGCCGACATCCTCAGCGATCTCGCAGCGGCGCTCGCCGGCAGCCTGGGCATCGCGCCCACCGGCAACATCGACCCCGAGCGCCGCTACCCATCGATGTTCGAGCCGATCCACGGCTCGGCCTTCGACATCATGGGCAAGGGCCTCGCGAACCCGATCGGCACCTTCTGGAGCTGCGTGATGATGCTCGAGCACCTCGGAGAGGCGCGCGCGGCGCGCCGGCTGATGGCCGCGATCGAGGCGGTCACCGCGGACCCCAGGCTGCACACTCGCGACCTCGGCGGCCGCGCGGGCACCCGCGAGGTGACCGACGCGGTGTGCGCGCTGCTCGCGGGCGAGGACCGGGGCTGAGGGCATCGCCGACTTGATCGCCGACCCCCGTTCCACGATCATCGATCCATGGATGAACCCGCCGCCGTCGTCGCGCTGGCCGCGCTCGCCCAGCAGGCTCGCCTGCGCGTGTTCCGCGCACTGATCGGCGCCGGGCCCGAGGGCATGACCCCGGGCGCGCTGTCGGCGATGCTCGACATCCCGCCGTCGACGCTGTCCTTCCATCTGAAGGAACTCGTGCATGCGGGGCTCGCCAGCGTCGAGCGCGACGGTCGCAAGCTGCACTATCGCGCGGCACTCGCGCACATGAATGCGCTGCTCGCCTACCTGACCGACCACTGCTGCCACGGTGAGGCGTGCGCGCTGCGCCCGGTTCGGCGGCGCGCGACCTGCTGAGCGCCCCCGACCGGCCAAGCCAGGCACTCGACTCGCGGAACACGACGGAGCGCGGACAGCCGGCGCTACCGCGGCAACCGAAGCCGCGGGCCTCGAAGCACCGCGCCCGAGTCCGCTGTCATCGTTCTGTCATCTGTTGATTCCATGATCATCGAAGCATCGCCTCTTCAAGGAAGGAGTCCCCGTGCGTGTCGGGATCAACGGGATGGGCAGGATCGGGCGGCTCGCGCTGCGGGCGGCCCTCGGCGCGGCCGAACGGCCCGCGGGCGACCCGCGCGCGGGCAACCGCCTCGACGTGGTCCATCTCAACGAGATCAAGGGCGGTGCCGCGGCCACCGCGCACCTGCTCGCCTTCGACAGCGTGCAGGGTCGCTGGCGCGGCCGCCTCGAGGCCGAGACCGACGCCGCGATCCGTATCGACGACCGGCGGCTCGGCTTCTCGATGCATGCGAGCCCCGGCGAGATCCCGTGGGGCGAGCTCGGCGTCGACCTCGTGCTCGAGTGCACCGGGAAGTTCCTGAAGCCCGAGACGCTGCAGGGCCACCTCGATCGCGGCGCGAAGCGCGTGATCGTCGCAGCGCCGGTCAAGACCGGCGATGTGCCCAATATCGTTGTGGGTGTCAACGAAGCGGCCTATGAGCCCGCGCGGCACCGCATCGTCACCGCGGCGTCGTGCACCACGAACTGCCTGGCGCCGGTGGTCAAGGTCGTGCACGAGGCGCTGGGCATCCGCCACGGCCAGATCACGACGATCCACGACCCGACCAACACCAACGTGGTGGTCGATGCGCCGCACGCGGATCTGCGCCGCGCGCGCAGCGCGATGCTCAGCCTCGCGCCCACCACCACCGGCAGCGCCACCGCGATCGCGCTGATCTATCCGGAACTGAAGGGCCGCCTCGATGGCCACGCGGTGCGCGCGCCGGTCCTCAACGCCTCGCTCACCGACTGCGTGTTCGAGCTCGCCCGCGCCACCACCGCCGCCGAGGTCAACGCGCTGTTCGCGGCCGCGGCCGCCGGGCCGCTGGCGGGCATCCTCGGCTACGAGGAGCGGCCGCTGGTGAGCGCCGACTATGCGCGCGACACGCGCAGCGGCATCGTCGATGCGCCCTCCACCCTGGTCACCGACGGCACGCTGCTCAAGGTCTACGCCTGGTACGACAACGAGATGGGCTACGCCTGCCGCATGGTCGATCTCGCCTGCCACCTGCAGCGGCTGGGCCTCTGAGCGAGCGCGCACCCGTCCCATGCACGCCGGCACCCGCAACTACGCGATCGTCACCGCCGCCTACTGGGGCTTCACGCTCAGCGACGGCGCGCTGCGCATGCTGGTGCTGCTGCACTTCCACCAGCTCGGCTACTCGCCCTTCACGCTCGCCTTCCTGTTCCTGCTCTACGAGGCGATGGGCATCGTCGCCAACCTGGTGGGCGGCTGGCTTGCCACGCGCCACGGCATCGCGCGCATGCTGGCGGTGGGCCTGGTGACCCAGATCTCGGGCTTCCTGCTGCTGTCGGCGCTGTCGCCCGCGTGGACCGCGGCGATGTCGGTCGCATGGGTGGTGCTCGCGCAGGGCGTGTGCGGCGTGGCCAAGGACCTCACCAAGACCGCGAGCAAGTCGGCGATCAAGCTGACCGCGGCCGAGGCCTCGGGCCAGCTGTTCCGGTGGGTGGCCTTCTTCACCGGCAGCAAGAACGCGATGAAGGGCGCGGGCTTCTTCCTCGGCGGCCTGCTGCTGCAGGCGCTCGGATTCCAGCAGGCGCTCTGGACGATGGCCGCGCTGCTGGCGCTGGTGCTGGGTGGCGTGATCGCCTTCGTGCCGCCGATGATGGGCAAGCGCAAGGCCTCGAGCTCGGCGCGCGAGCTCTTCGCGAAGAGCCGCGGCATCAACCTGCTCGCGGCCGCGCGGCTCGCGCTGTTCGGCGCGCGCGATGTCTGGTTCGTCGTCGGCGTGCCGGTGTTCCTGTACTCGGCCGGCTGGAGCTTCACGATGGTCGGCGCCTTCCTCGCGCTGTGGACCATCGGTTACGGCGCGGTCCAGGCCTTCGCGCCGGCGCTCGTGCGCCGCAGCGCCGACGGTCTGAGTGCCGAGGTGCCCGCCGCGCGCCTGTGGTCGGCGCTCCTCGCGCTGGTGCCGATCGCGCTTGCCGGCCTGCTGTTCGCGCAGGTCGCGCACGCGCAGTGGGTGGTGGTCGGCGGGCTCGCGGTCTTCGGCATCGCCTTCGCGATCAACTCCTCGGTGCACTCCTACCTGGTGCTGGCCTACGCCGGCTCCGAGAAGGCCGCCGAGGACGTCGGCTTCTACTACGCGGCCAACGCGTCGGGCCGCTTCCTCGGCACGCTGCTCTCGGGCCTGCTCTACCAGTGGGGCGGCCTGTCGTGGACGCTGGCTGGCTCGGCGCTGATGCTGCTCGCGTGCTGGCTGGTGACGCTCGCGCTGCCCACCTCCGGAGATCCGGCATGAGACCGTCGATCCAGCACGTCCTGTTCATCTGCACGCACAACTCGGCCCGCTCGATCATGGCCGAGGGCGTGCTCAACGCGCTCGGCGCCGGCCGCTTCCGGGCCCACTCGGCTGGCAGCCATCCCGCCACCGCGGTGCATCCGCTCGCCCTGCGCACGCTGGCCGACATGCATCTGCCCACCGAGGGCTATCGCAGCAAGGACTGGAGCGAGTTCGCCACGCCGAGCGGTCCGCTGCTCGACTTCGTCTTCACGGTCTGCGACAAGGCCGCGGGCGAGACCTGTCCGGTCTGGCCGGGCCAGCCGGTGACGGCCCACTGGGGCGTCGAGGATCCCGCCGTCTTCGAGGGCAGCGAGGAGCAGCGGATCAAGGTCTTTCGCGATGTGGCGATGGTGCTGCGCCGGCGCATCGAGCTGATGCTCGCGCTGCCGATGGCGGCGCTCGACCGCCTGGCGATCGAACGCGAGATCCGCGAGATCGGCAGGCGCTGAACAGCCGCGCCCGCGCCTGCCCTAACCCCATGCGCCGCGTGCCGCCCGCGCGATGAACCGCTTCGAGCGCCACCTGTCGCTGTGGGTCGCCCTGTGCATCGTCGCGGGCGTGCTGCTCGGCCAGGCGATGCCCGGCCCGGTCCAGGCCTTCGGCCGCCTCGAGGTGGCGCGGGTCAACCTTCCGGTGGGCCTGCTGATCTGGGTGATGATCGTGCCGATGCTGCTGCGCATCGACTTCGGCGCGATGCGCGAGGTCGGCCGGCACTGGCGCGGCATCGGCGTCACGCTGTTCGTCAACTGGGCCGTCAAGCCCTTCTCGATGGCGTTGCTCGCGTGGCTCTTCGTGCGGCAGGTGTTCGCGCCCTGGCTGCCGGCCGAGCAGCTCGACAGCTACGTGGCCGGCCTGATCCTGCTCGCCGCCGCGCCCTGCACCGCGATGGTCTTCGTCTGGAGCCGCCTGACCGGCGGCCACCCGCTGTTCACGCTGAGCCAGGTGGCGCTGAACGACGCGATCATGCCGTTCGCCTTCGCGCCGATCGTCGCGCTGCTGCTCGGCCTGTCATCGATCACCGTGCCCTGGGACACGCTGCTCGCGTCGGTCGTGCTCTACATCCTGATCCCGGTGCTGATCGCGCAGGCCTGGCGCCGCCACCTGCTCGCGCGTGGTCCGCAGATGCTGGAGGCCACGCTCGCACGGCTGGGCCCGTGGTCGATCGCGGCGCTGCTCGCCACGCTGGTGCTGCTCTTCGCCTTCCAGGGCGAGGCGATCGTCGCGCAGCCGCTGGTCATCGCGATGCTCGCGGTGCCCATCGTCATCCAGGTCTTCCTCAACGCGGCGCTCGCCTACGGCCTGAACCGGCGGCTGGGCGAGCCGCACGCGGTCGCCTGCCCCTCGGCGCTGATCGGCGCGAGCAACTTCTTCGAACTCGCGGTGGCCGCGGCGATCAGCCTATTCGGCTTCACCTCGGGCGCCGCGCTCGCCACGGTGGTGGGCGTGCTGGTCGAGGTGCCGGCGATGCTGCTGGTGGTACGGGCCGTGAACGGCAGCCGGGCCTGGTATGAGCGCGGGGCGGCGCGCTGACGGCTGCGCGGGGGCCGGCGGCCCGCTGCAACGGACCGGCTGCAACGGACCGGCGGCGACGGGCCACGGCGGCCTCGCGGGAGCCTCCGCGAAAAACTTGGCTCCCTCACCATCCTGAGTAAAAATACGCAGGATGGTGAGTAAATCGTCGACCCCCTGGCAGCGCTCCCAGGCGGCCCTTCTGGCTGGTCGGCTTGCCGAGCCGCGCCGGTTCATCCAGATCGTGGCCGGGCCCAGGCAGACCGGGAAGACCACGCTCGTGCTGCAGGCAACCGACGCGCAGTCGCTGCCGGTGCGATATGCCAGCGCCGACGAACCCACGCTTCGCGGCCCCGACTGGATCGGCCAGCAGTGGGAGGCCGCGCGACTCGCCCTCGAGCCCGAGGGCGGGATCCTGGTGCTCGACGAGATCCAGAAGGTTCCCGGCTGGTCGGAAACGGTCAAGCGCCTCTGGGACGCCGACAGTCGCGCGCGGCGGCCGCTGCGGGTCGTGCTGCTGGGCTCCGCGCCGCTGCTGATCGCGCGCGGCCTGACCGAAAGCCTCGCCGGTCGCTTCGAGACGCTGCATGTCGGACACTGGTCCCTTGCCGAGATGCAGGCCGCCTTCGGCTGGTCGCTCGACGACTACCTTGTCCACGGTGGCTACCCGGGCGCCGCGTCGCTGATCGCCGAACCCGATCGCTGGGCGCGCTACGTCGCCGACAGCCTGATCGAGACGTCCATCTCGCGCGATGTGCTCCTGCTGTCGCGGGTCGACAAGCCGGCGCTGCTGCGCCGGCTCTTCGACCTCGCGTGCCGCTATTCCGGGCAGGTCCTTTCCTACACGAAGATGCTCGGGCAGCTCCAGGACGCCGGCAACAGCACCACGCTGGCCCATTACCTCGATCTGCTCTCGGGCGCGGGCATGGTACGCGGCCTGCCGAAGTACGCGGGCGACGTCGCACGCAGCCGGGGCTCGAGCCCCAAGCTCCAGGTGATGAACACCGCGCTCATGAGCGTCGCCAGCGGTCTTTCCCCCGCCGAAGCCCTCGCCGACCGCGAGTTCCGCGGCCGCCTCGTCGAGTCGGCTGTCGGCGCACACCTCGCGAACACCGCGGCGGCCGGACACTGCGAACTCTTTTACTGGCGCGAGCGCAACCAGGAGGTGGACTTCATCGCCACCGCCGGCAAGCGGGTGATCGCGATCGAGGTCAAGAGCGGCCGCGCGCCCCTGTCGCACCCGGGCACCGCGGCCTTCGTGCGGGCCTTCCGGCCCGCGCGCACGCTGCTTGTCGGCGACGACGGCATCCCCCTGGCGCAGTTCCTCGCCACGCCCGTGACCCAGTGGCTCGCGCGCTGACCCGCGGCCCGGGACCGGCGGCGAGGAGCCACGGCGCCGCGGCACGGGCGGCCACCGCGACCGCCCGCGCCCAACGGCTCAGACCACCTGCCGGTCGCGGCCTTCCCAGTAGGGCTTGCGCAGTTCGCGCTTGAGCACCTTGCCGGTCGGGTTGCGCGGCAGTTCGGCCACGATATCGGCGGTCTTGGGCACCTTGTAGGCGGCCAGCCGCTCGCGGGCCCAGCCCACGAGATCGTGCGGGTCGAGCATGGCGCCCGCCTTGAGCACCACGACCGCCTTCGGAACCTCGCCCCAGCGCTCGTCGGGCACGCCGATCACCGCCACGTCGGCGATCGCAGGATGCTCGGCGAGCACGCGCTCGATCTCGGCGGGATAGATGTTCTCGCCGCCGCTGATGATCATGTCCTTGATGCGGTCGGTCACGTAGACATAGCCGTCGGCGTCGATGTGGCCGCCGTCGCCCGAGCGGTACCAGCCGTCGGGCGTGATCGCGGCCTCGGTGGCCTCGGGCTTGCCCCAGTAGCCGCCCATCACCTGCTCGCTGCGCACCCAGATCTCGCCGGGCTGACCGACCGGCACCGGCGCGCCGGTGGCCGGGTCGCGCACCTCGATCTCGACGCCCTCGATCGCCTTGCCGGCCGACACCAGCCGGTGGGCCACCGCGGGATTCTCGTGGTCCTCGGCGCCGAGCACGGTGACCACGCCGCTCTGCTCGGTCATCCCGTAGACCTGCTGCATCACGCCGGGGAAGATCTTCAGGCAAGCGCGCATCACCGGCAGCGGCATCGGCGAGGCGCCATAGGCCAGCGCCTGCAGCGCCGAGTAGTCGCGATCGCCCGCGCCCGGCACCTGCGTCATCGCCGCCATCAGCGCCGGCACGTAGAAGGTGTGGGTGATGCGCTCGCGCTCGAGCATCGCCAGCGCGCCGGCAGGGTCGGGCGTGCGCATCAGGAAGATCGGCGCGCCGCCCGCCCAGGCCACCAGCGCGTAGCTGGTGCCGCCCACGTGGAACAGCGGCATCGCCACCTGCACGCGCGAGTTGCCGTCCATCGTCTGCATCGCGGCGACGTTGCGCGCGTGCGCGAGCATGCCGCCGTGCGTGAGCATCGCGCCCTTCGGAAAGCCGGTCGTTCCCGACGTGTACAGCTGCACGAAGCTGTCGCCCCGCGCCGCAGGATGCACTCGCGCATCGGGGGCGCTTGCGGCCAGCCAGGCCTCGTACTCGTCTTCCGGGCCGCCGACGCGGATCACGCGTTCGACCGTAGGCAGTTGCGCGCGCAACTGGGCGACCGCGCCCGCGAACTCGGGCCCGACGAACAGCAGCCGCGCCTTCGCGTCGTTGATCACGTAGACGATCTCGGGCGGGGCGAGACGGAAGTTGACCACCGCGTTGGCGGTGCCGATCTGCGCGCATGCGAGCGTGAGCTCCAGGCACGATGGATGGTTGAGGTCGAGCACCGCGACGCGGTCGCCGGGCTGCATGCCCGCGGCGCGCAGCGCACCCGCCAGGCGGTGCACGCGCTCGGCGAGCTGCGCCCAGCTAAGGCGGCGCTCACCGAAGATCAGGGCGTCGGCCTGCGGCCGCTCGCGGGCCCAGCGGGACAGCATGTCACTGAAATCGGCATGGTCGGGAATCATCGTGTCTCCTCGTGGGGGGCTCGAAACCGCGGCGATTCTACGCATGCGCGAGATGCGCGCGGGCACGAGACCCCGATCGACGAGGGCCCGACAACCGGGGCCGATCCTCAGAAGACCGTGCGCAGGGTAAGCCTCAGGCTGCGCGGGCGCGCCGGGTGGAAATGCCGGTCGGCAACCGGCGCGGCCTCGCCCGGGAGCTGCGAGGCGTAGTAGTAGGCGATGTCGTCGACCTTGCGGTCGAAGAGGTTGAAGACATCGACGAAGAGCTCGGTGCCCGGCACGAGCGCGCGCCGCAGGCGCAGGCTGGTGGTCAGCGAGGCGGCGGCCCGCACGCTGTCGTCCTCCACCAGCGGCGCGGTGCCGCGGTAGCGCAGGTGCACGCTTGCCGACCACGGCCCGATCTCGCGCACGGTGAGCGCCAGCGACGCCACCTTCCCGACCGCGTTCGGAATGCGCGGCCCCGCCGGATCATCATCGCGAAAGCGCGCCTGGGTCCATGCGAGGTCAGCATCGAGCAGCAGCCAAGGCAGCGGCAGATAGCGATTGCTCCACTCGACCCCGTGACGGCGGCTCGCGCGGCTCGGCTCGGTGGTGCCGGCATCGCCCACGTAGACCAGTTCCGAATCGAGATCAAGCCGCCACAGTGCAAGCGAGCTCTGAAGGCCGCGCACCCGCTCCGTGCGGACCCCGACCTCGGCGCCGCGCGCGGACACCAGCGCCGGCACCCGGTCCACCGGCAGGCCGGTTCGGGGATCGACCGCGGCGGTCGTGCCGCGCGCGTCGTTGGCATGGAAGCCGCGGCCGGCGTTCAGGAAGAACTCGGTCCGGTGCCACGGGCCCGCGATCAGAGAGAGCTTCGGCGAGATCTGGTGACCAGAGGCGGATCCGGCATTCGCCGAGCCTGCGGGCCCGCCCCGGTCGTCGACCCGGAAGCTCGCCTGATCGGCGCGAACGCCGGCCACCGCCCGCAAGCCCGGCGCCAGCGCGACCGAGGTCTGGGCGTACAGCCCGAGCAGCGTGTCGAGCACCCGGTCATCGCGGGTGGTCGCGGTGATGCGACGGGCCTCGGCATCGAACAGGCCGACGCGGATGCGGTCGTGGCGCAGCTGCACGCCGAACTCGCTGCGCGCGGGCAGCGCGCCCAGCGGGTGACCGAAGCCGTGACTCGCGGTGAAGCCGGCCACGACTCGCGCGTCGCGCTGGGCGAACTGATCGCCCTGCGCGGGCCGCTCCAGCGCGTAGGTGAAGTTCGAGTACAGATCGAGGCGGTAGTCGATCAGCCAGGCGGCGACCCGCGTGATCCGCGTGTCGACCTGCCGGTGCCACTCCCCGGAGAGGCTGGTGCGGCGCGTGCTGCCGCCATCGGTGGGGTCGAGGCTGTCGTAGCGACCGAAGGGTCGGCCCATCCAGGTGCCGGCCTCGATCAGGCGCTGGGGGATCTGGTCGGTGGCCGTCCAGCGGGACTCGTGGGTGCTCAGCGTCGCGCGCCAGCCCTGAGCGCGCGAGCCGCCGCTGAGCATCAGCACCGCGCCAACCCGGCGAAGACGCTCGGGCACGCTCCAGGGGCCATCGTCGGACTGGGCCGCGAGCGCCCCGAGCAGCGTGATGCCTTCGCCCACCTCGGTCGAGCCGCCACCGACGATCCGTCGATCGCCGTGCGCCCCGATGCTCACCGCCGCGAAGGGCCGATCGAAGGCGCTGCGGTAGCGGATGTGCGCCGAGCCGGCACTCGCGAAGTTGCCGCTGCTGGCGAAGTAAGGGCCCTTGCGGTACTCGATGCGCTCGACCAGCTCGGGGATCAGGAAGCCGAGGTCCGCGTAGCCCTGCCCGTGCGCATGCGAGGGCATGTTGACCGGCATGCCATCGACGAAGGTGGCGAAGTCGGTGCCGTGATCGAGGTTGAAGCCGCGCAGGAAGTACTGGTTGGCCTTGCCATCGCCCGAGTGCTGCGTGACCACCACGCCCGGCACGAACTCGAGCAGCTCGCCGGGTCGTTGCAGCGGGCGGCTCTGGAGGAGGTCGGCGCGGATCGCGCCCTGCGAGGCGGCGTCCGAGGTGCCGACCGCGTTGTCGTAGTGACGGCGTCCGACGACCTCGACGCGCTTGAGACGATCGGCCTGCGGCGGCGCGTCGCGCCGCATCGCGGCGTCGGCGCTCGCGGCGGGCTGCGCGCGCGCGCCGTTGACGCACCCCAGCGCCAGAGCGAACACGACGCCGTGGCGAGCGAGCCCGCGCCAGCCCGGCGCGCAAGGTGTTCGGCGCGTCATCCCGATGTCGCTGCGTATGACGAAAAGTGCAATCTTCACACGTAATCGAAGCGCTCAGCGTCGGCGACGCGGCGCCGAGGCAGGACTGCAACGGTCGGTGTCCGGCGCGCGGCGCGGGCCGCGCAGGCCGCGTCAGCGGCGCGACCGCGGCGCGGCGCCTCGGGCAGACCGCCTCGCCGGCCGCGGGACCGCCGGCTCGAGGTGCTCGTGCCCGTGCTCGCGACGCGCCGCCATGGGCACCAGATGCAGATGGCCGTGGCTCACACCGGTCTGCGCGATCACCGAAGCGGCGAAGGCGCGCACCGCGTCCGTGCGGCCGCGAAGGATGATGGTCTCGACGCAGTGCTCGTGATCGAGATGCGCGTGCGTGGTGGCCACGGTCAGCTCGTGATGCGCATGCTGCAGGTCGGTGAGCCGCCGCGCGAGCTGGCGCTGGTGATGGTTGTAGACGTAACTCAGCGTGGCCACGCAGGGCGCCTCGGGACGATCGCGCAGGCGCGCCGCGCCAAGGTCATGCCGCAGCAGGTCGCGGAAGGCCTCCGAGCGGTTCGCATAGCTGCGCTCGCGCACCAGCGACTCGAAGGCGCCGGCGAGTTCGTCATCGAGAGACATCGTCAGTCGCTTCATCGCGTGGCCCCGGCGGAAGAACCCCGCGATTGTGGCATCACGGGAGAGGACGCCGCGCGAGCGCGGCTCGCACCTACAATCCGTCTTCCGATCCGGTCACGCCACGCGAGGTTCCCGATGCGACGCCCCCCGCCCCAACGCAGCCGCCTGCTCGCCCCGATCGCGCCCTGGGCGCTCGCCACGACGGCGGGCACGCGCGCCGGCGCCGCAGCCGCCCAGGAGAGCTGGCCGTCGCGGCCCGTCACGATCGTCGTGCCGCAGGCGGTGGGCGGGGCCAACGACACCGTGGCCCGCGCCTTCGCGACCCGGCTCGCCCAGGCGATCGGCCAGCCCGTCGTCATCGAGAACCGGGTGGGCGCCGGCGGCAACGTCGGCACCGCGCATGTCGCGCGCGCCCCGCGCGACGGCTACACGCTGATGCTGACGGCGCAGAGCGCGCAGACCATCAATCCGGCGCTCTACCGCAACGCCGGCTTCGACCCGATCCGGGACTTCGAGCCGGTGATGTCGGTGGCCACCGCGCCCTACCTGCTGGTGGCCAACCCGAAGTTTCCGGCCAGCGACCTGAAGAGCCTGATCGAGTACGCAAAAGGGCGCCCCGGGAAGATCGACTACGCCTCGGCGGGCAACGGCACGCTGAACCACCTGCTCGGCGTGATGCTCAACCAGCGTGCGGGGCTGCACCTTGTGCACATCCCCTACCGCGGCGCGGCCGCGGCCGCCGCCGACGTGGTCGCCGGCCAGGTGCCGATCACCTTCGGCAGCTTCCCCGGCGTGTTCCCCTTCGTGAAGAACGGCCAGCTCAAGGTGATCGGCGTGGCCACCGAGCGGCGCACGAAGCTCGCGCCCGATCTGCCCACGCTGGCCGAGACGCTGCCGGGCTTCCACGTCAACTCCTGGTACGGTCTGTTCGCGCCAGCGGGCACGCCCAGGGCGATCGTCGATCGGATCGCCGCCGAGGGCGCGAAAGCGCTGGCCGACCCGGCGCTGATCGAGCGGCTCGCCAGCCAGGGCGCCGAGCCCGCGCCGAGCACGCCGGCCGACCTCGCCAGGCTCACGCGCGACGATCTCGAGCTGTGGGCGAAGATCGTGAAAAGCTCGGGCGCGACGGTGGACTGAGCCGCGCGGGGTCGCTTGCGGTAGGCTCCCATCCGCTTCCCCTTTCCGAACCGGGTCGCGCGACGGACCCATCCAACCGTCCCGACCGGACCGCCCCTTGAATCCCGCCTTCGTCACCGCCCCCCGGACCACCGCGCTCGCCCTGGCCTGCGCCGCGCTGGCGGCCGCCAGCTTCATCGCGATGGACGGCACCGCCAAGTGGCTGGGCGAGCGCTACAGCGCCGCGCAGGTGACATTCCTGCGCTTCGCGGTCGGCTCGCTGTATGCGGTGCCGCTGTGGCTGTGGCGGCGTACCGCCCTGCCGACGCGGCGGCAATGGCGCTGGCATCTGCTGCGCAGCGCGCTGCTGGTGGTGTCGCTGCTGACCTGGTTCCACGCGCTGAACACCCTGCCACTGGTGCAGGCGGTAGGCATCGGCTACGTCGCGCCGCTGTTCATCTCGCTGCTGGCCATGTGGATGCTGCACGAACGGCCCTCGCGCTGGATATGGGCCGCGCTGGCCCTGGGCGCGACGGGCGCAGCCGTCGGGTTGTGGCCCGAACTCGCCGCCGCCGACACCCCGGGCGGCGAGGCGCGGCTGTGGGGCATGGCAGCCGCGGGGGCGGCGGCCCTCGCCTATGCCGGCGCGATGGTGGTCACCCGGCACCAGGCACGGCAGGACGCGCTGTCGACCATACTCCTGGTCCAGAACCTGTTGCCGGCGCTCGCGCTGGCCGGGCCGCTGTGGGTGCTCTGGCAACCGATGCAAGCGTCCGACCTTCCGGTCGTGCTGCT
>JBIIHU010000226.1:0-5925 GCA_044235405.1 Burkholderiaceae bacterium
TGCGGTACCAGTTGAGCCCGCCCCGAAAGCCCGCCTGCCGGAACTGCGCTTCGTACCAGTCGAGGTCGGCCTCGCCAAGCCATGCCGGAAGGCGCTCGGGGTCGACGGTGTTGGCGAGCACGCCACCGTCGGGCGGCAGCTGCGCGAAACCCGGGGCCCGTTCGTCGACATCCCCGCTCGCGCTGAAATACAGGCGTCGCAGGGCGGCCCGCACATCGGCCTCGAGCTCTGAGTCGGCCACCCCCGGTTCCTGGAAGTACTGCATGTAGAACCGGGTGATGCCCTGACGCTCGAGTGCCGAAAGCAGGTCGATGCCGCCGCGCGGCGTCCAGGGCACGCTGAGCCCGGCGACCGCCCGGAACAGATCCGGACGCAGCAACGCGCAGTGCCAGGCAACCGGCGCACCCCAGTCGTGACCGATCACGACCGCCTGATCGGCACCGAGCTCGCGCACCAGTGCCACCATGTCGCCGACCAGATCGAGGATGCTGAAGCGCTCGATCTCGGCGGGCGAGTCGGTCCCGCCATAGCCGCGCATGTCGGGGGCCACGCAGCGCCAGCCGGCGGCGGCGAGCGCCGGCATCTGGTGGCGCCACGAGTACCAGCTCTCGGGCCAGCCGTGGCACAGCAGCACGAGCGGGCCACTGCCGCACTCGGCATAGCGCTGCACGATGCCGTTGGCCGTCACGCTGCGCAGCGCGATGCCGTCAATGGGCGATGCGTTCATGCTCACAGCCGCAGGATCAGCTTGCCGAAATGGCGGTTGGCGCGCATGTGCTCGAGGGCAGCGGCCGCCTGATCGAAGTCGAAGACCCGGTCGACGGGCAGGCCGAGACGGCCGGCGGCGAGTTCGCCCTCGAGGTCGGCCCGCATGCGGGCGTTGATCTCACGCACCTCGGCGACCGAGCGGGTCCGGAAGGTGACACCCACGTAGGTGATGCGGCGCAGCGCGTGGAGGTCGAAATCGAAGTCGGCACGCATGCCGCCGAGCCGACCGACGTTGACGATACGCCCGAGGATGCGGGTGGCGCGCATCGTGGGGGTGGCGAGTGCGCCGCTGACCTGATCGATGACCACGTCGACCCCGAGACTGCCGGTGGCCTCGAGCACCTGGCCTACCCAGCCGACGTCGCTGCTGTCCAGCGCCAGATGGGCGCCATACTCGCCGAGGCGCGCACGACGGCCGGCGTCGGTGGAGGTGCCAATCACGACGCTCGCGCCGCGCCAGCGCGCGATCTGCATCGCCATCAGGCCCACGCCCGA
The DNA here is from genome assembly GCA_044235405.1 of Burkholderiaceae bacterium. Lineage (GTDB taxonomy): Bacteria > Pseudomonadota > Gammaproteobacteria > Burkholderiales > Burkholderiaceae_E > Quisquiliibacterium. The sequence goes on from JBIIHU010000226.1 coordinate 1,264, forward strand.
ACTCGCCCCCTGCACCAGCACGGTCCCGCCGGGGCGCAGCTGGCCATGCGTGATCACCGCGTCGTGCATGGTCTGCAACGCGACCGGCAGACCCGCTGCCTGCTCGAAGCCGAGCGCCTCGCCGGGGATCGGCGTGACCCGCCCCGCATCGGCCACCATGCGTTCGGCAAAGGCCCCGGCGCCCGAGCACATGACCCGATCGCCCACCCGCATGCCGTCGACCTCGGCGCCAAGCGCGAGCACCTCGCCCGCGGCCTCGAGCCCCAGCACGGCACCCGCACCGCCGGCGCTGCCGTGGCGATGCCCGGCGGCCATGCCGAGATCGGCGCGATTGAGCCCGCAGGCACGCACCCGAACCAGCACTTCCTGCGGCCCCGGCACCGGCTCGGCCACCTCGGCGAGCATCGGGCCCTGGGCTCCCACCACGATCGCCTTCATGACGCGCTCCCTGCAAGCGGCGGCAGGTGCAGGCAGGCGATGCCATGGGCATCGCCGGGCAGTTGCGGATAGCGCTGCAGCACCAGCGGATCGTGCCCGGGCACGACGTGATCGGGCGAATCGGCCTCGCGTCGCAGGCGGCGATGCCCCTCGAGCATGTCGGCCACGTTGTAGACGATCGGGAACGGGCGGGCGCTTTCCATGTTCTCGTAGTAGTGGCTGGCGTCGGAGGCGAGCACGACGCGGCCGCGGGCGGTACGCACGCGCACCGACTGAAGCCCGCCGGTGTGGCCGCCGATGCGCAGCACCGATACGCCCGGGGCAATCTCGGCGTCGCCGTCATGGAAGACGACGCGGTCCTCGTAGACATGCCGGATCAGGTCAGTGACATCGCGCACGTCGTAGGCGTGGCGCAGCGGCTCGTGACACATGCAGCGCCCGGTCGCGAAGGCGACCTCGGCATCCTGGATGTGGAAGGTGGCGCGCGGCAGCTTGTCGAGGTTGCCGGCATGATCGTAGTGCAGGTGCGTGATGATGACGTCGGTGACATCGTCGGGCGCGATGCCCAGCGAGGCGAGGGCCGCGATCGGGCAGCGCCGCAGGCGGCGGTCGCGCCGCAGCGCGGAGGCCTCGCCGAAGCCGGTATCGACGAGGATCACGCTTCCCGGGGCGCGCAGCAGCCACACGTAATAGTCCATCGGCATCGGGCCGTCGTGCTCGTCGCGCACGATGAAGTTCTGGCTGCGCTGACGCTGCTCGAGGCTCGCGTAGCGCACCGCGTAGACCTCCCAGTCGGGGGCTTCGTCGCTCTTCACTGTCGCCTCTCGGTCGTCGCCATGGCTCCACGCAGTGTAGTGGCCGAGGCCGTGGCCGCGCGGATCGCCGGGCGCGCGGCGTTTCGAAGCGCGCGATGCCGGCGCCGCGGTGCTAAAGTCGACGACCATGCACGCCGCACCGCTCCCTGCCCGCCCGGTGGCCCGGGGCCGTCCATGAGCTTCGAGTGGCCGGGCGTGCTCTGGCTGCTCGCGCTGCTGCCGCTGCTCGTCCTCGCGCATGCTCGCCTCGATCGCACGCGCCATGCGCTGGCGCATCGCCTGCCGGGGCTGCGCCTCGAGGGAGGCACAGGTCGAGGCCGATGGTCGCGCAGGCTGCCCGGGCTGCTGCTGCTCGCGGCCATCGCGGCGGCGCTCGTGGGTGCGGCCCGGCCGCGCGCGGCGATCGTGCTGCCTTCGCAGCAGCAGACCATCCTGCTGGCGATCGACGTCTCCCTCAGCATGCGCGCCCGCGACGTCGAGCCCGATCGCTTCACCGCAGCCCGCGCGGCAGCGCGTGCCTTCGTCGAGCAGGTACCCGACGACGTGCGCGTGGGCATCGTCGCCTTCGCCGGCACCGCCACGCTGGTGCAGGCGCCGACCACGCAGCGCGACGAACTGCTCGCGGCGATCGACCGCCTCGCAATGCAGCGCGGCACCGCCACCGGCAGTGCGCTGGTCCTGGCGATGGCCACGCTGTTCCCCGAGCACGGGATCGACCTCGAGGCGATGCTCTACGGCGCCGGCGCCTCGAAGCGCCCGGGCTCGCAACCCGGCGGCACGACCGGCAAGGCGGCGCCCGCGCCTTTCGTGCCGGTCGAACCGGGCTCGTACCGCTCGGCCGCCGTCATCCTGCTCAGCGACGGCCGACGCACCACCGGTGTCGATCCGGTGGCCGCGGCGCGGCTCGCCGCCGAGCGCGGCGTACGGGTCTACACGGTCGGGATCGGTACCGTCGAGGGCGGCGAGGTCGACTTCGGCGGCATGTCGATGTACATGCGTCTCGACGAGGAGGCGCTCAGGATGATGGCCGGCATGACCGCCGGCGAGTACCGCTACGCCGCCAGCGCCGAGGACCTGCGCAAGGTCTACGAGGAACTCGGCAGCAATCTGGTGCTGGAGCGGCGGCATACCGAGATCGGCTTCGCCTTCGCGGCGCTGGCGGTGCTGCTGGCGGTGGGCGGCGCGGCGCTGTCGCTCGCCCGCAGCGGGCGCATCGCCTGAGAACATCGCCAAGCCCGCGCCGGGGCGCTCAGGCAGCCTCGCCCGGGCCGGCGCTCACCCGGTGCGCCTGCAACCCGTCGGAGGCTGCCTCGACGATAAAGCGCACCGGCGTGCCCACGGCCAGCTGCTCGAAGCGCAGGCCCGCAAGGTTGCCACGGCCGAAGTAGAAATCCTCGCCATCGGTGCTGCGGATGAAGCCGAAGCCGCCGTCGGAATCCAGGCGATCGACCACGCCATGGCGCTCGGGCGCGTGGTGCTTGATCTCGCCACGGCGCTGCCGGCGCAGCGCATCGAGGCGACGGCGCATGTCGTCGAAGGCATCGCGAAGCGCCACGTAGGCATCCTCGTCGGCCACCCGATCGACGACCAGCTCGCGCCCCGGCAGGCTGAGATCGATGCGCACGCGCACCGGACGACCCTGACGCGCGTGCCGCTGGTCGAGCTCGATCGCGACACGGCACGCGATGATGTCCGCCGCGAGACGCTCGAGGCGCGCGATGCGCGTGCGCGCCGCCGTCTCGAGCGCCTCCGAACGCGGCATGCCGAGAAACTGGATCCGGGGTTCGATGCGCATCGGGTCAGGCCTCCGGCCGCGCAACCGCAGTCGCGCCGGCGAGCGCCGCGGCGATCGCATCGTCGACGCGCTCGAGCCAGACGGTCTCGAGTCCGGCAAGCGCCGAGGCGGGCACCTCGGCGAGGTCCTTGCGATTGCGCGCCGGCAGCAGCACCTGCCGCAGGCCGGCGCGATGGGCGGCGAGCACCTTCTCCCGAATGCCGCCGACCGGCAGCACCAGACCCCGCAGGCTGATCTCGCCCGTCATCGCGATGTCGTGGCGCACCGTGCGCCCGGTGAACAGCGAGGCCAGCGCGACGAACATCGCCACGCCGGCGCTCGGGCCATCCTTCGGGATGGCGCCCGCGGGCACGTGCAGATGCACGTCGATGCGCTCGAAGGCGGCATCGGCCAGACCGAGCGTGGCAGCGCGCGACTTCACCAGCGTGAGCGCGGCCTGCGCGCTTTCCTTCATGACGCTGCCGAGCTGTCCGGTGAGGATCAGCCGCCCTTCACCGCCGACCCGGGTGGCCTCCACGAACAGGATGTCGCCACCCGCGGGGGTCCAGGCCAGGCCGGTCGCGACCCCCGACAGGCTGCTGCGCAGCGCACTTTCGGGTTCGTGGCGCACCGGTCCGAGGATCATGCCAAGGTCGGCGGCACCGATCCTCAGGCCACCCGGCTCGCCCTGCGCGACGCGAGTGGCGACGTGGCGCATCACGCGCCCGATCTCGCGCTCGAGCTGGCGCACGCCCGCCTCGCGGGTGTAGCCGGCGACGATCGCGGCGAGTGCCGGATCATCGAGTGCACAGTGGTGCTCGTCGAGGCCTGCGGCCGCGCGCTGGCGCGGCAGCAGGTAGCTGCGGGCGATCGCAAGCTTTTCCTCGTGGGTGTAGCCCGGCAGCTCGATCACCTCCATGCGGTCGCGAACCGGCGCGGGCACATCGTCGATGAGGTTGGCCGTGGCGATGAACACCACGCGGCTGAGATCGAAGGGCACACCGAGGTAGTTGTCGCGGAAGGTGGCGTTCTGCTCGGGGTCGAGCACCTCGAGCAGCGCCGCGGCGGGATCGCCGTGCGCGCTTGCCGACAGCTTGTCGACCTCGTCGAGCATCATCACGCAGTCGCGCGAGGCGGCGCGGCGCAGCCCCTGCACGACGTTGCCGGGCAGCGCACCGATATACGTGCGGCGATGGCCCCGGATCTCGGCCTCGTCGTGCACGCCGCCGAGCGATACGCGGGTGAACGGCCGCCCGAGCGCCCGAGCGATGCTCTGACCGAGCGACGTCTTGCCCACGCCCGGCGGCCCGGCAAAGCACAGGATCGGGGCGCGGCCGGCCGGGTTCAGCTTGCGCACCGCCAGGAACTCGATGATCCGCTGCTTGATCCTGGCCAGTCCATGATGGTCGGCATCGAGGACCTCCCGCGCGTGCTCGAGGTCGATCGGCGGCTCCTCGCGCAGCGCCCAGGGCAGCTCGGTCATCCATTCGAGCCAGGTGCGCAGCATCGCGTGCTCCGCGGAAGCCTCGGGCGTGCGCCGCAGCCGGGCAAGCTCCTTGCGGGCATGGGCCTCGGCCTCGGGCGGCATGCCGGCTCGGGCGATCGCCTCCTCGAGCTGCCGGGTATCCTGCTCCT
>JBIIHU010000040.1:0-18385 GCA_044235405.1 Burkholderiaceae bacterium
AGGTCGGACGCCAGCGGCAATCCGCGAGCGTGCGCGATGCCGGCGAGTTCCGCTTCGTCGACCGCTGCCGTGAAGCCCTGCACGACGTAATTGCTGGTGTGGACCTTCATCAGCAACGCGGTGCGTTGGCCGATCGCTTGCGCGTAGTCCTGCGGATGCGTACGGTTCGTGGTGCCTACCTCGACGAGCCTGGCGCCGGCCGCGGCCATCACGTCAGGCATCCGGAAGGCGCCACCGATCTCGACCAGCTCGCCGCGCGAGACAATCACCTCGCGGTCGCGGGCGAGCGCGGCGATGGTGAGCAGCACCGCAGCCGCATTGTTGTTGACGATGGTCGCCGCCTGTGCCCCGGTGATGGTGCAAAGCAGCTCTTCGACCACCGAGTCGCGATCGCCGCGCCCGCCGCTGGCAAGGTCGTACTCCAGGTTGTTGGGTCCCGACATCATCGACAGCAGGTGCTGCAGCGCCGGCTCGGCGAGAAGCGCGCGCCCGAGATTGGTGTGCAGGACCGTCCCGGTGAGGTTGAGCACGCGGCGCAGGCGCGGCATGAGGCAATGCGCGAGGCGCTGCGCAAGCGCCGTTTCCAGCGCCGCCGGTTGCGTCTCGGAACCTGGCAACTCACCGGCCAGCGCGCGGGCGCGCAGCGCCTCGAGCAGCGCGCGCGCCTGCTGGGCAACCAGCGTGTGCCCATGCTCGCCCACCAGCGCCAGCCCGGCCGGCGTGCGCAGCAGACGGTCGACCGAGGGCAGATCCTTGGGGCGGGCGGGGTCGGGGTTCATCGGGCGGCGGCGCGCCAGGGGGCCGCGCAGGCCACGGCGACGAAGTGCGGATTCTCGAAATCCGGCCTGTCGTAGCGCAGCGGCGTGCCATCGAGCGTGAGCACCTCGCCGCCGGCGGCCGCCAGCACGGCGTGGCCTGCGGCAATGTCCCACGCCATCGTACGACCGAATCGCGGATACAGATCAGCCTGCCCGGCAGCGATGAGGCAAAGCTTGATCGAAGAGCCGGCATCGCGCCGCCCAGCGATGTGCCGGCCCGCCAGCCGCTGAGCGATGAAGGCCTGCATGGCCGCCTCGTCGCCGTGCGACCGGCTCGCGAGCAGCACGAGCCCCTCGGGGGGCTCGGCCCGGACCTCGATCGCACGGGCCGGCGCCTCGCCACGAGCCAGCCAGGCCCCAGCACCGACCACGCCGGTGTAGAGCTCCGCACCGCCGGGCAGCGCCGGCGCGAGCACCGCACCGAGCACGGGCCTGCCCGCCTCGATCAACGCGACATTGACGGTGAACTCGCCATTACGGCCAAGAAACTCGCGGGTGCCGTCGAGGGGATCGACGAGCCAGAACAAGCCCTGCAGCGCCGACGGATCAGGCGCCTCACCCGCCGCCACCGCCTCCTCGGCGACCACCGGTATGCCCGGCGCCAGCGCACGCAGGGCCGGCACGATGTGCGCCTCGGCACGATCGTCAGCCTCGGTGACCGGCGAAGCGTCGGCCTTTTGACGCGCGACCGCGCCCTGCTCGTAGACCGCCATCACGATCCGCCCGGCCTCACGGACGATGGCCGCCACGGCAGGAAGCAGCGAGTAGTACGGGGGCTGGGACATGGCAGCGGACGCGGGACGCGCGGACGTGGGCAAAGACCCAAGGGTAGTCGATGCGCGCGGCTTTCCGAAGCGAAGGACCCGGCGCCCGAAGCGAAGGACGCGGCGCCCGGTTTGACAGTGATGCCCGGACGGCCGATCCTCCCGGCAGCCGAGCGGTCGCGCCCCTTGGCGAGCCTGTTCGTGACGAATCCGGTCCGACCCCGCGCCGCCGGCGGGCGCGCAGGCCGCGATCCTTGCCCTCTACCCTAACGACGCCGACAACTTCGTGCCCGCTGCCACCTCGCTGCGAACCGCCTTCGTTTATCTGCTGGCCGGCTGGTCCGGCTATTTCGTGATGGCGCTGGAACTGCTCGGCGGCCGGGCGCTGGGGCCCTACTTCGGCACCGGCATCCATGTCTGGGGCGCGATCATCACGCTGTTCATGCTGTCGCTGTCGATCGGCTATCTGATCGGCGGGGCGCTGTCGGCGGGCGAACCCACGGTCCGCAAGCTCGCCGCGCTCCTGCTCGCGGCCACCCTCACCGCGCTGCCTGCGGTGCTTGCCGCCACACCGATCCTCGATGCGGTCTTCGATCACGTGCCCGACCCCCGCTACGGCGCGCTCGTGGCCTCGCTCGCTCTCTACTTCGTGCCGATCACGGTATCGGGCGCGGTGTCGCCCTACGCGATCCGGCTGCTGGTCGACACGCTGGGCACCTCGGGCCGCGTGGCCGGCAAGGTCTTCTTCGTGTCGACCCTTGGCAGCACGCTGGGCACGCTGCTCACCTCCTTCTACCTGGTGCTGCTCTTCGAGATCGACCAGATCCTCGCCGGCATGATGACGGTGTCGATCGTCATCGGCGTGACAGGCCTGGCCATGCGCGGCGGCCGCGCATGAATGGGCTTCGACGCGCGCTGCTCGCGGCACCGCTGGCGCTGACCGCGGCGGGTGCGCGCGCCGAGGGTACCGTGATCCACCGCGAGCGCTCGCTGTACCGCGACATCCTGGTCTACGAGCACGAGGGCCTTCGCTGCATGAAGTTCGGGGTGCACGACGCCGGACGTCAGACCTGCGCCTCGCTCGCCGATCCGCGCGAACTGGTCTTCGAGTACACCCGGATGATCATGGGCGCGCTGTACCTCGCGCCCGACCCGCGCCGGATCCTGGTGATCGGCCTGGGCGGGGGCTCGGTACCGATGGCGCTGCGCGCGATCCTGCCGCAGGCCGTCATCGAGAGCGTGGAACTCGACCCGGCCGTCGTACGGGTGGCCGAGCGCTTCTTCGGCTTCCGGCCCGATGCCCGCTCGAGCGCGATCGCCGGCGACGGCAGGGTCTTCGTCAAGCGGGCCGGCCGCCAGGGTCGTCGGTACGATCTCGTGATCCTCGATGCCTTCGACCACCTGTACGTGCCCGAGCACATGATCACGCGCGAGTACCTGCTGGAGGTGCGCACGCTGCTCGAGGAGGGCGGCGTGGCGGCCGCCAACACCTTCTCGTCATCGGGTCTGCACGCGGCCGAATCTGCCACCTGGCACAGCGTGTTCGGCACCTTCTTCAACCTGCGCAGCAACAACCGGGTGATCCTTGCGCGCAAGGGAGGGCTGCCGCCGATCGCCGAGGTCGAGGCCAACGCCGGCCGCCTCGAGGAGCGGCTGCGACCGCTGGGCACGGGGCGCGACTGGCTGCTGCCGCACTTCCGCACCGATGCCCACTGGCCGCCGGGGACGCGCCTGCTCACCGACCAGTACTCGCCGGGCAACCTGCTCAACACCCGCAACTGACGGCCGGGTGCCGAAAGGCGCCGTCCGTCGGGTCCCGGGAAGCCGCGCCCTATCCCCGTCGACCAGTCGGCCGACATGCAAGGGATGCGACTTTCCCTCGCGCAAGCCCGTCTCGCCCTCGCGGCAGCCCCGGCTGGTCAGAGCGCCTCGCCCGCGCTGCTGCTGAGCATCGCCGCGGCGACCTTCGGCGGCGCCTGGCTCTCGCGGCTCGCCGCCTTTTCCGCGGGCGAGTTCTCGCTGGTGTGGCCGCCCGCCGGCATCGCCTACGGGGCCCTGCTTGTGCTGGGGCTGCCCGGCCTGATGGCCTCGGCGGCCGGCGTGCTTGGCTGGGCGCTGCTCGCCCACGGCTTCGATCCCGCGATGCTCGGCTGCGCGGTCGCGGCCTCGGTGGCAGGGCCGGTGGCGGGCGTGGCGGTGCAGCGTCGTCTCCTGGGTGCGCATGCCGGCGAGGCGCAGCAGCACTCGCGGCTGCGCTGGCTGCTCACGCTGTATGCGGCAACGATCGCGGTCGGCGCGCCGCTCGCCGCGCTGATCGGCACGACCGGCCTCAGCCTGGCAGCTTCCTATGCCGGCGAGTCGCCCGTCGCGATCTTCGTCGGCTACTGGCTGATCGAGAGCCTCGGCGTGCTGCTGTTCGCCCCCGCGATCGAGGCGCTGCTGAGCGCGCCACAGCGACTGCGCCTGCCGCGCCTCGATCCGGGGACGCTGGGCGGTGCCGTCGCGCTGGCGGCGCTGGGCAGCGCGCTGGTCGCCATCGACCAGGCCGACTACGCGCGCGCCACCACCCACCTGTTCCTGCCGCTGGCGGCCTTCTGCGCGATCCGGCGCGAGGCGCTGACCAGCCACTGGACGCTGGTAGCCTGCGCCGCGCTCTTCCTGACCGTGCACGCACTGTGCGGCATCTCGGGGGCCGGGCCCGTCGACCGGAACCTCGGGCTGTTTTCCGGCGCCCTGACCGTGTTCTCCGCGACCGCCCTTGCGCAGGTGCTGCAGGCGATATCGGCCGATCGGCGCAGCGCCCTGGACGCGGTGGCGCGCGCCGCGCGCGAGGATCCGGCCACCGGTCTGGCCAACGCCCGCGGACTTGCCGCGCTGCTCGAGGCACGGCTCGACCGCGATCGGGCCCAGGGCTTCGGGCTGATCGGCGTGAGACTGCGCAATCTGGATGCCGCGGTCGATCTGCTCGACGAGGCCGATGCCGGCCGCGTGATCGCGAGCCTGCAGCGCATGCTGGCCGAGGCGCCCGCCGTCGAGGCACTCGCGCGTCCGGAACCGGACCGCTTCGTCGCGGTCTGGTCGGGCAAGGACCCGGGATCGCTCGAGATCGCCGCCGAGGCGCTGCTGCGCGAGCTCGCGGCCATCCGCATCGCTGCTGGTGCGCTGACCCTGCAACTCGCGCCGGCGATCGGCGCGATCTGGGTGCCGCCTGCGCCGGATCTGCAGGCCGACCTTCTGCGGGTGGCCTTGCGCGAGGCCGAGCTCGACGCCAGCCTGCGCGTGGAACGGCCGCTGCGCACCGGCACGCTGGACGACGGGCTGCTGAATCGCCACCGCGTGAGGCTGGCCGCCACCGAGCGGGTGCGCGAGGCGATCCTGTCGCGCCGGCTGCTGCTGCTGGCGCAACCCTTGGTGGCCAACCGCCCGGAATGCGGCAGCGACGGTCACGACATCGAGGTGCTGGTGCGGCTTCTCGACCCTGCCGGCAGGATGATTCCGCCGGCCGAGTTCCTGCCCGCGGTCGCGGCCGCCGATCTCGCGATCGATCTCGACCGCGCGGTGGTCGCCAGCGTCTTCGACTGGTTCGTGGCGCACCCGGACGCGCTCGCCCGCACCGCCAAGTGCGCGATCAACCTGAGCGCCACCAGCCTCGCCGACCCGGGTTTCGCGCGCTTCGCGCTGGCCGCGCTGCAGTCGCGCCGCCTGCCAGCCGCCCGCTTCGCCTTCGAGATCACCGAGAGCAGCGAACTGCTCAACCCGGTGCAGGCGGCCGAATCGATCACGCAGCTGCGCGCGATGGGCTTCCGGATCGCGCTCGATGACTTCGGGACCGGCCTGTCCACCTTCGACTATCTGAAGAAGCTGCCGGTCGACTACCTGAAGATCGATGGCAGCTTCGTGCGCGACCTCGAGACCGATCCGATCGACGCCGAGATCGTCGCCTCGATCGTGCAGGTCGCGAAGCGCCGCGGCCTGCGCACGGTGGCCGAGTATGTCTGCACGCCGGCCCTGCGGCGGCTGGTCACCCAGCTCGGCGTCGACTACAGCCAGGGTTATGCGATCAGCGAGCCCGTGCCGATCGCCCAGGCGCTCGCGCCCGCTGCCCCGGCGCATGCCGTGCTGACACAGCTTCGTCCTGGGGTAGCATCGTCGGCTTCAGCCGCGATGCCATGACCGAGCCGCAACCCGATATCACCGCCAGCCCGAACGCGACGGCCTCCCCGGGCACCACCCGCACCCACACGCAACCTGCCGACGCCGACGCGTCCCGATCCGACTGGCCACGAATCGCGGTGTTCGGCGCCGGCGCGGTGGGCTGCTGGTACGGCGCGCGCCTGGCGCTGGCCGGTGCGCCAGTCACGCTGATCGGCCGTGGCCCCCATGTCGAGGCGATCCGCGCACATGGCCTGATCCTCGAGCAGGGCGGCAACCGCGTCGCCATCGCGACCCGGGCCGAGACCGGGCCCGATGCGCTCGCCGATGCCGACCTCGTGCTGTTCTGCGTGAAGAGCCGCGACACCGAGACCGGCGCGCGCGCGATCGCGCCTCGCCTTCGCCCCGGCGCGATCGTGCTCAGCCTGCAGAATGGTGTCGACAACGTGTCCCGCATCCGGACGGCGGCAGGCTTCGACGCGCTCGCCGCGGTGGTCTATGTCGCCTGCTCGATGGCAGGCCCCGGCCATGTGCGGCACGCTGGTCGCGGCGATCTCGTGCTCGGCGCCCTGCGCGACGGCAGCGAAGGACCGGACGGGGTTTGCGACGAGGCCACGGTGGCGCGCGTGGCCGCGGTCTTCGAGCGCGCGGGCATACCCTGCCCGGTGTCCTCGGACGTGCGGGTCGATCTCTGGGTGAAGCTGGTGATGAACTGTGTCTTCAACCCGGTTTCGGCGCTCGGTCGCGCGCGCTATGCGCGCCTGGTCGGCGATGCCGACGCGCGCACGCTGATGCGCGCGGTGGTCGAGGAGTGCGTCGCGGTGGCGAGTGCCGACGGCGTGGCGCTGCCCACGGCCGAGGCGCTCTTCGCGGACGCGATGCGCCTGGGTCAGGCGATGGCCGGCGCGACGTCCTCCACCGCCCAGGACCTCGCGGCCGGCCGGCCCACCGAGATCGACGCGCTCAACGGCCTGGTGGCGCGCCGCGGCGCGGCACTCGGGGTCCCGGTGCCGGTCAACCAGGCACTCGCCGCGCTGGTGCGACTCGCGCAGGCAGACGCCCCGGCCGCACGCTGACCGATCCCCAGGCCCGCGCGGGCGGCCGCGACCTTCGCGGATGCGGCTGCGCGCAAAGCCGAGACGCATCGCCCCGAGCCGGCTTACGGGCTGGCGTGGCGCGGGCATAATCGGCCGGGCTTACGTCGCACGGGCCGCCACGGCCCGATCGCGCCACCCATCGCACCGCCTTCTTCTCCAGGAGACTCCCATGAGAGCACTGCTCTGCAAGCAATACGGCCTGCCCGACACCCTGGTGGTCGAGGAGGTGCCCGATCCGGTGCCCGGCCCGGGCGAGATCGTCGTCGACATGAAGGCGGCCGGCGTCAACTTCCCGGACGTGCTCATCATCCAGAACAAGTACCAGTTCAAGGCCGAGCCGCCCTTCTCGCCCGGCGCGGAGTTCGCCGGCGTGGTGTCGGCGCTCGGCGAGGGCGTCACCCACCTGAAGGTGGGCGATCACATCATCGGGTCGACCACCTACGGCGCCTTCTGCGAGAAGGTGAAGATGTCGGCAGCCCGCGCGATCCCCATCCCGCGCACGCTGCCCTTCGACACCGCGGCCGCCTTCATCCTCACCTACGGCACCTCGTACCACGCGCTCAAGGATCGCGGCGCGCTGAAGGCCGGCGAAACCCTGCTGGTGCTCGGCGCGGCGGGCGGCGTGGGTCTGGCCGCCGTCGAGATCGGCAAGGCTTTCGGGGCGACCGTGATCGCGGCCGCCTCCACCGCCGAGAAACTGGCGGTATGCCGCGAGCACGGCGCCGACCACGGCATCAATTACGAGACCGAAGATTTGCGCGAGCGCCTCAAGGAGCTCACCGGCGGCAAGGGTCCCGACGTGATCTACGACCCGGTCGGCGGCAAGTTCGCCGAACCGGCGTTCAGGTCGATCGCCTGGCGCGGCCGATTCCTGGTCGTGGGCTTCGCCAACGGCGAGATCCCGAAGCTGCCGCTCAACCTGATGCTGCTCAAGGGCGCGTCGGTGGTCGGCGTGTTCTGGGGCCAGTTCTGCGCGAAGGAGCCGCAGGTCTACCGCCAGGACATCCAGGAGATGTTCGAGCTGGTGCAGCAGGGCAAGCTGCGCCCGCATATTTCAGCGCGCTATCCGCTCGCCCAGGGCGCACAGGCGATCAACGACATGATGAACCGCAAGGTCATGGGCAAGGTCATCATCACCCCCTGAGGTCCGTCATGCACTTCAAGGTCAGTCACGCGGCGACCAGCGAATTCCGGCCCGACGGGCTGCGGCCGTACTTCGAGTACCGCGATCTCGGCGTGAAGGAGGCCACCGACGGCATGGCGGTGATGCACGTGATCCGGGCGCGCGGCGGCCACCAGGCCGGCGGCGAGTGGCACCGGCATTCGGTGCAGCTGCAACTGGTCTACGTGCTCAAGGGCTGGGTGCGCTTCGAGTACGAGGGTCAGGGCGAGGTGCTGCTGCAGGCGGGCTCCTGCGTGCACCAGCTGCCGGGCATCCGTCACCGCGAGATCGCGCACTCCGACGATCTCGAACTGATCGAGATCGTGCTGCCGGCCGACTTCCAGACGAGCGCCGCATGAGTGCGCCACCGATGGTGACGATCGAGCGTCAGGACCGGGTCGCGATCGTGCGTTTCGATCGCGGCACCCGGTCCAATGCGCTGTCGGCCGAGGCGCTGCGGCAGCTCACCGCGGCCGCGCGCAGCTTCGAGAACGATGCGACGGTGTCGGCGGTCGTGCTCACCGGCACCGCCGAGAACTTCTCGATGGGCGCCGACCTGAAGGACCCCGAGCGCGATGCCATGCGCGAACGACCGATGGCCGAGCGGCGGCTGGCCCTGCAGGCCGGCGGGAAGATGTGCCGCGCCTGGGAAGAGATCGAAGCGCTGACGATCATGGCCATCGAGGGCTGGTGTGTGGGCGGCGGGGCGGCGATCGCGGTTGCCTGCGATCTGCGGGTGGCCTCGCGCGCCGCGACCCTCTATGTGCCGGAGATCGAACGCGGCATGAATCTGTCGTGGGGTGCCGTGCCGCGCATCACGCACCTGGTGGGGCCGGCCAAGGCCAAACGGATCATCATCCTGTCGGAGAAACTGCCGGCGAGCACCGCGCTCGACTGGGGGCTGGTGGACCAGCTCAGCGAACCCGGGCAATCGCTTCAGGATGCCCTGGCACTGGCGCATCGGGCGGCCTCGATGCCGCCGATCCAGTTGCGGATGATCAAGCAGGCGGTGAACGCCAGCGCCACGGCACTGGACCGGGCGGCCAGCCACGCCGACTTCGATCAGTTCGCACTGGCGGCACTGTCGGGTGACTTCGAGGAAGGGGTACGGTCGTTCCTGGAGGGGCGCCCGCCACGCTACACCGGCGCCTGATGACGCGTGCCGCAGCGCAGCCGGGGCGCGCGGCGCTTGCTCAGGCAACCAGCAGCGCGACCGCGGCAGAGGCGGCGCAGACGATACCGACCAGGCGGTCGGGGTCGAGATGAGGCCGGGAGGGCTGCATCACGCGACGCAGAACCGGTAGGGCCGCGAGCGTGCAGCGGGCCGACTGCAGGCGAGCGAAGGTGCTTTCCATGGCGTTCTCCTGTATGAAAACACAGTATAACGCATCCCGGGCTCAGAACATGAGCCTCGCGTCAGCGCCGCACGGAACCGCTGCAAGCCACCCTCGGCTGGCCACGGCCTGATGCGCGAACTCGACAGCCTGCTCGCGCGCATCGGCACGCCTACCGAGGGCCCGGCGCATGGGTGGCTCGTCGAGCTCGTCGACTGGCTGAGACCGGCGCGCGGCCAGGCACCTGCGGCAGCGGCCGAGCGGCTGGACCGGCTCTGCGACCGCCTGCAGAACGATCCCCCGGCCGCCGCCCGGCTCGCCGACCATCTGTTCTCCTGTTTCGCCGGCAGACGCCAGCGTCACCTGCTGGCCGAAACCGGGGTCTTCGTCGAGGGCGGATTCTTCGGTGGCCTGGCGGCTCGCATCGGCAGGCGCCTGCTGCCCCCGGTCCCCGAGCCCGGACTCTGGATCGATCTGCTGGGCGAACTCTTCCACCAGAGTGCCGACGACCGGTGGGTGGAAGCCGCGGGCACCCGACGCTGGGCGCGCCTCATCGGGCTGATCGCATCCGCGCCGCGGAGCCTGCCGGCAGCCGTGGCCGGGCAGGCCCGGCTCAGGATCGAGGGGCTGGAAGCGCTTCGGCTGCTCGCGCACCGCCTCGCCGCACTCGGATCCCACCCGGAGCTGCTGCGCTATCACGCCCATGGCGATCGGACCGATGCGCCATTTCTCGACCAGGCCGCGGCGCTGCTCGAATGGTGCGACGCGATGCAGGCCCGGCCGGCGCCCCACGATGCCGGGTCCGGGGCAGCGAAGGCGACCCACGACGTCCTGCGAGCGGCGGCCACGCGGCTTGCCGCCGCGCTCGAACGCTGCGACGCCGTGCTCGACGAGGTGCGGCAACTCGCCCACGCGCAGGGCACGAGCACCGCGCTCACCTTGCGCCTGCGCGAGGGCCGGGCGAGTACCGCGCGTATCCGGCGTCTGGTGGCCATCGTGCAGCAGGCCTCGCAGGCCGCCACGGCAGCGGCCGACGAAACCGCCGTCCTGCTGATCGAACTCGTGCGGGGCGAATGCAAGCGCGACAGCCTTCGCGAGCTGCTGGCGCGCAGCACCGATCTGCTGGCGCTCCAGGTGACCGAGAACGCGAGCCGCACCGGCGAGCACTACGTGACCACCGACCGCGCCGGCTGGCTCGCGATGGCGCGATCGGCGATGGGTGCCGGGTCGATCGTCGGGATGATGGCGCTGGTCAAGATCCTCCTGGCCAGCCTCCACCTGCCGCCCTTCTGGGAGGCTCTCGCCTTCGGGCTCAACTATGCGATCGGCTTCGTGCTGGTCCATGCGCTTCATTTCACGATCGCGACCAAGCAGCCGGCAATGACCGCCGCGCACATCGCCGCGGCCATCGACGAGGGCCGCGACCGCGACCTCGCAGCCAACCTCGAAAGGCTGGTCACCCTGACGGCTCAGGTTTCGAGAACCCAGCTCGTCGCGATCGCCGGCAACGTCCTGATCGCATTGCCGGTCTCGCTGCTGATCGCGTGGGTCTGGCTGACGGCGACGGGCGCGCCAGTCACCGAGGCAGGCAAGTCGGCACGCCTGCTGGCCGATCTGCACCCCTGGGCATCGGCGGCGCTGCCGCACGCGGCGATCGCAGGTCTGTGCCTTTTCCTGTCGGGCATCATCTCGGGCTACTTCGACAACCGCTGCGTCCATGCGCGCGTTCCCGCGCGCATCGCGCATCACCGCGCACTGAATCGCCTGCTCGGTTCGCAGCGAACCCTGGGGCTCGCGCACTACATCGAGCACAACCACGGCGCGATCGCCGGCAACATCGCGTTCGGCCTGATGCTCGGCTATGTCGGGTTCATCGGCACGATGCTGGGGCTGCCCCTCGACATTCGCCACGTGACCTTCGCGGCCGCCAACCTCGCCTACGGCGCCGTCGGCCTTCAGGGGACGGCAGCCCCGCTCGAACTGGCGATCACAGCGCTGGGGGTGGCGCTGATCGGCCTGGTGAACCTTGGCGTGAGCTTCGGTCTGGCGTTCTGGACGGCGCTGAAGGCACGCGGCCTGCGGATTGGCCAGGCGCGAGCCTTCTGGACGGTGCTCGGCAGGCGCCTGCGGACGGATCCGGGAAGTTTCGTGCTGCCGCCGCCCGGGACAACAAGCTCGCGGAACCGCTGAGGCTCAGCGCGCAGTCTCGAGGCGATCGGTACGCTGCTCGAGGTGCCGCAGGCGGTCCTCGAGCGCGCTGAAACCCCGACCGAGCTCCCGAAGCGATTCCCGGGAGATGCCCGGCGTCAAGCCCCGGGCCTGCTCGACAAGCCGGTCGGCGGCAGGCGCCGAGGCCGTCTGGATGCGCGCCAGCCCGGCGCGCAGCAGGCCGGCCAGGCGATGAGCCGCCACATCCCCAAGCACGCGGCTGAGGTCTTCCTCGGCATCCCAGCGCAGATGGCGGGCCAGCTCGCCGAGGCTCGCGGCCAGCATCACGTCGCCGTCCACGCGAAGGTGTCTGGCCAGTCCCTCGACGCCGGTGCGGCGGAAGTCGGTGACCATGCCCGGCGACGGCTTCAGCAGCAGCGTCGCACGCACGGGCTCCAGGGCGCCGGCGGGCTCGACGAGCCCCTCGGCATCGATGCGTAAACGAAGTTCGGGGCGCGGCACGCCCGCGGGCGGGGCCGGCAGGTCGATACCCAGACGTACAACCGCCCCGGCATGCATCCGAAGCTTGTCGCGGGCCCAGGCCTGCTGCCGCAGCAGGTGCGCGAGCGCCGCGGCCAGCGCCTGGACCGCAGTCTGCTGCAAGCCGCCGAAGGCTTCGCCGATCAGGGCCTGCAGCGGGCTGCCGGGACGGTCGAAGCGCTCGTCCGCCCCGGCGGCATCCATCGAGACTTTCCTCAGTGGAGCTGCTGGATGCCGGCGAGCATCCAGCCGGATCCGCCAGCCACCGGACGAACGAGGTTCCAGACCTCGTCGAAGGCTTCGGCGGGTGCGCCGTCGGCCTCGCGAATCATGCCGTGGAAGCGGACGCTGGCCATGTAGTCGAGGCCCTGCTGCTGGATGCCGAGCAGTTCGGCATCGAGGCGAACGACGTCGGTACGCTGGCTGGCGGCACCACGCTCGGCGATCTGCTTCTGGAGCTCGGGGTAGAGCTCGTCGGCGACGAATTCGCGCAGCTGGTTGACGTCGGCGGCATCGAAGGCAGCCTGCAGTCGCACGAACTGCTGGCGGGCACCGCGCAGGAAGCCCTCGGTGTCGAAGTCGGCCGGGACACCCGGCGGCAGGCCGCTGGCGAGAGCCGCCGCGGCCGGCGCCGCCGTGGCCGCGGCGCCACCACCGAAGCCCGCATCGGTCGAGCGCTGCGCGCCACCGGGGTAGCTGCCCGCGGCTTCCGGACCGATCTGGGTATTGCCGTAGCCGGGAGCCGCCATCGCGGGGCTCGGGCCCGACGCACCAGCCCGCCGCGCCATGATGAGACGCACGACGACGAGGGCGGCCACGACCAGCAGCGCGATCAGCATGAAGCTGGCGAGTTCCTCGCCGAAGCCCAGGTGGCTGGCGAGAGCCGCCAGACCGAGGCCGGCGGCCAGGCCGGCAACCGGACCGAGCCAGCGGTTGCGCGCCGGCTGGGCAGCAGCGGCGCCGGCAGGCGCTGCGGCGGGCGCGGCCTGGCGGGCAGGGGCAGCCTGCGAAGGCGCCTGCTGCTGGGCCGGCACGCCCTGCTGCTGCGGTGCCTGCCGCGGGGCGGCATCGCGCTGGATGGTGTTGTTCTGGCGACCGACGTCGCGACCTCCGCCGACTCGGGCGGCATTGACGTCGGCGGCGATGATGCTGCTGCCGATGAGGAGGGCGGCCAGGAAGGCCGCGCTGCGGTGTTTCATGGACGAATCTCCAGGTAGGGGAAACTGAGTCGCGCGCGAAGCGAAGAACTTTCAGGGCTGCCTGCCGACCTGCCGACGCGTTTCCGCGCAAGAGCCTGTCAGCCAGCTGACGCGTACTGTAGCAACCCGATCCACCACGTCAAAGTTTCACCCCTTCGTGAAGGGCCACGACGCCCGCGCTCATGTCGAACCATCGCACCCCGGCCAGCCCGACCCCGCGCATCATCGCCGCGAGGCTCTCCTGGTCCGGGTGCATGCGGATCGACTCGGCAAGGTAGCGATAGCTGTCGGCATCGCCTGCCACGCGCTTGCCCATCCAGGGCAGCAGCCTGAAGGAATAGGCATCGTAGAAGGGTTCGAGAACCTTGCGCACCCGCGAGAACTCGAGCACCAGCAGGCGCCCGCCGGGGCGCAGCACCCGGCTCATCTCGGCGAGCGCCGCCTCCTTGCGGGTCATGTTGCGCAGCCCGAAGGCGACCACGCAGCGATCGAAGTAGCCGTCGGGAAAGGGCAGCCGCTCGGCGTCGCAGCGCACGACCGGCTGGGCCTGGCCGTCGTCGAGGAGGCGGTCGCGGCCGATCGCGAGCATCGGGCCGTTGATGTCGGTGAGCCAGACCTCGCCCGTGGGTCCGACACGCTGCGCGAAACGCCGCGCGAGATCACCGGTTCCGCCAGCCACGTCGAGCACCTTCATGCCGGGGCGAATCGCCGCGTGCGCGACCGTCGCCGCCTTCCAGACGCGGTGAAGGCCGACCGACATCAGGTCGTTCATCAGGTCGTAGCGCGAGGCCACGGAATCGAAGACCTCGGCCACACGTCCCGCCTTGGCATCCTCGGGCACACGCTCGAAGCCGAAGTGCGTGTGCTCGCCGGGCGATGCCGGTGCGCTGCCGCGCGGCGGAGAACCCGGCCGACTCATGGGGACCGACGGCGCGCCTCGGTGGCGACGAGCGGCGCCGGCGCTCCGGACACCGCACCGCCGACGGCGGTGCCACGGGCCGGCATCGCCGACCCGGCCTGCGGATCACGGCTGGCGCCGGCCTCGTTGAGCTTGCGCAGGTAATCGTGCCAGAGCCGCGCCTCCTGCGTGCCGAGCCAGTGCAGGTAGTCCCACGAGTAGAGTCCCGTGGAATGGCCGTCGGTGAAGAAGATCTGGATCGCGTAGTGGCCGACGGGCTCGATGCGCTCGACATCGACATCGCGCTTGCCCACCTGCAGAACCTCCTGACCCGGGCCATGACCGCGAACCTCCGCCGACGGCGAGTGCACGCGCAGGTACTCGAAGGACAGGCGGAAGACCTTGCCGTCGTCGAAGGCGAGTTCAAGGGCGCGCGACTGCCGATGCACGACGATGCGCGTGGGGAGCGGGGTATTCCTGTCGAGTCCGGCCATAGCGAGCGGATGGTAGCCGAATCGCGTCGACGCCGGCCAATCGCCCTTCAGTCGTCGTTCACCGAAGCCATGCCGAGGCGCTCGAAACCGGCGGCGCGCTCGAGAACCTCGCCGAGCCTCACCGTCTCGGTGCACAGGCCATCGCGCAGCGTCAGCGTGGTGCCCGCTGCCAGCACCCCGGGGGGCAGCAGCAGCGATGGCGCCTCGCCGGCGGCAGGATCGCCGGCAAGCCGCACCGCGTCGCGCCGGCCTCGCCGCCCCGCCTGCACGGTGACCAGCGACGGCGCGCCGGACCAGGTCATCACGCCGATGCGCTGGACAGGCGGGAGCGAAAGATCGTCGCCAAGCCGCTGCGACAGCGAGGTCACGCGCCCGACCATCAGACGCTCGGGCAGACCGGGGCGCGGCGCGGTCGGACGACCCTCGAGCGCGGGCGGCACCAGCGTCACCAGGTCGCCGATGGCCACCGGTTGCGCGAACTCGCGCTCGAAGAACCACTCGCCACGCTCGACCGCCACCCAGTCGACACGCTCGGCTTCCACCGCCCAGGGCGCGAGATCGGTGGCGGGCCCGCTCGGAAAGCCGATGCGCAGGCGCATGCGGCCCATCGGGGTGTCGGGCAGGGCGAGCAGCACGTGGCCGGCGGCCCACCGCTGCTCGAGCAGGTCGAGCAGCGCGCTCGTGGCCTCGAGATTCAGTCCGCGCGGCAGACGCGCGCTGCCGCCGGGTCCGAGCGCCTCGATCGCGTCGCGCTGGGCTCGCAGGCGCGGCAGCAGTTTCTGGGTGTCGAGGCGCACCGCGTGGACCTTGCTGAGCCCGAGCACCGGCCCGCTCGCGCCGGGGCGTACCGCGCTGCCCGGCTCGATGCGAAAGCCCACCCTGGCCGCCCAGCGGCGGGCCAGCCGGGCGATCAGCGCGAGCTCCGCATCGCTGCGCGCCCCGGGGCCGGTGAGCGCGACGAGAAGTGGCGCGATGAACAGCGCACGCGCGGTCGGCGAGGCCATCAGCGGCGTCGCATCGGGCAGCACCACGTCCTGGAAGCTGCTGGCCCGAACATGGATCGCGGCGATGCACAGGCGGTCCCAGTCCTGCGCGCCCACCCGCAGCCGGTGCGCGAGCTGCAGCAGGATCAGACGCGACTGGTAATCGAGCGAACGCACCAGCGGCAGGATCGCCTGCAACGACACGGTGGTGCCGGGAATCACCGTGCGCGCCGCCCAGCCATCGTCCTCGCTGAGCTCGGCGTGCAGCCTCGCGTAGAGATCTCGCCCGAGCGAGAAGGCCTCGAGCAGCGCCGCCGCCACACGGCGCGGCTCGGCGGGCATCGGGAACAGCGCGCCGCGCAGGGCCGCTGCGTCGCGTTCGAGCACTCGCAGGTGGGCGGGCCGAACTTCCTCGGCCATGGCGAACAGCGTACGCGGAGCCCTGCGGGATCCCGCGAGCGCCGCCATCAGACGGCCGATCGCGGCCGGCCGCTCGGCCTCGGGCAAGCCGGCAAGCCAGGCGCGGCAGTCATCGGCGTCGGCGACAGGCAGGCGCAGGCTGTCGGCGGAAGGATGGGCATTCATGGGTGGCAGCGCAGGGCGGGTGATCCGCACACTTTGCCGCGCCGCGACGCCGCCGACCTTGATCAACTGCACGAAAGCCCGACGGCCCGCGGAAATAATGCCCGCCGGTCCGCTCGGGCGCGCGGCATCAGAACTTGGTGTAGCCGCCGTCGATGAGCATCTGCTCGCCGGTCAGGTAGGACGAGGCATCGCTCATCAGCCAGACCGCGACGCCGCCGAAATCGTCGATGTGGCCCCAGCGGCGCGCCGGGATGCGCGGCATCACGTTGTCGCGGAAGCGCGGGTTGCTGAACGAGGGTTCGGTCATCTCGGTCTCGATCCAGCCGGGCAGGATCGAGTTGACACGGATCCGGTAGCGGGCGAGCTCGACCGCGAGCGCCCGGCAGTACGAGGTGACCGCGCCCTTCGAGGCGCCATAGTGGCTGTTGCGCGCCGCGCCCTCGACCGCCGCCGTGCTGGCGGTGGCCACCAGCGAGCCACCCTGGCCGTGCGCCATCATGTGGCGGGCGGCGGCCCGGAAGGTGAAGAACACACCGTCGAGGTTGATGCGCAGCACGCGCCGGAACTCGTCGTAGCTCATGTCGACGAGCAGGTTGCCCTTGCCGGAGACGCCGGCGTTGGCGAAGCAGGCATCGACCCGGCCGCCGAGTCGCTCGACCGATTCGGCGAAGGCCTGGTCGACCGCCTCCTCGCTGCCGACGTCGCAGACCAGGCTGTGCACCGTGCCGCCGCCATCGGCCAGACGCTGGCGCGCGGCCTCGGTCTTCGCGGGGTTCGAGCCCCAGATCATGACCTGCGCGCCGCTGTCGAGCAGCGCGCGCGCCATGCCGAAACCGATGCCGCCGTTGCCGCCGGTGATGACCGCCGTGCGGCCGCTGAGATCGAAGGGTTTGTACATGATCGAATCGCCTCCAGGGAGTCGACCGATTCTAGACGATCGCCGGGGAGCGGCCGTTCCGCCCCCCGCGACGCGGGCGCCGCGCTACAGCAGCACGCGCTCGATGCCGCCGTCGTTGGCCCGGGCGACGTACTCGCTCAGCCAGTTCTCGCCGAGCACGTGGCGCGCGATCTCGACCACGATGTAGTCGGCCTGCACGCCGGTGTCGCCCTCGTAGCGCGACAGGCCCTGCAGGCACGAGGGGCAGGAGGTCAGGATCTTGACCGGACCGTCGAAGGCGGCGGCCGCCTCCCGGGAGCCGGTGGGGCGAGTCGCGGCAACCGGCCCGCCCTCCCCGGCCAGGGCCGCGGGTGCCGCGATCACCGGCAGCGCCCGCAGCGCGTCGGCACCGCGACGCATCTCCTGCTCCTTGCGGAAGCGCACCTGCGTGGCGATGTCGGGTCGGGTGACCGCGAAGGTGCCGCTCTCGCCGCAGCAGCGGTCGTTCTTCTCGACCTTGCCGTTGAGCTGGTCGTTGATCAGGGTGTTGACCACCTTGCTCGACGCGTGCGTCTTCATCGGGGTGTGGCAGGGCTCGTGATACATGTACCGAGCACCGGTCACGCCCTCGATGCGCACCCCCTTTTCCATCAGGAACTCGTGGATGTCGATGATGCGGCAGCCCGGGAACACCTTCTCGAACTCGTAGCCCTGGAGCTGGTCGTAGCAGGTGCCGCAGCTCACCACCACGGTCTTGATGTCGAGGTAGTTGAGGGTGTTGGCCACGCGGTGGAACAGCACCCGGTTGTCGGTGATGATCTGCTCGGCCTTGTCGAACTGCCCGGAGCCACGCTGCGGGTAGCCGCAGCACAGGTAACCCGGCGGCAGCACGGTCTGGACGCCCGCGTGCCAGAGCATGGCCTGCGTGGCGAGCCCCACCTGCGAGAACAGCCGCTCCGACCCGCAGCCGGGAAAGTAGAAGACCGCCTCGGCATCGACGCCGGTGTCGCGCGGATTGCGGATGATCGGGACGTAGCGGGCGTCCTCGATGTCGAGCAGCGCGCGCGCGGTGCGCTTGGGCAGGTTGCCCGGCATCTTCTTGTTGACGAAATGGATCACCTGCGCCTTCAGCGGCGGCTTGCCGGTGGTGGCCGGCGGGCGCGCCGTCTGGCGGCGCGCGAACTTGCGCAGCACGTCGTGGGCCAGCCGCTGGGCGCGGAAGCCCACGTCGACCATCGCCGAGCGCACCGCGTTGATCGTGTCGGGATCCTTCGCGTTGAGGAAGAACATCGCCGCGGCGTTGCCGGGGTTGAACTTCTTGCGGCCCATCTTGC
>JBIIHU010000227.1:0-5895 GCA_044235405.1 Burkholderiaceae bacterium
GTAACCGGGTGTTCGACCTGCACCCGGGTGTTCATCTCGATGAAGTAGAACTCGCCGTTCTCGAACAGGAATTCGAAGGTGCCTGCGCCGCGATAGCCCATCTTGCGGCAGGCGTCGGCGCATCGCGTGCCGATCCGCTCGATCAGCCGCCGCGGAATACCGGGCGCCGGCCCTTCCTCGAGGATCTTCTGGTGGCGTCGCTGCATCGAGCAGTCGCGCTCGCCGAGGTAGATCGCATTGCGGAATTCGTCGGCCAGCACCTGGATCTCGATGTGGCGCGGATTCTCGAGGAACTTCTCGAGGTAGACCGAGGGGTTGCCGAAGGCGGTCTGCGCCTCGCTGCGCGTCATCGTGACCGCATTGGGCAGCGCCGCCTCGGTGTGCACCACGCGCATGCCCCGGCCGCCGCCGCCACCCGCGGCCTTCACGATCACCGGGTAACCGATGCTGCGGGCGATCCGGACGACCTCCTTGGGATCGTCGGGCAGCGCGCCCTCGGAGCCCGGTACCACCGGCACACCCGCCTTGCGCATCGCGTCCTTGGCGGAAACCTTGTCGCCCATCAGGCGGATGGTCTCGGGGCGCGGTCCGATGAAGACGAAGCCGCTCTTCTCGACCCGCTCGGCGAAATCGGCGTTCTCGGACAGGAAGCCGTAGCCGGGGTGGATGGCTTCGGCGTCGGTGACCTCGGCGGCGCTGATGATGGCCGGACTGTTGAGGTAGCTGTCACGAGACGGCGGGGGGCCGATGCACACCGACTCGTCGGCAAGCTTCACGTACTTGGCCTCGGTGTCGGCCTCGGAGTGGACGACCACGGTCTTGATGCCGAGTTCGCGGCAGGCACGCTGGATCCGCAGCGCGATCTCGCCGCGGTTGGCGATCAGGATCTTCTCGAACATGCTGGTCCTATTCGATCTCGAAGAGCGGCTGACCGTATTCGACCGGCTGGCCGTTCTCGACGAGGATCGCCCGGATCGTGCCGGCCTTGTCGGCCTCGATCTCGTTGAGGAGCTTCATCGCCTCGATGATGCACAGGGTGTCGCCGGGCTTGACCACCGAGCCGACGCTCACGAAGGGCTCGGCTCCCGGCTGGCCTGCACGGTAGAAGGTACCCACCATCGGTGACTTCACGAGGTGGCCGCTGGGGGCGGCGGCCTCGCTCGGGCCGGCGGGGGCGGCGGGCACCGCCACGCCGGCTGCGACGGGGACGGACTGCGCCGCCGGCATCATCACCGGTGCGGCATGCACGAGGCCGGTTGCGTGAACTGGCGCCTTGACGATGCGCACCTTGCCCTCGCCCTCGGTGATCTCGAGTTCCGAGATGCCGGATTCGGCAACGAGATCGATCAGGGTCTTGAGCTTGCGGAGATCCATGGGTCTGCCTTGGTCTGGGTCAGGACGCCCGAGCGCTGCGGATCGCATGCTGCAGCGCATAGCCGTAGCCGGCCGGGCCGAGGCCGGCGATCACGCCAACGGCGAGTTCGGACAGGTAGGAGTGGTGGCGGAAGGCTTCCCGCCGGTGGATGTTGCTCAGGTGAACCTCGATGAAGGGCACGGCTACCGCCGCCAGCGCATCGCGGATCGCGACACTGGTGTGGGTGTAGGCGCCCGGGTTGATCAGGATGAAATCCACCCTGGCGGCCAGTGCCTGTTGGATCCGGTCGACGAGCGCGCCCTCGTGATTCGACTGGAAACTCTCGAGGCTCACCCCGGCCTGTGTCGCCTGGGCGGCGAGTTCGCGGTCGATGTCGGCCAGCGTTGCCGAGCCGTAGATGCCCGGCTCGCGGATGCCGAGCATGTTCAGGTTGGGGCCGTGGATCACCCAGATCAGCATTCGAGCTCCCGGAGCGGCGCGGATTGTGCGCCAGAGAAGCGAAATTGTCTACTGATGCGCGCTTTTGCGGTTCGTAAACAGCAGATGCGCGATCTTAGCGAAGAAGGGGCTCGACGATCTGACGCATCTGGGCGAGACGGACGCGCCCGAGGATGCGCTTGGCGACCTTGCCGTCCGGGGAGATGACGACGGTGAAGGGGAGGGCGCCACTGCTGTTGCCGAAGCGTCGCGACAGTTCGGTACCGCCCATCCCACCGACCAGCAAAGGATAGGGGAATCGGTGCTTCGAGGCAAATTCGCGGATGTTGGATGGCGAATCGATGCCGATACCGATCACCATGCCGTTGCGCCCCGCGATGTCGCGATGCAGTTCGGCGAGTTCGGGCATTTCCTCGACGCAGGGCGGACACCAGGTGGCCCAGAAGTTGAGGACCAGGGTCTTGCCCGCACTTTCGGCGAGCGCATGGGGGCGGCCTTCGGCGTCCGGCAGGCTGAGCGAGAGCAACAGGGCCACGGCATCGGGTTCGCCGGGTGTCACCCGGAAGCGGTGCCAGGCCACGCCGCCGCCAGCCGCGAGCGCCGCCAGCGCGACCCCGCCAACCAGCCACCGACGGCGGTTCGGCGGGCGCGACTCGGACGAGAAACCGGACTCGCTCATCGGCCGGTGGCCATGCGCGCGAGAAGCGCCGCGCGGTCGCCGCGCGGGCTGCCCGCGGGCCCTTCCCGCAGGGCGCCGCGCAGGTCGTCGGGGTCGTGGAGTGAAAGCAGCACCGGCACATCGTGCCACTCGAAGGCCAGCGCCTCGATCGCCTCCCCGCTGCGAAAGTGGGCGATGGTCTCGACCTCGGCCTCGATTCCGTGGTCGAAGAGCCAGTAGCTGACCTCTTTCGCGTTGTCGGGAAAGAGCTGAAGGTGCAGCGGCGCATGGCCGGCAGCGATGCCTTTCCAGGCCGCGCCGGTGATCAGCGGCCGGAAGGCCGCGAGTTCGACCATCAGGGCGAGCCCGGCCTCGCGCAGTGCCGCCACCCGCGCCGCGTGGTCGTCATCGAAGAGGTCGAGGTGCTCGCGAAGCGCCTCGTCGATCTCGTCGAACTCCGGCAGCGCGCCGCGCGGGGGGCGAGCTCCGCAGCACTGCGCCACCGCCTTGCGACGGGCCGCGACGTAGTCGAGTCCGCCATCGGCGATGTGCGCCGCGGCGGCAGCGGCGATCTCGGCGCGCAGGCGCGAAGGGCTTTGGTCCATCCGCCGATGGTAACGGAGTGCCGCGACCCGGCGTCGAGCGTCCGGCGTCGCGCCGGGCGCCGCCCTGGGCCTCGGGTAAAATCCCGGCCCCATGCACATCCATGTCCTGGGCATCTGCGGCACATTCATGGGCGGCCTCGCCGCGATCGCCCGCGAGGCGGGCTGGCGGGTGACCGGCTGCGACGCCAATGTCTATCCGCCGATGAGCGAGCAGCTTCGCGCCCTCGGCATCGACCTGATCGAGGGATGGGATCCCGCGCAGCGTGTGCTGCGCCCGGATCTCTGGGTGATCGGCAACGTCGTGTCGCGAGGCAATCCGCTGATGGAGGCGATCCTCGATGCGGGCGACGCCTTCGTGTCCGGCCCGCAGTGGCTTGCCGAGCAGGTCCTGAGGGGGCGCTGGGTGCTCGGCGTGGCCGGAACCCACGGCAAGACCACCACCGCCTCGATGCTCGCGTGGATCCTGCAGGCTGCCGGGCGCGAACCCGGCTTCCTGATCGGCGGGCTGCCGCGCAACTTTCCGGTGTCGGCGCGGCTGGGTGCCTCGCCGCTCTTCGTGATCGAAGCCGACGAGTACGACACCGCCTTCTTCGACAAGCGCTCGAAATTCGTCCACTACCGCCCGCGGACCGCGGTGCTCAACAACCTCGAGTTCGATCACGCCGACATCTTCCCGGATCTCGCTGCCATCGAGACCCAGTTCCATCATCTGGTTCGAACCGTGCCGCGCGGCGGCCGGCTGGTGGTCAACGGCACCGACGACGCGCTCGCCCGGGTGCTCGGGCGTGGCCTTTGGAGCGAGTGCGTCCGCTTCGGCGTGCCCGAGGGCTGGCACCTCGGCGTGGTGATCGAGGAGCCCGAGGCCAGCCGATTCGAGGTCTTCGAGGCCGGTGCGCGCGTGGGCGAATGCCGGCTCGCCCTGCCGGGTGCGCACAGCCGCAGCAACGCGCTGGCGGCCATCGCGGCCGCGGCCCACGTGGGCGTGCCCCCGGACCAGGCGATCGCCGCGCTCGCGACCTTCGACGGGGTACGGCGCCGCCTCGAGCCGCGCGGCACCGCCGCGGGCGTCACGGTCTACGACGATTTCGCCCATCACCCGACCGCGATCGAGACCACCCTGGCGGGGCTGCGGGCCCGCGTGGGCAGCGGTCGACGCATCCTGGCGGTGCTCGAGCCACGCTCCAACACGATGAAGCTGGGCGCGATGGCCGCGCGCCTTGCGCCCAGTCTCTCGACCGCCGACCGGGTGTTCTGTCATGCCGGAGGTATCGGCTGGGACGTGGCCGCCGCGCTCTCCCCGCTGGGCGAGCGGGCTCTGGTGCGGGACGAGGTCGGCGCGCTGGTCGAGGCGATCGCCGCCGAGGCGCAATCCGGCGACTCGGTGCTGGTGATGAGCAACGGCGGCTTCGGTGGCATCCACGACCGGCTGCTGCGCGTGCTTCGCGAGCGGGAGGCCCCATGAGTGCGCCCGACTCCAGCCAACCCGCCGCGGTCGGCTGCGGCGCGACCCCCGGTGCCGCGGTCCCTGCTGCCGGTTCCGACGCCGGCGCGGCGCCCCGCATCCTGTACCTGCACGGGTTCCGCTCTTCGCCGCAGTCCTTCAAGGCGCGACTGCTCGGCGAGCGCTTGCGCGAGCTCGGTTGCCTCGACCGGTGGTATTGCCCGGCGCTGCCGGCCTCGCCGCGCGCGGCGATCGAGGGCGTGCTCGCCGCCTTCGCGCCCGGACCCGAAGACACCCTGATCGGCAGCTCCCTGGGGGGCTTCTACGCCACGTGGCTGGCCGAGCGTACCGGCTGCCGCGCGGTGCTGCTGAACCCGGCGGTGCGTCCGGCGCAGGGTCTGGCCGCCTGGGTCGGCGAGCAGCCGCTCTTCCATGGCGGCGGCAGCTTCGTGTTCGAGGCCGCCTATCTCGACGAGCTGCGCGCGATGGAAACCGCGATCACCCGGCCGCAGCGCTATTTCCTGGTCGCCGCCACCGGCGACGAGCTCCTCGACTGGCGCGACATGGTCGCGCACTACCCGGGCGCCCGGCACCGGGTGATCCAGGGCAGCGACCACGGCCTCTCCGACTTCGCCCACTACCAGGACGAGGTCCTGGCCTTTGCCGGCATCGACCCACGGACCGCCCGATGAACACTTCCTCCCGACTCCAGGATCGCGTCGCGATCGTCACCGGCGCGGCCGCCGGCATCGGCCTCGCCACGGCGCGGCGCTACCTCGACGAGGGCGCGCGCGTGGTGGTTGCCGACATCGGCCCCGGGCGCGTCGCCAGTGCCTGTGCCGAGCTCGGCTATCCGGAGCCCGACGCCCCGGACAGCCGCGTGATGGCGGGTCTCGTCGATGTCACCGATCGCGCGCAGATCGATGCGCTGGTGGCGGCCGTGATGCAGCGCTGGGGGCGCATCGACATCCTGCTCAACAATGCCGGCATCACCCAGGACGCGCGGCTGGTCAAGATGACCGACGCGCAGTTCGATCGGGTCATCGACGTCAATCTCAAGGGGGTCTTCGAGTTCAGCCAGGCGGTCGTGCGCGTGATGAGCGAGCAGCGCAGCGGCGTGATCATCAACGCCTCGTCGGTGGTCGGCGTATATGGCAACTTCGGCCAGACCAACTACGCCGCCACCAAGGCCGGGGTCATCGGGTTCACGAAGACCTGGGCGCGCGAACTCGGGCCTCTGGGCATCCGGGTGGCGGCGGTGTGTCCGGGCTTCGTCGAGACCGGCATCCTGAAGAGCATCCCCGAGCCGGTGCTGCAGAAGATGGTCGACAAGGTGCCACTCGGACGGCTTGGCAAACCGCACGAGATCGCCGCGGTC
>JBIIHU010000228.1:0-5873 GCA_044235405.1 Burkholderiaceae bacterium
CGCGACCGCCTGCGCGCCACCGATCGTGAAGACCCGGTCGACGCCGGCGATCGCGGCGGCGGCGAGCACCATCGGGTTGCGCACGCCGTCGGGGGTGGGCACCACCATGACGAGCTCGGGCACGCCGGCAACCTTGGCCGGCAGGGCGTTCATCAGCACCGAAGAAGGATAGGCCGCCTTGCCGCCCGGCACGTAGAGGCCCACCCGATCGAGCGGCGTGACCTTCTGGCCCAGGCGCGTGCCGTCGGGCTCGGTGTAGGACCACGACTGCGCGAGCTGGTGACGGTGGTAGTCGCGCACGCGCCGCGCCGCTGCCTCGAGGGCGTCGCGCTGGGCGGCGGGCAGCCCGGCTGCCGCGGCCTCGAGCTCGGCGCGCGGCAGCTCGAGCCGCGCCGCGTCGACGAGGTCGAGCCGGTCGAATCGCCGGGTGTACTCGAGCACCGCGGTATCGCCGCGCGCGCGCACGTCGCGCAGGATGGCGGCAACGGTGCGCTCGATGCCCTCGTCCTGCTCGGGATTCCAGGCGAGCAGCGTCGCCAGCCGGGCCTCGAAGCCCTCGTGGCGGGTGTCGAGCAGCGCGATCATGCGGCGCCTCCGGCGGCACAAGCTGCGGCGACCGCACCCGCCAGCCGCGCAAGCAGCGGCTCGAGGCGGGAGGCGCGAGTCTTGAGCGCGGCCTGGTTGACGATCAGCCGTGCGGAGATCGGGGCGATCTCCTCGACCTCGACCAGGTGATTGGCCTTCAGGGTGCCGCCGGTGCTGACGACGTCGACGATCGCATCGGCCAGACCGACCAGCGGGGCGAGTTCCATCGACCCGTAGAGCTTGATGAGGTCGACGTGCACGCCCTTCGCGGCGAAGTGGCGGCGGGCCGCCTCGACGTACTTGGTGGCGATGCGCAGGCGCGCGCCGCGACGCACCGCCTGCGCGTAGTCGAAGCCCTCGCGCACCGCCACGCACAGCCGGCACACGCCGATCTTCAGGTCGATCGGCTGGTACAGGCCGTCGCCACCGTGCTCGAGCAGGACGTCCTTGCCGGCCACGCCGAGGTCTGCCGCGCCGTACTGCACGTAGGTGGGGACGTCGCTCGCTCGCACGATGATCAGCCGCAGTCCGGGGTCGCCGGTGGGCAGGATCAGGCGGCGCGAACGCGTGATGTCCGGATCGATCGGGATACCGACGGCCGCCAGCAGCGGCGCGGTGTCGTCGAAGATGCGCCCCTTGGAGAGCGCAAGCGTGATCGGGGCTGCAGTGCTCATGGCGCGGTGTCCGGGGAGAGGCGGGCTCGCGGGCGGGGCATTCAGCCGCTCAGGCGCTCGACGCGCGCGCCCAGCGCCGCGAGCTTGGCCTCGATGCGCTCGTAGCCGCGGTCGAGGTGGTAGATGCGGTTGACGACGGTCTCGCCGTCGGCGACCAGGCCGGCCACCACCAGCCCGGCCGAGGCGCGAAGGTCGGTGGCCATCACGGCCGCACCCGACAGCGCGGGCACGCCGCGCACGACGGCGGTGTTGCCCTCGATGGTGATGTCGGCGCCGAGCCGCTGCAGCTCGAGCACGTGCATGAAGCGGTTCTCGAAGATGGTCTCGGTGACCACGCCCGTGCCCTGCGCGATGCAGTTGAGCGCCATGAACTGCGCCTGCATGTCGGTGGCGAGCCCCGGGTAGGGCGCGGTGCGCAGGTTGATCGCGCGAGGGCGGTCGTGCATCGCGAGGACGACATGGTCGGGGCCGGCCTCGATCGCGGCGCCGGCCTCGCGCAGCTTGTCGAGGGTGGCGTCCATCGCGGCCGGGTCGACCCCGGTGAGCACGATCCGCCCCCCGGCCGCGGCGGCGGCGCACAGGAAGGTGCCGGCCTCGATGCGATCGGACATCACGCGATGCCGGGCGCCATGCAGCGCCGCCACCCCCTCGACGACGATGCGATCGGTGCCGGCGCCGCGGATGCGCGCGCCCATCGCGACCAGCGCCGCGGCGAGGTCGACCACTTCCGGCTCGCGGGCCGCGTTCTCGATCACGGTCTCGCCATCGGCGAGCGTGGCCGCCATCAGCAGGTTCTCGGTACCGGTGACGGTGACCATGTCGGTGACGATGCGGGTGCCCTTCAGGCGAGGCGCGCTCGCGACGATGTAGCCATGCTCGATGGCGATGGTCGCACCCATCGCCTGCAGGCCCTTGATGTGCTGGTCGACCGGCCGCTGGCCGATCGCGCAGCCCCCGGGCAGCGAGACCCGCGCATGCCCGAATCGGGCGAGCAGCGGCCCGAGCACCAGGATCGAGGCGCGCATCCGACGAACGAGATCGTAGGGCGCATCGAGCGAGCCGACGCCCGAGGCGTCGAGCAGCACGCGACTGCCTTCGTGGCGGCTGCGCACGCCGAGATGCCCGAGCAGCTGCAGTGCCGTGTCGACATCCTGCAGGCGCGGCACGTTGTCGAGTTCGAGCTGCCCGGCCGCGAGCAGGCTTGCGCAGAGGATGGGCAGCGCGGCGTTCTTGGCGCCGGAGACCGGCACCTCACCCGAGAGGCGCTGCCCGCCGACGAGGCGGAGTCGATCCATGACGCAGGCCGGTACCGGTCAGGCGCTGCCCGGCTGCCGGGCCGCCCACTCGGCGGGCGTGAGGGTCTTCATGGACAGCGCGTGGATCTCCTCGCGCATCCGATCGCCGAGGACCGCATAGACCATCTGGTGACGCTGCACCGGGCGCTTGCCCTCGAAGGCCTCGCACACGATGAGCGCCTCGAAATGGCGGCCGTCGCCGTCGACCTCGAGGCGCTCGCACTGCAGACCGGCGGCTAGGTAGCCGCGCAGGATGTCGGGGGTGACCATGGATGACGCCGTTTCAGTGCCGCAGGCGATAACCGGAGCGCAGCAGGTGCAGCGCGATCGCGCAGGTGACCAGGAGCGTGACGCCCACCACCGCCAGGCTGGCGAGCGGCGCGACATCGGACTGCCCGAAGAACCCGTACCGGAAGCCGTCGACGATGTAGAAGAAGGGATTGAGGTGCGAGACCGCCTGCCAGAAGGGCGGCAGCGAGTGCACCGAGTAGAACACGCCCGCCAGGAAAGTAGCCGGTGCGATCACGAAGCTCTGCACCGCGGCCATCTGGTCGAACTTCTCGGCCCAGATCCCGGCGATCAGACCCATTGTACCGAGAATGGCGCAGCCCAGCAGGGCGAAGACCGCCGCCCACAGCGGCGCGGCAAAGCGCGGCAGGGAGAAGAACAGCGTGACCGCGAACACGCCCGCCCCGACCGCAAGGCCACGCACGACCGCCGCGCCGACATAGGCGCCGAAGAGATCGCGCACCGACAGCGGCGGCAGCAGCACGAAGACGATGTTGCCCGTGACCTTCGACTGGACCAGCGACGACGAGGCATTGGCGAAGGCATTCTGCTGCATCGCCATCATGACCAGCCCCGGGATGAGGAACTCGGCGTAGCCCACCCCGGGAAAGGCCTCGACGCGTCCCTGCAGCGCGTTGGAGAACACCAGCAGGTAAAGCACCGTGGAGACCACCGGCCCGGCGACGGTCTGGAAGACCACCTTCCAGAAGCGCAGGATCTCCTTGCGCAGCAAGGTTCGAAAACCGCTCACGATATGGCCTCCGGGCTGCCGGGCCCGCCAGGGACGGACGCAGGCGCCACCCCCGCGGCGGCCGGCTCGCGCATGATCCGCAGGAAGACCTGCTCGAGATCGGCGGGACCGACCTCCATCTCGCGGATGGCGCAGCCGGCAAGCCGCAGCGCGGCCAGGATCGGCTCGACCTCCGACCAGTCGGCCACCGGGAGGCGAACCCGGCCGTCCTGGGGGGCGCCCTGCGCGCCTCGCGCGGCCAGTTCGGCCAGCGCCGCGGGCAGCGGCGCCTCGGCCAGCCGCAGCACCAGCGTGCCGCCGTGAAAGCCGCCCACCAGCCTCGCGGTGTCGTCGAGCGCCACCACCTGCCCCTGCTTGAGCATCGCGATGCGCCCGCACAGCGCCTGCGCTTCCTCGAGATAGTGGGTGGTGAGCACGATGGTATGGCCCTCGCGGTTCAGACGGCCGATGAAGGCCCAGAGCGACTGCCGCAGCTCGACGTCGACGCCCGCGGTGGGCTCGTCGAGCACGATCACCGGCGGCCGGTGGACCAGCGCCTGGGCCACCAGCACCCGGCGCTTCATGCCACCCGACAGCGCGCGCATGTTGGCATCGGCCTTGCCGGTCAGTCCCAGCCCTTCGAGGATCTCGTCGATCCAGGACTCGTTGCGGCGCAGTCCGTAGTAGCCGGATGTGATGCGCAGGGTCTCGCGCACCGTGAAGAAGGGATCGAAGACCAGCTCCTGGGGCACCACGCCGAGCGCACGCCGCGCGGCATCGGGCTGCGCGAGCACATCGTGTCCCATGACCCGCACGCTGCCGGCATCGGGCCGCGCCAGTCCGGCCACGCAACCGATCAGCGTGGTCTTGCCCGCGCCGTTGGGTCCGAGCAGGCCGAAGAACTCACCCTGCCGGATGACGAGCGAGACCCCGCGAAGGGCCTCGACCCTGCCATAGCGCTTGGCGAGCTGCCGGATCTCGAGGGCCGGGACGTCCGAGGGAAGGGGCTGTGTCATGCCTCGGTGAACAGCAGCGACTCGGCGCCATAGAGCGCGGCAAGCTTGCGCAGGTTGGCGGGCACCGACACCACGCGCGTGGCGACGCCGCGGGCCGCGGCGCGGCGCTGGAGTTCGAGCAGCAGCGCGAGCAGCGAGGAATCGAAGTCGGTGCAGGCCGACAGATCGAAGACCCGAGCCCCGTCGGCGAGCGCCTGCGAGGCCGCCGCGAGTTCGGCCGCCGCGTTGGCGAAGACCACGCGCGCCGGCAGCCGGCAGGCATCGTCGGGGCGCTCGGGCGAAGGCTGCGCGCGGCTCATCGGAGGCGAGACTCGGTCATCGGGAATCGGGCGGCGGCGCGAAAGGGGGCGTCGGGACGGTGCTCAGGACTTGCGCGGCGTCTCGAAGGACCGGTTCTTGTCGGCGAGGCTGCGGATGAGGCCGTCGATGCCGCGCGCCGCGACCTCCTGGGCGAACTGGTTGCGGTAGGTCTCGACGAGCCAGACGCCGAGCACGTTGACATCGTAGATCCGCCAGCTGTCGCCGGCCTTCTCGAGACGGTAGTCGAGCTGGATCGGTTCGCCGCGCGGCACCACGACCTCGCTGCGCACGATCACCTCGGTGTCGGCCGGGTCGGCGCGCAGCGGCTTCATGCGCACGCTCTGGTCCTTGACCGAGCCGAGCGCGCCCGAGTAGGTGCGCAGCAGCAGCACGCGGAACTCGGCCATCAGCTGCTTCTGCTGCTCGGGCGTCGCGCCGCGCCAGTTGCGGCCGACCGACAGCGCAGTCATGCGCTGGAAGTTGACGTGCGGCATCACGACGCTGTCGACGAAATCGGAGAGCTTGCGGAAGTCGCCCGCCTGGATCTCCTTGTCGGCGCGGATGCGATCGAGCACCTCGGTGGACAGGCGGCGGATCAGCGCATCGGGCGCCTCCGGGGCGGCCTGAACGCGGGCCGGCATCGTGGCGATCGCCAGACCCGAGAGTGCGGGCGCCATGAAGGGGGCGGCCAGCGCGGCATGCAGCAGCCGGCGGCGGGCACTGGCGGATCGGGCGGGCGCTCGCATCGTGCTCATTCGTCGTCTTCCTTCGGGGGCGGCGGGTTGCCGTCGAACACCAGGTTGCGGCGGCGCTGCAGATAGCTGTCGCGGATGAAACTGTAACGGTCGAGGGCGGCGCCCTCGATGACACGCTCGGACCCGAGCAGTCGCACGCGGGTCTCGAGCACGAAGA
This sequence comes from Burkholderiaceae bacterium, assembly GCA_044235405.1. Lineage (GTDB taxonomy): Bacteria > Pseudomonadota > Gammaproteobacteria > Burkholderiales > Burkholderiaceae_E > Quisquiliibacterium. Next base: position 5,801 of record JBIIHU010000228.1, read on the forward strand.
AGAAGGTGAAGCCGCTGCGCTGGTCGCCGTTGGCGTCCTGCCAGACCGGATCGAGCCGGTAGGCGCCGACCGT
>JBIIHU010000229.1:0-5860 GCA_044235405.1 Burkholderiaceae bacterium
GTCTCGGTGGCCGCCTTCTCGTCGGCGAAGGTGAGCGCGGCGCTCGCGTTGTCGGCGATGATCAGCGCCTGCGTGGTCAATGCGTCGATCAGGGCTTCGCGCTGCCGATCGACCTGCTGCACGAACAGGATCGCGCCGGCCAGCGCGAATCCGATCACCGTGGCCGGCGCACTCAGCAGGAAGAGCTTGCTGCGCAGCGGGACATCGCGCAGCCGCGCGATCAGTCCCGCCCGGTCATCGTGCCCGGGCATCAGCGCACCGTCCGTGCCAGCCTGAGCAGCTTGGCCGAGATCGCCAGGCCGCCGGCGCGGGCAGCCGTCTGATTGATACTGAAGGCAAGCCGTTGCTGCTCGATCGTGATGCCGACGATGGCGCCCGCCTGGATCGCGTCGATGCCGTCGGCGATCGTGAGCGTGCCCGGTGCGGCATCCTCGAGGTGACGGCGCAGCCGTCCCGCACGCGTGTCGGCGATGAACAGGACCTGGCATCCCCGCGTCGATTCCCCCGGCTCCAGTCGGCGCTCGCGAAGCGTCAGGCCGGCGACTTGCGCGCCGTCGAGCGAACGCAGCTGCGCCGCGTAGTCGTCGGCCCCGATGCTGCACAGGCGGATCTGGCCGAGCTCGCGTGGCCAGTCGACGAAGGCGATCAGGTTGAAGACAAGTGCGACCTTAGCCTCGGCCTCGCTCAGCGCAGCGCGCGCCGCGACCGGCATGAGCGCGAGCAGCGCCGCCGAGGCCAGCGCGCCGGCGCGCAGGGCCGCGCTTGCGCGCCAGCAGGTGCGCGGTGGCCCCGGCGCCCTCAACCGGCGGTGTTGCATGACGCTCATCACCGCCACACCAGGCTTGCCCGCAGCCAGAGCTGGCGGCGCTCCTGGGGCAGCGATGTCTGGCGGAAGTCGGGCGAGCCCGGATCGGCGTAGCGCCGGTCGAAGAGGTTGTACACCGAGGCCGACAGCGTCAGGTCGCGGGCCACGCGATCGCTGCTCAGGGTCAGGTTGGCGAGCGTGTAGGCTGGGGTCGTGCTGCCGTCGTCGGCCACCCGGCGCCCGACGTGCTGCGCGTCGAGCGCGGCGAACACGCCGGGCAGTGGCAGCGGCGTGCCGACGGTGAGCTTGCCCAGCACCTTCGGCGCGTGGCTGATGGGTTCGCCGGTCCGGCCATCGTGGCTGCGCGACCAGGTCGCGCTTGCGCGGGCCCGCGCACCCGAGGGCCACTGGCGCTGCATCTCGAGGGTGACGCCGGTCGCCGTGATCGCCTGTGCGTTCGCGAAGCGCAGAAGGCCCGATACCGGATCCCGCCCGAACTCGATCAGGTCGTGCAGGTTGTAGCGGAAGGCCCGTGCGCGCAGCAGACCTGCGAAACCGAGGGCCTGATCGATGCCCGCCTCCCAGGTCGCGATCCGCTCGGCCTGCAGGCGACCCGCGGCGCCGAAGCCTGGTGCCTGGTAGTCGAGTTCGAAGGCGTTGGGAGCCCGGTAGGCAACGCCTGCGAGCGCGCGCACCGCGGTACCGGGCGCAGCCCGCCAGACCGCGGCAAGGCGCGGCGTGGTGATCGACACCGAGGCCGAGTGACGATCGTGCCGCAGACCTGCGGTGATCTCGAGCGAGTCGCCGAGCGAGAACTGATCCTGCACGTACAGTCCGATGCGCGAGAAGCGCCGGCTGGCGTCGAGGTAGGACACGAAGGGATCGACGTCGAAGTTGCGCTGCTGCGCGCGTTGTGCCCGCTCGGTCTCGAGACCGGCGACGATCCGGTGGCCTGCGATGCGGGTGCTGGCTATCCGCAGGTCGATGCCCGACCAGCTGACGCGGGTCTCGTCGGTGTTCCGCGTCCACGGCGGCACGCCGAGCCCGCCGGAGTCCAGCATGTAGTGCCCGTCGAGGCGGTACTCATTGTGGGTCAGCGTGAGCGCGAGGTCGGTGTCGACGGCCAGCCGCAGGTCGCGCCGCAGCGACAGCAGCGTGTACTCGTCGGTGGTCCGCGTTCCGCTCGCGCCTGGCACCGTGCCGAAGGGCGCGGTGGGCAGTTCCTTGCGCCGTTCGGACAGCGTGCCCGTGACCCGCCAGCCGCTGTGGCTCAGGTCGAGGTGCGCGCGGCGTGCACGCTCGCCGTCGAGGCCAGCGATGCGCCCGTCGGGCAGGGTCGGGCCGGCGAGCTCCGGGTAGCTGAAGCTCTGGCCGCGACTGTGGTAGCCCGAGGCCGACAGCAGCAACTCGAGCCCTTCCTGGAATCGGCGCGATACTGTCAGCGCGGCTTCGCTGCTGCGGCTGCTGCCCGTGCCGACGGACAGGCGGGCGCCTTCGTCGACGCCGCGTCGGGTGATCACGTTGATGACCCCGAAGAAGGCATTGGCACCGTACAGCGCCGAGCCCGGCCCCGGCACGAACTCGATGCGCTCGACCACGCCGAGGTCGAGCGGGAAGGAGCGGTCGAGCGGGGCGGTGTCGAACACCAGGTCGTTGACGCGTCGTCCGTCGATCAGCAACAGCAGGCGGCTGTTGTAGTCGCCGGGGCGGATGAAGCCGCGAACCCCTGCGTACTCGTAGTTGCGGTCGTTGGTGATCCAGACGCCGGGCACGGTGCGCAGCACGTCGCCGAGGGTGCGAAAACCGTGCTGGCGTATCTCGGCGCGGGTGATCACGGTGACCGCGACCGGGGCATCGACGAGCCTCTCGCTGCGGCGCGATGCGGTTTCGACGGTCATGCCGAGGAGCTCGTCGAGCCCGTAGCGGGTGAGGTCGGCCACCTGCATCGGCGCTTGCGCGGCTCGCGTGGGGGCAGCTGTGCCCAGGGCGAGCGAGACGGCCAGCCCCCCGGCGGCGAGGATCGAGCCGAAACGCCGGGCGGCGGTCGGTACGGCGGTCGCGCTGTCGGATGCGAGCATGGCGGGCTGCTGGGCTGGGTGGCGCTCGCGCTGATTCTAGGCGAAGCCGTCGGTGGCTCGCGCGCGGCTGGCGGCCGGTGCATCATGCCGCGGTCGCGCCGGCGCCGCGAGCCTGTCCACCCTAGAATGACGTTCGTTTCCGCGCAGGAGCGCCGATGTCCGCAGTCGTCCCGAAGGCAGTCCGCGTGCCCGATCGCCGAGTCTTGCGTCCGATGTTGCCGGCTGGCGCATCGCTCGTGGGGTCCCGGGCTGCGGCTGGCACGCGATGAACCCCGCCCGTCGCGCCTGCGTCGAGCTCGCGGCCAGCCTGTGGCGCGAGCAGTCGGGGCTCTCCCTGCTGGAGGCGAGCAACGAGGTCCGCGTGCGGCTGCGCGCCTTGCGCGATCCGGCGATCGGCAAGGTGCCGGGCGTCGAGGCGATCGCCCAGTGGCTGGTCGACGCCATCGCGGCCGGCGAACTGGTCGAGCCCGAGGGTCTGCACAAGCGCAATCGCTCTCAGCGGCAGCGCCGCAAGACCTGAGCCCCGGTGCGGGCGGCAGCCCCCTGTCGCTGACGCGATTGGCACGCCAACGAATCCGCCACGCTCAGCCTTCCGTGGCGCACCGGATCAGGTTGACCGCCTTCACCGACATCACGAGCACCCCGTCCTGGTTGCGGGTCTCGATCAGCGAACCGACGACGCCGCGGTCGGGGCGCGAAGCGGAGCGTCGCGCGCTCAGGATCGTGACTCGCACCGACAGGCGGTCGCCGGCACGCACCGGCGCTGGCCAGCGCAGCTCGTCGAGACCGGGCGAGCCCAGGCTCGATGCCGGCGACAGGAATTGCGTGGCGAGCAGTCGCATCATCAGGCTGCCGGTATGCCAGCCGCTGGCGATGATGCCGCCGTAGGGCGATTGCGCGGCCGCGTTGGCATCCACATGGAAGGGCTGCGGGTCGAAGCGCTGCGCGAACGCGGCGAGCTCGTCGGCATCGACCGCGATCTCGCCGAGCTCGAAGACCGCGCCCGGGGGGTAGTCCTCGAAGTGGCGCAGCGGCGGCGTGTCGGTCGGGTTCATGCGGGCAGGCCTCGCTCGGGCGTGAGGTCGGTGGGGAAGTCTGCGGATTTCAGTCGAGCGAGATGTTCTCGCGGCGGATCACCTCGCCCCAGGCGGCGGTCTCGGCGCGAATGCGTGCGGCGAAGCTGGCCGGGTCGGTGAGCTCGACGGTGCCCTGGTTGAGCAGCTGACGCATCACGTTGGGGTCCTCGCGCGCCGTGCGCAGCGCGCCGTAGAGGGTCTGGATGATTGCCGGCGGCGTCTGCGCCGGCACCAGCAGCCCGAGCCAGAACGACACATCGAAGCCCGGGTAGCCCGCTTCGGCCATCGTCGGTATGTCGGGCAGGTCGCGCCAGCGGGCCGCGGTGGTCACCGCGAGCGCCTTCAGCTTGCCCGAGCGCAGGTTCGGCAGCGTGACCGGCGTGTCGAGCATCATGTCGGTCTCCTTGCCGATCAGGCCGAGCTGCGCGTTGACCCCGCTCTTGTAGGGCACGTGCGTGGTCTTCACGCCGGCCCGGTTGTTGATCATCTCGAAGCCGAGGTGGGCGAGGTTGCCCGGCCCGCCCGAACCGTAGGTCAGCTGGCCGGGTTTCGCGCGCGCGAGCGCCATCAGGTCGGCCACGCTGTTCACGGCACCGGTTCGCTCGCCCTGCGGATTGACCACGAGGATGAAGGGCGCGGAAACCACCATTGTCAGCGGCACCAGATCGCGCTCGGGCAGGTAGCCGAGCTTGCGGTAGACCTGCGGGTTGACGGTGATGCTGCTCGAGTTGGTGGCGAGGATCGTGTAGCCGTCGGCGGGTGCGCGCACCACCTCGGTGACGCCCAGCGAGCCGTTGGCGCCGGCGCGGTTCTCGACGACCACCGGTTGGCCGAGCTTGTTGCGCAGGTGCTCCGCGAGCGCGCGGGCGATCCCGTCGGTGGCGCTGCCCGCCGGAAAGCCGGTGACGATGCGGATGGTTCGCGTCGGCCAGGCGCCGGGCGCCGCGCCGCCCGCGGCGGGTGCAGGCGCTGGCGCCGCCGTCTGGGCGATTGCCGTGCCGCAGCCGAGCAGGCCGAGCGCGAGCGCCAGCCCCGGCAGCATCCGGCGACGCGCCGGTGGCTGGCCGTACGCGGACGGACGGTTCGGGTCCGTGGCGGCCAGGACGGGTGGCAAGGCAGTGGGCTGGACGGGGCGCAGGGCGGCTGACAATGCAGCGGGCGGGGCGGGGCGCATCGGGGGCTCCTCGGCGTGGATCGGCTTGCCGGGCGCCCGCCTGCGCGGGCACGACCGGATCGCGGCTCATTCTAGGCGTGTGGCGCCTTGCCGGCCGGTCGACGCAGCCTTGCCCGGAACGGTTTCACGAACGGCCGCGCGCGATCCGGCGGGCACGGCGCTTCGGCTACCCTGCGCCACCGGCGGCACCGCACCGCCGACCGCACTCCAGGGGATCTGAGATGGTTTCGGAAGAACGGCCCTTCGACGGCCTGAAGGTGATCGATTGCGCGAGCTTCATCGCCGCGCCGGCCGCGGCGACGATCCTCGGCGATCTCGGCGCCGACGTGATCAAGGTCGAGCCGCCCGAGGGCGACGCCTACCGCGAGTTCTACCGCTCCCCCGGCATGCCGGGCGGGCGCAACTTTCCCTTCGAGCTCGACGGCCGCGGCCGGCGCAGCATCGCGCTCGACCTGCGCCAGCCTGCCGCGCTCGCGGTGCTGCACCGGCTGGTGGGCGGCGCCGACGTGTTCATCACGAACCTGCCGCTGCCGGCGCGCGGGCGTCTGGGCATCGATCACGCGTCGCTTGCGCCGCTGAATCCGCGCCTGATCTATGCGTCGTTCACGGCCTACGGCGAGCGCGGGCCGGAAGCCGGCAAGACCGGTTTCGACTCGACCGCCTACTGGGCACGCTCCGGGCTGATGGACCTGGTCAAGGCCGATCACGGCGCGGTGCCGGCGCGTTC
>JBIIHU010000230.1:0-5844 GCA_044235405.1 Burkholderiaceae bacterium
GAGACCGACAAGCTGGTGTGCATCGACGAGAACAATCCCTACTTCCGGATGGTGCACGACAGCTGGGGCCAGAAGCTGCGCGCGGTCTTCGACAGCATCGAGGACCCGATGTGGAACGGCGGAGCCACCGAGGTGCCGCTGAAGGTGCCCGGGGGCCGCAGCAAGCCGTTGGCCAAGATCCACTCGCCCGAGGAAAGGCTGATCTGAACTCAGCGTCGCCCGGGCTGCGGCCGCAGCAGCGTGAGCCCCAGCGAGGCGGCGCAAAGCGCCATCGCCGCAAGCTGCGTCGGGCCCAGCGGCTCGCCGAGCAGCAGCGCGCCCGACACCATGGCGACCATCGGCACCGCGATCACCGACAGGCCGGCGATGTTGGTCGGCAGCAGCGTCACGATCGAGAACCAGCAGACGTTGCCGATGCACAGCGGCACCAGCGTGATGTAGACGATCAGCGCGATCGACTGCGAGCTCGGGATGAACCATTCGCGCGTGCCGGTGGCCAGCGCCACGATGCACACCGGCACCGACACCAGCAGCATCTGCCAGCCGGTGAGCACCGTGACCGGTACCGGGATCGCGCGCCGCTTCAGGATCAGCGTGCCGACCGCCCAGCCAAGGCCCGCCAGCAGCCCGAGCGCAAGCCCGAGCGGCGCGTCGGCATAGGCGCCGAAGGAGGGCACCATCAGCAGCGTGACCGAAATCATGCCGAGGGCCAGGGCCAGCATGAGCCGGCCGCCGATGCGCTCACCCAGCACCATCCAGGACAACAGCGCCGACCAAAGCGGCATCGTGTAGCCGAGTACTGCCGCCTGGCCGGAGGGGATCATCAGCGCCGAGTAGGTGCTGCAGATGTTCCAGACCACCAGGTAGAAGAAGCTCGCCATGCCGATCGCGGGCCAGTGCTCCCGCGGAATGGTCATCGGCATGCCGCGGGCTCTCGCCACCCCCAGCAGGATCAGCCCGCAGACCGGGGCGGTGATCGAGCGGAAGGTCCAGACCGAGATCTCCTGCAGCGCGAGCGGAAAGAGCGGCCAGTTGGTGCCCCACACCAGCGTGAGGACGAGTAGCATCGCGAGCGCGCGCGGCGGAACGTGGACGGCGGACATCGTCGATCAGCCTCGCATGGCGCGCACGGTGGGGCAAGCCGGCGCATGCCGGCGGGGTCCGCTTACACGGGTGCAGGCCCCCGCGACGGTGCGCGCGAGCGATGCCGACCGCGCCGCGCCCTTTCCCCGAGGCCATGATGACCGATCGACCGCTGCACCATCCCTTCGCCGACCTGATCGCGCTGCGCTTCGACCGCCAGGAGCCCGGCGCGAGCGAACTCTCGCTCGAGGTGGGTCCGCAGCATCTGAATCCGCATGGCGTCGCGCATGGCGCGGTGCTCTATGCACTGGCCGACACCGGGATGGGCGCAGCGCTCTATCCGACGCTCGAAGCCGGCGAGATCTGCACGACGATCGAGATCAAGATCAACTATTTCCGGCCGGTGGGCCCCGGCCGCGTGCTGTGCCGCACGGTGATCGTCAACCGTGGCCGCACGATCGCCAATCTGGAGTCGCGGCTTGTCGTCGGTGACCGACTGGTCGGGCAGGCCAACGGCAATTTCGCGATCCTGAAGCCGCGACCGGCCGCGGGCGCCTGAGCAGCCGCCCGCGGCACGAGGCGTCCTGCCCACGCAGGGCGCCTCCCCGTGGCGCTCAGGCGACGCGCCGGGCTTTCTCGTCGGCGAAGCGCTGCGTGGCCACCTCGACCGCTTTCGCATGCACCTCGGCGAGCGCCGGCCGCGCCGCGCGGGCGCGCGCCGCCGCGTCGAGCGTGGACTGCATCTGCCCTTGCCAGCGCGGGAACACATGGCGGGCGATCAGGTCGTAGCTCTTGCGGGTGGCATCGAAGTTGGCCCAGTTGTGGGCCAGCATCAGGTAGGCGCCGAAGCCGCCGTTGGACTGGTTCCAGAGCCGCTCGATCTGCGCGTTGACCATGTCGGGCGTGCCGATCGCGCCGAAGCCGGAGTCGTTGATGAAGGAGATCATCTCCTTGATGTTGCTGCCCGGCACGGCCATCTGCGGGAAGGCCGCGACCGCCTGGAAATAGTCGAACCACTGCTCGATGCCGTACTCGACGTCGCGGTAGGCCTGGTCCATGGTCTCGGCGCAGTGCACCAGACCCACCAGGCGCCACTTGTTGCGATCGACGCGGGTGTTGTAGTGGCGCGCCTGTTCCTCCATCACGTCCCAGTGCAGCGCAAGCGCGTCGAAGCCGGCGGCGGTGGTGGCGCCGATCGACAGCAGGCCCACCCCGTGCATGCCGGCGAGCTTGGGGCCGGTGGGCGAGGCCACCGCAGGCACCGCGATGTCGAACAGCGGGTTCGAGTAGGGGCGCAGGTGCAGCCGCGCGTCGTTCAGCTCCCAGCGGTCGTTCTTGAAGTTGACCGGCTCGTCGGTGGTCAGCAGCTTCATGATGATGCCGAGGCCATCCTCGAGCAGGCCGCGGGTCTGCGACTGCGAGATGCCGATCATGATGCCGTCGCTCGGCAGCGAGCCCGGGCCGACGCCGAGCATCACGCGGCCGCGGGTGAGGTGGTCGAGCTGCACGATGCGCTCGGCCACCCACAGCGGGTTGTGGTACGAGACGCTGACCACGCCGGTGCCCAGCCGGATGTGCCGGGTGCGCTGCGAGGCGACCGCCATCAGGATCTCGGGCGACGCGCTGATCTCGGAGCCCGCCGAGTGGTGCTCGCCGCACCAGGCCTCGTCGTAGCCGCAGCGATCGAGCCACTGGATCAGTTCGAGATCCTGTTCGAGCGCGAGCGTGGGATTGATGCCGGGCTTGTGGAAGGGCGCGAGGAAGATGCCGAAGCGCATGCGATGCGTCATGAAATGTCTCCTGGAATGGTTGCGCGGGCAAGGGGTGGCGCCTTCGTGGCGCTCTGCTGCCCGCAACGGCACGAAGGCCGTCGATATCGTTGTACTGCGAGCCCGGGGCCGCTGTCCAGTCGCCGACCGTGCTGCTTGCGCCGCGTCAAGGCCGGCACCGGGTGCACGCCTTGCGCCGGGTCAAAATGGAATTCGCCGATGGGACATCGGCGGGTAGGCGGGTGCGGCTTGATAGACTCGGCCCTTCGCTTCCGGGATCCTGCCATGGCTTCGCGACCCTTCATCGTCGGCATCGGCGGCACCACGCGCAGTGGTTCCACCTCCGAGCGCGCGCTTGCGGTCGCGCTCGAGCGTGCGCGCGCGCTGGGCTGCGACACGCAGGCCTTCGGCGCCGGCGACCTGCCCGGCGAGCCTTACGATCCGGCCGCGCCCGGGCGCAGCCAGCAGGCGCAGGCCATGATCGCCGCGCTGCGTCGAGCCGATGGCGTGATCCTCGCCACGCCCGCCTACCACGGCGGCATCTCGGGTCTGGTCAAGAACGCGATCGACTTCATCGAGGACATGCGCACCGACCCGCGCGTCTACCTCGAGGGGCGATCGGTGGGCTGCGTCGTGTGCGCCGAGGGCGCGCAGGCGATGGGCACCACGATGATGGCCCTGCGCGCGGTCGTTCACGCGCTGCGTGGCTGGCCCACGCCCTACGGGGCGGCGATCGCCTCGAGCACCAAGCCTTTCGGGGGCCCCGGCCGCGATCCCGATCCCGCGGCCATCAAGGCCTGCGAGACCGTCGGCGAGGAAGTCGCCCGCTTCGCGCTCGCGATGCGCGTGCCGCCCGCGGCCTGACAGGCCCGGGGCCTCAGCGCCGCGCGCCGCGGCGCGCCAGCTGCAGGTTGTGCAGCGTCAGCTTGCGCACTTCCGCCTTGCTTGCCTCGATATGGCTGCGCAGCAGCAGCACCGCCTGCTCGCTGCGCCGGCGCAGCAGCGCCGACACGATCTTCGCGTGTTCGTCGTAAGTGGTGTGCACGCGCTCGGGCTGCGTGAAGTCGAGCCGGCGCACGATGCGGATGCGTTCGGTCACCTCGCGGTGCACCCGCGCGAGCTCGGGATTGCCGGTGGCCTCGACCAGCGTGGCGTGGAAGTCCTCGTCGCGGCGCGACACCAGCCGCCCATCCATGCGCCGGTCATCGGGCGCGACGCCCCAGAAGGCCTGCAGCGCATCTAGCCGGGCGCGGTCGACACGGCTCGCGGCCGCGTCGCACAGCCGCTGGGCAGCCGTGGTCTCGAGCACCACGCGCAGGTCGTAGAGATGCTCGAAGAGCTCGAAATCGAAGGGCTGCACCTGCCAGCCGGAGCGGAAGTGCACCTGCACGAAGCCTTCGCGCTGCAGCCGGAACAGCGCCTGGCGCACCGGGGTGCGCGACACGCCCAGCCGCAGCGCGACCTCGCTCTCGGTGAATCGGTCGCCGGGGACGAGCCGGAACTCGGCGATGTCGTCCTTGACCCGCTCGTAGACCGTGTCGGCGAGGGAAGGGTGCAGCGTGGCTGCACGGTCGGTGGCCCCCATCGGTGCGGTCTCGGTGGTCTGGCGCGCGGGCGGTGCGCCCGTCCTCAGCCTGCCATCAGGCTGACATGGGCGGCGACCACCCGCCAGCCTTCGGGCATACGAGCCCAGGTCTGGCTCTGACGGCCGGTGCGGGCCGCGCCCTCGCGGCGGAACTCGATGTTGGCAGTCGCGAAGTCGGTGCCGTAGGTGGTGATCACGGTACGCAGCACCTCGCGCGCGAGGCCGACCGCGGGTCGGCTCGCCCGGAAGGCCTGGATCTCGCCGTAGCCGTAGAGGTTCTCGCCCACGCCGTAGCGCAGGGTGTGCGGGCTGTTCCAGAAGAGCTCGTCGAGCACCGCGACATCGTTGCTCACCAGCGCCTGCTCGTAGCGGGCGAAGGCGGCGCTGACTTCGGCATGAACCTCGGGCAGGTTGATCTGCATGGCATCGGCTCCGGAGGGGGTCAGGCGGACGGTGGCGGGACGGGCACGCGGCACACGCCGGCACGCACGAGTTCGGCCGCAACGCGGAAGGCATCGCGTTCGCGCCAGGGCGCGGCGATGATCTGGATCGACATCGGCAGTTCGCCCTCGACGGGTACCGGCGCGGCGAGCACCGGCAGGCCGATGCACGACACCGGCTGCGTGAGGATGCCCATGCTGGCGCGCGCGGGCAGCGTCATGCCGTTGATGTCGACGGTCTCGGAGCCGATCGGCGGCGCGGGCACCGGCGTGACCGGGGCGAGGAAGATGTCGACGTCGGCGAACTGCTCGGCGACCGCGCGGGCGTAGCGCGCCCGCACCCGCTGGGCGCGGTTGTACCAGGCGGCCGGCATCAGGCTGCCGGCGATGAAGCGGTCGCGCGACAGCGGCTCGTAGTCGTCATAGCGCTCGCGCAGGCCGGGCAGGTGCAGCGCGCCCCCCTCGGCGGAGGTGATGACGAAGGCCGCGGAGCGACCCTCGGTGGCCATCGGCCATTCGGCGCGGCGGGTCACACCAAGTGCCGCGCAGGCGCGGTCGAGCGAGGCCCGCGCCACCGGCCCGGCGAATCGCTCGAAATGGCCTGCGAGGCGCGCGATGCGCAGCCCGCCCGAGCCCTCGGCCAGTGCGTCGCTGACCGGCTCGGGCGGTCGCTGGGCGCAGGCCGGGTCGGCGGGGTCTGGGCCCTGAAGCAGGTCGTAGCACAGCGCCAGGTCGGCCAGCGTGCCGGCGAAGGGGCCGACATGATCGAGGCTGGCGACGAAGGGGAAGCTGCCGTGGCGCGACAGGCGGCCATAGGTGGGCTTCAGGCCGAACACGCCGCACAGCGAGGCCGGCACGCGGATCGAGCCGTTGGTGTCGCTGCCCAGGGTGAGCGGCACCAGGCCGTCGGCCACCGCCACCGCCGAACCGCCCGAGGAGCCGCCGGCGAGCCGGCTGCGGTCATGGG
>JBIIHU010000041.1:0-18123 GCA_044235405.1 Burkholderiaceae bacterium
CGCCTTCTCGCATCCCGGCGGCGCCCTCGGACGCCGGCTGCTCACGCTGGTGGCCGATGTGATGCGCCAGGGCGACGCCCTTCCGGTGGTGGCACCCGGCGCGTCGCTTGCCGAGGCGATCCTCGAGATCACCCGCAAGCGGATGGGCATGGTCGCCGTCGCCGACCCCGACGCGCCGGTCGCCGGCATCTTCACCGATGGCGACCTGCGTCGGCTTCTAGAGCGCGGCGGCGACATCCGCGGCCTGCGCATCGACGATGTCATGACCCGCGAGCCGGCCTCGATCGGCCCGCGGGCGCTCGCGGCCGAGGCGGTGCAGCTGATGGAATCGCGCCGGATCACGCAGCTGCTGGTGCTCGACGACGCCCGGCGGCTGGTCGGGGCCATCCAGATCCACGACCTGCTGGCGGCGCGGATCCTCTGAGCAGGCTCGCGAATCCGCGCTGCCCTCGCACCACCCTTGCCCAGCACCCCCCGACCGCGCGCCAGCCCGATGAGTTCCGCCACGCCCCCTTCCGCGCCCCGCGCGCCGAGTCCGCGGGCGACCGCAGCCGCCGCGGCGGCTGCGGCGGCTGCCGCGGCGGCGGCGGTCGCTGCGGCAGCCGCACAGCGCCTGCGCCTGCTCGCGCTCGATGTCGACGGCACGCTCACCGACGGTTCGATCTGCATCGGCCCGAGCGGCGAAGCCATGAAGGTGTTTTCGGTTCGCGACGGCTTCGGCCTGACGCTGCTGCGCGAGGCGGGACTCGAGCTTGCACTGATCACCGGGCGGCGCTCGCCGATCGTCGAGCAGAGGGCGGCGGAACTGCGCATCGCGCACGTGCGCCAGGGCATCGGCGACAAGGCGGCGGCCCTGCGCGCGCTGTGCGCCGAGCTCGCCATACCCCTGGAGGCCGCCGCCTTCATGGGCGACGACTGGCCCGACCTGCCCGCGATGCGGATCGCCGGACTGGCGCTCGCCCCCGCGGATGCCGACCCGCTGGTCAGGGCACGCGCCGACTGGGTCGCACGGGCCCCCGGCGGGCAGGGCGCGGTACGCGAGTTCGCCGAGTGGTGGCTCGACCAGCGGGGCCTGCTCGCCGGCCTGCGCGAGCGCTGGCTGCGCGCCGACGGCACGCCGGGCGCACCGGCGGCGCCGGCCTGAGGCTGCCGCGACCATCATGCGAACCCGCCTTCAGGACCGGATCGCGGCGCTGCTCTCGGTGCTGCTGCTGCTGGTCCTGGCCGGCTTCACCGCCTACCTCGCCCGCGAGGCCGAACTCGGCCAGGGCGGGCCCGGTGCGCGCCCCGACCCGGGACGCCCGGACTACTTCGTCGAGCGCTTCTCGCTGACCCGCCTCGACGAACAGGGCCAGCCGACCTTCCGGATGGCCGCGCAGCGCCTGGAGCATTTTCCGGTCGACGACAGCAGCGTGTTCACCCTGCCGACGCTGGTCAGCCTCGACCCCGGGCGGCCGAGGGTCACGTTGCGGGCCGATCGCGGACGCTCGCAGGGCCGCGGCGACGAGACCCTGCTCGAGGGCAACGTGCTGCTGGTGCGCGGCGCTCCGGACGACGCCGCGGCGCTGCGCCTGAGCACCGACGCGCTGGTGCTCGTCGCCGGCAGCGAACTCGCCCGAACCGACCGACCGGTGCGCATCGAGCAGGGCGGCTCCGTGTTGACGGGCGTCGGCATGGAATTCGATAATCCGTCGCGCAGCTTCAGGCTTCTCGCGAGCGTGCGGGGCCTCTGGGCCGCGTCCGGGTCCGCCGCCGCCCCCTCCTCCCAGTCCTCCCGATGACCCCTCCGACGCCGACGGCGCCCGCGCTGCCGATCGCCCTGCTGCTCGCCGCCGTGCTGCTGGCAGGTGCCGGGCCGGCCCTCGCCGAGCGCGCCGATCGCGACAAGCCCACGCAGGTCGAGGCCGACGCGATGCACTACGACGACGTCCGTCAGACCAACGTGTTCACCGGGCGCGTCACGCTCACGCGCGGCACCCTGATCATTCGCGCCGATCGCATCCTCATGCGCCAGGACGCCGACGGCTACCAGTTCGCCACCGCGACCGGCGATCCGGCCACCTTCCGGCAGAAGCGCGACGGCGGAGAGTTCTACGTCGAAGGGCGGGCGCGCGAGCTCGACTACGACGGCAAGGCCGAGCTCGTGCGCCTGCGCGACCGCGCCCTGCTCAGACGCCTCGACGGCACCCGCGTCACCGATGAGGTCCATGGCGCGCTGGTCGTCTACGATTCCCGGCGCGAGATCTTCACGGTCGACGGCAACGAGCGCGGCGTCACCCCCGAGAACCCCGCAGGCCGCGTGCGGGTGATCATCCAGCCCCGCGGCGAGCCCGCCGCCACGCCGGCGCCGCCCGCGACGCTGCGGCCCGCGCCGGGCGTCGCCCGCCCCTGATGGAGTCCAGCGCGCCGCTGCCCGCCGGCGAGCCGTCGGCGGTCTCCGCGGCCAGCCGTCTCGCGGCCAGCCACCTGATGAAGGCCTACGGGGGCCGGGTGGTCGTGCGCGACGTCTCCCTCGAGGTGCGCAGCGGCGAGGTCGTCGGACTGCTCGGTCCCAACGGCGCGGGCAAGACCACCTGCTTCTACATGATCGTCGGCCTGGTGCCCTGCGACGCCGGCAGCATCGAGCTCGACGCGCGCCCGATCGGCCGGCTGCCGATCCATCGGCGCGCGCGCATCGGCCTGTCCTACCTGCCGCAGGAGGCCTCGGTCTTTCGCCGGATGAGTGTCGAGGAGAACATCCGCGCGGTGCTCGAACTGCAGCCCGGGGCCGACGGCCGCCCGCTGCCCGCGGCCGAGATCGAGGCGCGCCTTGCCACGCTGCTCGACGACCTGCAGATCGCCGGCATCCGCGACAGCGCCGCGCTGTCGCTGTCCGGCGGCGAACGCCGGCGCGTCGAGATCGCGCGCGCGCTCGCCAACTCGCCGCGCTTCATCCTGCTCGACGAGCCCTTCGCCGGGGTGGACCCGATCGCGGTGATCGAGATCCAGCGGATCGTGCGCTTCCTCAAGGGACGCGGCATCGGCGTGCTGATCACCGACCACAATGTCCGCGAAACCCTTGGCATTTGCGACCGCGCGTATATCATCAACGCGGGTACTGTTCTTGCTTCCGGCCGACCGGACGACATCATCGCCAATGAAAGCGTCCGGCGCGTCTATCTCGGCGAGCACTTCCGGATGTAGGCGCGGACCTGCGTCCGCAGGGCCGCGTCCTCCCCAGTCCGCACCATCCCATCGTCCTTGAAGACCTCGCTTCAGCTCAAGCTCGGCCAGCATCTGGCGCTGACACCGCAGCTGCAGCAGTCGATCCGGCTGCTGCAGCTGTCCACGCTCGAACTCAACCAGGAGCTCGATCAGATCCTCGCCGACAATCCGCTGCTCGAGCGGCTCGACGATCCCTTCGTCGATGCCGTGCGGCTCGATGCCGGCGGCTCGATGCCCACGGCCGGCCACGAGGCCGCGGCCACCGCGCAACCCGTTCCGGGTGCCGGCCCCGACGCGACCCGGGAAGCTGACGGCGCCAGCGGCGAGATACGCGGCGACGGCGGGTCCGACGGCGACTGGGACGACAGCCGGGGCGACTGGGAACCGAGCTGGCAGGGCGAGGGCGGACGCGGCGGCGACGACGAGAACGACGACCGCGCGATGCCGCAGCTCGCGACCGCCGGGGGCAGCCTGCGCGACCACCTCGTGATGCAGCTGGCGGCCACCCAGTGCTCGCGGCTCGACCGCGCACTGGTCGAGCTGCTGATCGACAACCTCGGCGACGACGGCTATCTCGAGTCCTCGCTCGAGGAGCTTGGCGCGATGCTGCCCGAATCGCTGGAGATCGAGCCCGAACAGCTGCGCATGGCGCTGCGGCTGCTGCAGAGCTTCGAGCCCACGGGCGTGGGCGCGCGCGATCTCGCCGAGAGCCTGCGCCTGCAGCTGGCGGCTCGCCCGCTGGCCACGATCGCCGGTGGCGAGGCTGCCCGCCGGCTGGCGCTCGCGATCGTCGATGCCCACCTGCCGCTGCTGGCCGCCAAGGATTTCGCGCGACTCAAGCGCCTGCTGCACTGCGACGACGACGCGCTGCGCGAGGCGCAGGCCCTGATCCGCAGCCTCGATCCGCGCCCGGGAGCCGCGTACGCCACCGACGAGCCCGCCTATGTGGTGCCCGACGTGATCGTGCGCCGCGGCCGCGGCGGCTGGGCGGCGCAGCTCAACCCGGCGGTGCTCCCGAAGCTGCGGGTCAACGACCTTTACGCGCAGGTCCTGCGACGCAACCGAGGCGCGGGCGCCGGCGGGCTCGGCGCCCAGCTCCAGGAGGCACGCTGGCTGATCAAGAACGTGCAGCAGCGCTTCGACACCATCCTGCGGGTATCGCAGGCGATCGTGGAGCGGCAGCGGGCCTTCTTCTCGCACGGCGAGGTCGCGATGCGACCGCTGGTCCTGCGCGAGATCGCCGAGGAGCTCGGCCTGCATGAGTCGACGGTTTCGCGGGTCACCACGCAGAAGTACATGCTCACACCATCGGGCACCTTCGAGCTCAAGTACTTCTTCGGCAGCCATGTGGCCACCGAAACCGGTGGCGCGGCCTCGAGCACCGCGATCCGGGCGCTGATCCGCCAGCTCATCGCCGCCGAGGATGCGCGGCACCCGCTGTCCGACAGCCGGCTGGCCGAGATGCTCGGCGAGCAGGGTATCGTGGTCGCCAGGCGGACCGTGGCCAAGTACAGGGAGGCTCTCCAGATTGCCCCCGTGGCCCAGCGAAAGGTGCTCTAATGAACCGCATGCTTTCGCGGGCCGCCCCGAGCTGATCGCCGGGGCCGGCCGCCGCGGGATCGCCTGGTCGTCAACCCGGCCCGCCCCCGGCGGGCTCTCTCAGGAGGCACCATGAACCTTTCGATCAGCGGCCACCACCTCGAGGTCACCGCCTCGATCCGCGACTACGTGATCCAGAAGCTCGTGCGCATCACGCGCCACTTCGATCGCGTCATCGACGTCAAGGTCCTGCTGTCGGTCGACAAGCTCGTCCAGAAGGCGGAAGTCACCATCCACGTGCCGGGCCGCGAGATCTTCGCCGAATCCACCGACGCCGATCTCTACGCCGCCATCGACAGCCTCGCCGACAAGCTCGACCGTCTGGTGCTCAAGCACAAGGGCAAGACCACCGATCATGCCCACGAGTCGATGAAACACGCGCCGATCGCCTGAGATGCCGCGCGGCCCGCGGGGCGACAGCCGCCCCGCGGGCTTTCGCTGACCCACCCCTTCCCCGCGCTCGCTGTTGCTTTCTTGTGCAGCGCAAGAAAAAGCTGCGCAGCCGATCGCAGGGTCCCTATAATCCGCTGCTCATTCATCGACTGCCGTCGCGTCCACGCCCCTGCGGCGCGCGCCGCGCCGCCGGCGCCAGCACACGATGAGCCGACTCGCCCGACTGCTCCCGCCGACCAACGTCGTGACCAACCTGCCGGTCACGAGCAAGAAGCGCCTGTTCGAGCAGGCAGGTCTGCTGTTCGAGAACAATCACGCGATCGAGCGCGGCAAGGTCTTCGACTCCCTTTTCGCCCGCGAGCGCCTCGGCTCCACCGGCCTGGGCGAGGGCGTGGCCATTCCCCACGGCCGTGTCAAGGGACTGCGCGAAGCCGTGGCCGCGGTGGTCAGGCTGAGCGATCCGCTGCCCTTCGACGCCCCCGACGGTCAGCCGGTGCGGCTGCTGGTGTTCCTGCTGGTGCCCGAACAGGCCACCGAGGAACACCTCGAGATCCTTTCCGAACTCGCCGAACTGCTCTCCGACCGCAGCATCCGCGAGAGCCTCCTCACCTGCGAGGACCCCGCCCAGATCCACCGGATCCTGGCTTCCTGGGCGCCCTACCGCCCGGCGGCCTGAACCGGTCATCGCCGGCAACCACCCGATGTCCTCGGTCACCGTCGGCCAGATGGTCGAGGCCAACCGCGAGGCGCTGGCGCTGCGCTGGCTGGCTGGCGCCACCGGCGCCGACCGCGATCTCGCCCCGATCCACGGGGCGCCGGCCGATCTTCTCGGCTACCTGAACCTGATCCATCCCTCGCGGATGCATGTCTTCGGCGGGGCCGAGATCGCCTACTACCTGCACCTGGAGCCCGCGCGCAGGCTGGCGATCCTCGACGACATCGTCAGCGGGCGGCCGCCGGCGCTGATCGTCGCCGAAGACCAGCAGCCCGCGCCCGAACTCGTGTCCCGCTGCGAGGCCGCCAGGCTGCCGCTGCTGGGCACGCCGCTGCCCGGCGCGCGCATCATCGATACCCTGCGCAGCTGGCTCGGCAAGGCGACCGGCGACACCACCTCGATGCACGGGGTGTTCATGGATGTGCTCGGCCTGGGCGTGCTGATCTCCGGGGAGTCGGGGCTGGGCAAGAGCGAACTCGCGCTCGAGCTGATCAGCCGCGGGCACGGCCTGATCGCCGACGATGTGGTCGATTTCCGGCGAATCGCCCACAACGCGGTCGAGGGCAGCTGCCCACCGCTGCTGCGCAACATGCTCGAGGTGCGCGGCCTGGGCCTGCTCGACATCCGCACGATCTTCGGCGAGACCTCGATCCGTCGCAAGATGCGGCTCAAGCTCATCGTGCACCTGGTGCGGCGCAGCACGCTCGAGAACGAGTACGAGCGGCTGCCGCTCGAGGCCCTCACCCAGGACGTGCTCGGGCTGCCGGTGCGCAAGGTGGTGATCCCGGTGGCCGCCGGCCGCAACATGGCGGTGCTCACCGAGGCGGCGGTTCGCAGCACCGTGCTGTCGCTGCGCGGCATCGACACCACGCGCGAATTCGTCGAGCGGCAGCACCAGCTCATCGGGCAGCAGGATGCCGCCGGAGGCAGGTCGTGCGGGTCGTCCTGATCACCGGCATCTCGGGCTCGGGCAAGTCGATCGCCCTGAACGTGCTCGAGGACGACGGGTTCTACTGCGTCGACAACCTGCCGGTGCGCTTCCTGCCCGACCTGATCGGCTCGCTGCGCGACTCGGGTCACGAACGCGTCGCGGTCGCGATCGACGCGCGCAGCGGCGAATCGGTGCATGAGCTGCGTCACCAGGTCGGGCGGCTCGCCTCGGCGGGGCACGACGTCAAGACGATCTTCCTGAACGCGAGCACCACCGCGCTGGTCCAGCGCTACGCCGAGACCCGGCGTCGCCACCCGATGTCGCTGCCCTCGCCCGGCGACGACGAGCGCGCCACGCTGATCGAGGCGATCGCGCGCGAGCGCGAGGTGATGTCGGTGCTGCAGGATCTTGGTCTGAGCCTGGACACCAGCGACCTGCATCCGAACGTGCTGCGCCAGTGGGTGCGCGACGTGGTCGGCGCCGAACGCGCCCCGCTGACGCTGCTGTTCGAGTCCTTCGCCTTCAAGGAAGGGGTCCCGCTCGACGCCGACCTCGCCTTCGATGCGCGCTGCCTGCCCAACCCCCACTACTCGCCCGACCTGCGTCCGCTCACCGGGCTCGATGCACCGGTCGACGCCTACCTGCGGCAGATCCCGTCGGTGGTGCGCTTCGTCGATCACATCGCGGGCTTCCTGCACACCTGGCTGCCCTTCTACATCCAGGAGCACCGCAGCTACCTGACGGTGGCGATCGGCTGCACCGGTGGCCAGCACCGCTCGGTGTGGTGCGCGCAGGAACTCGCCACGCGCTTTCGGCGCACCGAGCACGTGCTGGTCCGCCACCGCGGGCTGGCGCTGCGCAGTCGCGGCCTCTGAAGGTACCCGGTGAACCAGCCTTCGCGCACCGACGACGCCTCGAGCGCATCCGCGCAGCCGGGTGCCGACGACCCCGCCGGCTCGGACACCACGCGAGAACTGCCGATCTTCCCGCTGGGGACGGTGCTGTTTCCCGAAGGCGCGCTGCCGCTGCGCATCTTCGAGGCGCGCTACATGGACATGGCACGCGCCTGCCTGCGCGACGGCGAGCCCTTCGGGATCTGCCTGATCACCGATGGCGGCGAAGTCGGCGCCCCTGCCGAACATGAAAGCACCGGCTGCGCCGCGCGGATCGAGGAAGTCGACATGACGCAGCTCGGCCTGCTGCGGGTGCGGGTGCGAGGCGAGGGGCGCTTCGAGGTCCTCGAGCGGCGGGTGCAGCGCGACGGCCTGATCGTCGCCCGGGTACGACCGATCGCTCCCGACCCGGAACTGCCGCTGCCCGAGGCCTTCGCCCCGCTGGGCGAGCTCGCCGGCCGGATCGCCGACGAGCTGGTCGCGCGGCAGCCCGAGGCGCTCGATCGGCGCATCGCCGAACCTTTTCGCCTCGACAGCGCGGTCTGGGTGTCCAATCGACTCGGCGAGATCCTGCCGTGGCCGATGCCCTTCAGACAGCGGCTGATGATGCTGACCGACCCGCTGGCGCGCCTTCGCATCGTCGCCGACCTGCTCGCCCGGCGCGAGCCCGGGCAGGCCTGAGCGAGCCGCGCACGCCAGCTCGTCGCGCCAGGATTCAGGGGTTCACGGCAGCGGCGACCGCCAGCAGCAGCGCCCGAACCGGCTGCGGGAGCGCAGCGGTGGCCGCCTCGCCGGTCGCCAGCCACCGCCAGGACCCGCCGACGGGTGCGGGTGCTGGTGCGGGTACAGGTGCCGGTGCGGATGCCGCCAGCGAGCCGTCGACCGGCACCGGCTCGGCCACGAGCGCAGGCACCACGGGCGTGGCGAGGTCGATGCGCCAGGCCTCGATCGACAGACGGAAATGGGTCAGGGCGTGCTCGAAGGCCGGCAAGGCGCGCGGTCGCGTCGCGAAGTTCGCCGATCCGCCGAGCAGCTCGCGCGCATGCGCCAGGACGTCCTCGGCGGTCGCGGGTGCGCGGGCGCACTCCGGCAGGCCCCACAAGCCGGCCCAGATGCCGGTGTCGGGTCGTCGCTGCAACAGCACCCGGCCGTCGCCATCGACGATCAGCAGCGGCGCGAGCAGCCGCTGCGGCACGACGCGACGGGCCCGCCGCCCGGGGTAGGCGGCCGTCTGGCCGGCCGCGCTCGCCGCGCAGGTTCCGGCGAGCGGGCAGCGGCCGCATGCCGGCCGGCTGCGCGTGCAGATCGTGGCGCCAAGGTCCATCAGCCCCTGGGTATAGGCCTCGATGCCGGCGTCGGGCAGGAGCTCCTCGGCCAGCGCCCAGAGGCGCGCCAGCACCGCGACACTACCGGGATCGCCCGCGATCGCCTGATGGCGGCTGAGCACCCGCTTCACGTTGCCATCGAGGATCGCCGCGCGCTCGCCGGACGAAAACACCGCGACCGCCGCCGCGGTGGAGCGCCCGACGCCGGGCAGGGTCTGCAGCGTGGCGGCATCGGTGGGGAAGACCCCGCCGTGCATGGTCATCACGGCACGGGCCGCGGCATGCAGGTGGCGCGCGCGGCGGTAGTAGCCGAGACCGCTCCAGAGCTCGAGCACGCGCTCGAGCGGTGCATCGGCAAGACCGGCGACATCGGGGAACGCCTGCGTGAAGCGCCGGTAGAAGGGAATGACCGTCGCGACCTGGGTCTGCTGCAGCATGATCTCCGACAGCCAGATCCGGTAGGCATCGCGCGTCCCCTGCCACGGAAGGTCGTGCCGGCCGTGCTCGCGCTGCCAGGCGATCAGGCGCGTGGCGAAGTCCGGCGCCGAACCCCCGGCGGGGCTCATGTCTGGCAGCGCGGGCACCAGTAGGTGGCGCGCTGCTGCTGCTGCGCCATGCGCACCGGCGTCGCGCAGCGTCGGCAGGGCTGGCCCTGACGTCCGTACACCGCGCAGTCGAGCTGGAAATAGCCGCTGCCGCCGTCGGCGTCGGCGAAGTCGCGCAGCGTGCTGCCGCCGCGCGCGATCGCCTCGGACAGCGTGGCGCGGATGGCTGTGGCCAGCCGCTCGCAGCGCTCGCGCGACAGGCGCGCCGCCCGGGTCGTGGGGCGGATGCCGGCGCGAAAAAGGCTCTCGGAGGCATAGATGTTGCCCACCCCTACCACCACCTGGCCGGCGAGCAGCAGCTGCTTGATCGCGACCCGCCGCCCGCGGGTGCCACGATGCAGCAGCGCGCCATCGAAACCCGGCTCCAGCGGCTCGACGCCGAGCCGGGCGAGCAGCGGATGCTCCCGCAGCGGACCGTGCGCCGTGTCGTGCCAGAGCACGGCGCCGAAGCGACGCGGGTCGTGCAGCCGCAGCCAGCCCGGAGCGAGCTCGATGTCGAGATGATCGTGGCGCTGCGGGGGTTCCCAGTGCTCGAGGTAGCGCAGGTTGCCCGACATGCCGAGGTGCACGATGAGCGCGCCACCCCCCATGTGCAGCAGCAGATACTTGCCGCGCCGATCGATGCGATCGATGCGGCGCCCCGCGAGCAGCGCGGGCAGCGCCGGCGGCACGGGCCAGCGCAGGCTCGGCGTGCGCAGCTGCGCGCCGCGCACGCTGCGACCGAGCACCCGCGCGCGCAGGCCGCGGGCAACCACTTCGACTTCGGGGAGTTCAGGCATGGGCTGGTTGCCGCCGAGTGTAATTGAACCTAAGATCCCCGCATGATTCCGTCCTGCCCGACGCGCGCCGTCCGAGGTGCTACCGGTTCGCGTCGGCCGCGGCCGGGGCTCGTCGCGGGCGCGCTGCTGCTTGGGCTGGCACTTGCCGGCCCCTGGCAAGCCCCCGCCAGCTGCTCGCCGGGCTCATCCGACCCGCGCCTGCCAGGCCGGCTCCTGCGTGCGCTTTCCCCGATCGGCATCGCGCTCGCCCAGGATGGCGCGCAGAGCGCACCCGCCGCGTCGCAACCGGCGCAGCCCGCGCGGCCAGCCGCCCGGCCGGGGCGCCCGGCAGCGCAGCGCACGCTGCAACCCAGCGACAGCGGCCCAGTACCGGGCGCCGATCTCACGCCCGAGATCGTCTTCCAGCTGCTGGCTTCCGAGATCGCCGCGCAGCGCGGGCAGACCGCGAGCGCCACCGCCACCTACCTGGGGCTCGCCCGCAAGATCCGCGACCCGCGACTCGCCCGGCGCGCCACGGAACTCGCCCTGAGCGAGCGCTCGATCGAACGGGCGCTGCAGGCCGCGCGGCTTTGGCACGAGCTCGCCCCGGACACCCCGAGCGCAGCCCAGACCCTCGAGAGCCTGCTGATCGGCTCAGGGCGTCTCGACGAAGCGCGCCCGATCGCGCAGCGGCGGCTTGCCGCAGCCCGCAGCGCAGGCACGCTCGACGAGGCCTATGCCCTGCTGCAGCGCGCACTCGCGCGCAGCCCCGACCGCAGCGCGGCCTTCGCCTTCCTCGACGAGCTCGCGGCCCCCGACACCGCGTCGGCGGCCGCCCGCCTGGCGCTCGCGGGCCAGGCACAGGCCGCGGGCCTAGCCGACCGTGCGGCACTCGAGGCCGGGCGCGCCCTCGCCCTCAAACCCGACGACGAGCGTATCGCGATGCTCACGGCGCAGCTCGTGCAGGCCACGGCCGCGGGTACCGCCGGGGCGTTGAGGGTACTCGAGGCCTTCATCGGCGCGTATCCGCGTGCGCTCGAGGCGCGCTACCAGTACGCCCGGCTGCTGGCGGGCGCCGGCCGGCCCGACGACGCCCGGCGCGCGCTCGAGGCCGCGCTGGTCGAGCAGCCCGACAACCCCACGGTGCTCTTCACGCTCGCGCAGATCGCCTGGCAGAACCGGCAGCCCGACGCGGCCACCGGCTACCTGCAGCGTATCCTCGCGCTGCCCGCTACCGTGACGCGCGACAACGCGGCGGCCTACCTGCTGCTCGCTCAGATCGCCGAGGACCGGCGCGACCTCGGGCAGGCGATCGCCTGGCTCGAACGCATCGACGAGGGCGAACAGGCGCTGCAGGCGCTGATGCGTCGCGCGGTGCTGATGGCCCGCAACGGCGCGGCCGACGCGGCGCGCGCGCTGCTGCGCGGTGTCAACGCGGGTTCGCCGCGCGAGCAGGCCCAGCTCGTCGCCACCGAAGCGCAGGTGCTGCGCGAGGCCGGACAACCCGTGCAGGCCTTCGAGCTGCTCGACCGCACCCTCGCCAGCCAGCCCGACAACCTCGACCTGCTCTACGACCACGCGATGGCCGCCGAGCGCCTCGATCGCCTCGAGGCCATGGAGGCGAGCCTGCGGCGGCTGATCCGTGCCCGCCCCGATCACGCGCATGCGCACAACGCGCTCGGCTACAGCCTGGCCGATCGCGGCCTGCGCCTCGAGGAGGCCCAGGCCCTGATCGAGCGGGCGCTGCAGCTCGCGCCCGAGGACCCCCATATCCTCGACAGCATGGGCTGGGTGCTCTACCGGCGCGGCCAGCCCGAGCGGGCGGTCGACTTCCTTCGCCGGGCCTACGCGCTGAGCCCGGACGCCGAGATCGCCGCCCACCTCGGCGAAGTGCTCTGGACGATCGGCCGCCTCGACGAGGCGCGACGGTTGTGGACCGAGGCGCGAGCCCGCGAGCCCGACAACCGGACACTCCGGGACACCCTGGCCCGCCTCAATGTGGCGCTCTAGCGGGGCGACGCGGCTCGCCTTCCTGACCCTGCTGCTGGCCCTTGGCGGCTGCGCGACGCAGGGCGACCTGTCGCCACCGGCCGCGGCAGCGGCTGCGCCAAGCGGCACCGCGCAGGCGGCCGCGGCCCCGGAATCGGCCAGCGCAACGACGCAAGAGTCGGCCTCCCCGCCGGCTGCCGCTGCCGCGGCCCCGGCGCAAGCTGCCGGGCTGCACTACGCAGGCCGATTCTCGGTGACCTGGCGCGAGTCCGCCGACGACGAGGCCGGTCAGCGCGCGATCGGGCGCTTCGTGCTGCGGGTTGGGGCGCAGCGAAGCGAACTCGAGGTCTCCTCGCCGCTGGGTCAGACGCTGGCCGTGGCGACGGTCGCCCCCGGCGAGGCGTTGCTCACCACCGCCGATGGCCGGCAGATCCGCGCCGATCACCCCGAAGTCCTCACCCGGCGCGCCTTCGGATGGCCCGCGCCGCTGGCTGAACTGCCGCGCTGGCTGGCGGCTCCCGCCGGCCGGCCGCAGCCGCTCGCGTTCGAGGATTCCGGCTGGCAGGTCGCGATCGAGACCTGGCAGGACGGGTTGCCACGCCGTCTGGTGCTGCGCTGGCCGGCGACTGGCGCGCAGCCCGCCACGGCCGCGGTACGCGAGGTCGAGCTTCGGCTGCTGGTCGACGAGGCGCTCGCCGAGGCCCCCCGCCCCTGAGCGCAAGCCCCGCGCGCCGGTCCATGTCCCGTCATCCGTCGCTGCTCGAGCTGCGCCACCTGCCGGCGCCCGCCAAGCTCAACCTCCTGCTGCACGTGACCGGGCGGCGGGCCGATGGCTATCACCTGCTCGAGACCCTGTTCCAGTTCATCGACCTGGCCGATTCGATCGACCTCGCCCGCCGTGACGACGGGCGCATCGAACTCGCCACCCCGATCCCCGGCGTACCCGCCGAGACCGATCTCACGGTGCGCGCGGCCAGCCTCCTTGCACGCGCCAGCGGCACCCGCTTCGGCGTGCGCATCGCACTGCGCAAGCGGGTCCCGATGGGTGGCGGTCTCGGCGGCGGCAGCTCCGACGCCGCCACCGTCCTGCTCGGCCTTAACCGGCTGTGGGCGCTCGACTGGCCCCTCGAACGCCTTGCCGAACTCGGGCTCGCGCTCGGCGCCGACGTGCCGGTCTTCGTGCGTGGCGACAACGCCTGGGCGACCGGCGTCGGCGAACGGCTCGTCCCGGTGACGCTGCCGCCGCGCTGGTTCGTGCTCGCGATCCCGGCGCAGCACGTGCCCACGGCCGCGGTCTTCGGTGCCCCCGAATTGACTCGGAATACCCCTCCCCTTACAATCGACGGTCTTTCGCGAGCGTTGTCGGCTGAATCGGGCCGCAACGATCTGCAGTTGGTGGTCGAGGCGCGCTACCCGCGGGTGGCACAGGCGCTAGGGCTCCTCAGGCAGGCAGCGGGCGAGGTGGGCCTTGACCCCTCGCTGGCGCGCATGACCGGATCGGGTTCGTGCCTCTTCGTGCCGGTTCCCGACCACGCCCGGGGCGTCGCTCTCGTGGAGCGAATTCCCCGGCGTCGCAACGCGCAGGGCCTGGTGGTCCGAGTGCTGCGGTCGCTGCAGAAGCACCCGCTTCGCGATTGGGCGTCCGGCCGGGTTTCCCGGCCATCGCAGGCAGCAGGCAGTCAGGACAGCGCGGCCGGTTCCCGCGCCGGCTGAAGGGGTCGAACGCCGACCCCGGCAGTCGCCAAGAACCGCTGGGGAGTCGCCAAGTTGGTTAAGGCACCGGATTTTGATTCCGGCATTCGAGGGTTCGAATCCTTCCTCCCCAGCCAAGCATCTTCGTCCCATCTCATCGCTCACCGGATCCGACCATGCTGCTGGCTGCGCGCCACAACGCCGAAGGCTTGTCGCCCGAAGGGCTGATGGTCTTCACGGGCAACGCCAATCCGAAACTCGCCAGCGAGGTCGCCTCGCACCTGCACCTGCCACTGGGCAAGGCAACCGTCGGGCGTTTCTCCGACGGCGAGGTCATGGTCGAGATCCTCGAGAACGTCCGCGGCAAGGATGTCTTCGTGCTGCAGTCCACCTGCGCGCCCACCAATGACCACCTGATGGAGGTCATGATCATGGTCGATGCGCTCAAGCGCGCGTCGGCCGGGCGCATCACGGCGGCGCTACCCTATTTCGGCTATGCCCGCCAGGATCGCCGCGTTCGCTCGATGCGCGTGGCCATCAGCGCCAAGGTGGTGGCGAACATGCTTCAGATCGCCGGCGTCGAGCGGGTGCTGACGATGGACCTGCATGCCGACCAGATCCAGGGCTTCTTCGACATCCCTGTCGACAACATCTACGCCGCGCCGCTGCTGCTCGCCGACGTGCACAAGCAGCAGTTCGACAATGTGATGGTGGTCTCGCCGGACGTCGGCGGCGTGGTGCGGGCGCGCGCGCTCGCCAAGCGCCTCGACTGCGATCTCGCGATCATCGACAAGCGCCGGCCCAAGGCCAATGTCGCCGAGGTCATGAACATCATCGGCGATGTCAGCGGCCGCACCTGCGTCATCATGGACGACATGGTCGATACCGCCAACACGCTGGTGAAGGCGGCGGCGGCCCTCAAGCAGCAGGGCGCCCAGCGCGTGCTCGCTTACTGCACCCACCCGGTGCTGTCGGGCGGCGCGGTCGATCGCATCGCAAGCTCGCCGCTCGACGAGCTGGTGGTCACCGACACCATCCCGCTGCCCAAGGATGCGCGCGCGTCCAGCAAGATCCGCGTGCTCAGCTGCGCGCAGCTGCTGGCCGAGACGATCCTGCGCATCAATCGCGCCGACTCCGTGTCGTCGCTGTTCGTCGACTGACCGACCGGGCGCGCCTGCCGCCGGGCGGGCGCATCCCCGATCAACCTTACCGGCCGGCTGCCTCGCGGCACCGGCTTTCGCAACGCCCCGGACGTTCTGGTCGCGGACCTCGGGGCTTTTTCAGGAGAACGCGATGAAAGTCATCGCTCAGACGCGTCAGCTGCAGGGTTCCGGTGCGAGCCGCCGCCTGCGTCGTGCCGCCAAGGTCCCGGGCATCCTTTATGGCGGCAACGCCACGCCCACGATGATCGAGCTCGATCACAACCCGCTCTACCATGCACTGCGGGTCGAGGCCTTCCACGCTTCGATCCTCGACATGGAACTCGACGGCAAGCCCGAGCGGGTGCTGCTGCGCGCCGTGCAATGGCATCCCTACAAGCCGGTGGTCCAGCACATCGACTTCCAGCGCGTGGCCGCCGACCAGAAGATCGTGCTTAAGGTGCCGTTGCACTTCGCCAACCAGGAGAACTCGCCGGCCGTCAAGCTGTCGGCGGCGATCATCAGCCACGTGATCACCGAGATCACGGTGTCGTGCCTGCCGGCCGACCTGCCCGAGTTCGTGTCGGTCGATCTCGCCAACCTGCAGGTCGGCCAGACCGTGCACGTGCGCGACATCCCGCTGCCCGAGGGCGTCAAGGCGGTGCTCGGTGGCCGCGAGAATCCCGCGGTCATCACCGTGACGGTGCCGCCGGCCCCCGAAGAGACCCCGGCAGCCGCCGCGCCCGCCAAGAAAGGCAAGAAGTAAGGCTGCCGCGAGCGGGCCCGCTCGCGGGCGGGCCCCTTCGCCATCATGTCGGCCATCCGCCTGATCGCCGGGCTCGGCAACATCGGCCCCGAGTACGAGGACACCCGCCACAACGCGGGTTTCTGGTGGGTCGACGAGCTCGCGCGACGCGCGGGCACGCGCTTCACGCGCGAAGCGAAGTTTCACGGCGAGGCGGCACGCGCCAGCCTGCACGGCGCGTCGGTCTGGCTGCTCAAGCCGGGCACCTTCATGAACCGATCCGGCCGCGCGGTATCGGCCCTCGCGGCCTTCTACCGGATCGCGCCGGCCGAGATCCTCGTGGTCCACGACGAACTCGATCTGCCGCCGGGCGACTGTCGCCTGAAGCTCGGTGGGGGTAGCGCCGGCCACAACGGGCTCAAGGACATCGCGGCCGCGCTCGGCGAACCCGGCTTCTGGCGCCTGCGGCTGGGCATCGGCCATCCGCGCACCCTCGGCCTGCAGCAGCAGGTCGCCGATTTCGTGCTGCACCCGCCCCGGCGCGACGAGCGCGCCGCGATCGACGCCGAGCTCGAGCGCAGCCTCGAGATCGTGCCCGATTGCCTGGCCGGCCGCCTCGAGGCGGCCATGCTCCGGCTGCACAGCAGGCCACGCCCGGCCGGCAGCCGCGCATCATGAGTCGCCCCGCCGGGCCGCGACACCTGTTGCACCGATGACGGCATCGTCGCCGCACCGCGGACCGGCGCCGCGACGACGGCGCGAACCCTCGCTGCGGCTGATCGCCGGTCCGGTGGCGGCGCGGCTGATCGCCGAACGCGGCCTGCGCGCCGAGGACGTCGCCGCGGTGCCCGCGGCAGCCGGCGGCCCCAAGGGTCTGGCGCTGCTGCCTCTCGATCGCTTCCTGTTCGCTCACTGGCTGCCCCGCGCACCGCGCAGCCGGGTGCTGGTCGGCGCCTCGGTGGGCGCGTGGCGAATGGCAGCGGCGGCGCGGCGCGATCCGCTGGCGGCGCTCGCAAGGCTCGAGCATGCCTACCTCGAGGGGCAGCGCTATCCCGAACGGCCATCGCCGGCGCAGGTCTCGGCGGTGTGCCGCGCGATGGTGCGCGAGCTGATCGGCGATGATCCGCAGGCAGCGCTCGCCGATCTCGCCCCCGGCATGCGACTGCTGATCGTCGCGGCCAGGGCCCGTCGGGCTCCGGCGCGCGAGAGCGCCTTCTTCGCCGGGGCCGCGCTCGCCAACCTGCTCGCGCGCGATCGCCTCGCCGGATGGCTCGAGCGCGTGATCTTCGACAGCGCCCCCGCGCCGACCTGCGCCGGCGCGCCCGCCGATGCCTTCGGCACCCGTCGTGTCGCGCTGGCAGCCGGCAATCTCAAGGATGCGCTGCTCGCCTCCGGCAGCATTCCGCGGGTGGCGCAGCCGGTACGCGACATCGCCGGCGCCCCGCCGGGGTCCTACTGGGACGGCGGCCTGATCGACTACCACCTGCACTGGGACTGGCGCGCACTCGAGGGCATCGCGCTGATGCCCCATTTCGTGCCACGGGTGACGGCAGGCTGGCTCGACAAGTTCCTGCCATGGCGCCGCCACGGGCTGGGCCCGCGCGACCGCGACTGGCTCGACCGACTCGTGCTCGCGGTGCCTTCGCCCGCGCTGCTCGCGAGGCTGCCCGGGGGGCGGCTGCCCGAACGCCAGGATTTTCATCGCTACGGGCTGGACCATGACCGCCGGCTTCGCGACTGGCGACGCGCGATCGGCGAGTGCGAGGCGATGGCCGAGGACCTCGCCTCGGCGCTCGAGCGGCCGGACGAACTGCCGATCGAGCCGCTGGGCCGTGTCGCGCGCAGCCGCACCGGAACAGGCGATCGGGGGGCGTGAACGACGCTCGCGGCGAACGCCTGCTCAGCCGTCGGTCTCGCGGGTCACGAGCACCACTCAGCCGTCGGTCTCGCGGGTCACGAGCACCTGGTTGATGCGGAACTGCTCGATGTCGACCACCTCGAACTTCCAGCCGGCCCAGCTCACGGCGTCGGTGCGCCGCGGCAGCTTGCGCAGCGAATACATCAGGAAGCCGGCGATCGTGTCGAAGTTCTCGGCGCCCTCGAAACCGCCGATGCCGAGCGCCGCGGCCACATCG
>JBIIHU010000042.1:0-18085 GCA_044235405.1 Burkholderiaceae bacterium
CATCGCGCTCGCGCTGATGGGCGACACGATCGCCTCGAACATGCTGATGGTCGGCGTGGCGGCCCAGCGCGGCTGGCTGCCGGTGGGCGTGCCCGCCATCGAGCGGGCGATCGAGCTCAACGGCGTGCAGGTGCCCTTCAACCTGCGCGCCTTCCGGCTCGGCCGCCTGTGGGCGCACGAGCCCGAGGCGGTGCTGCGCCTGCTCGCCGATGCCGGTGCGATGCCGGCGCCGAACCGCGCGCCCGAGCCGCCGTCCTTCGAGGCGCTGGTCGCCGACCGACGCGCCCGCCTGGTCGCCTGGCAGGACGAGGCCTACGCGGCGCGCTATGCGGCTTTCGTCGAGAAGGTGGCGGCGGCCGAGCGCGCGCTCGGCCCGGCCGCCGAGGGCCTGCCGCTGGCCAGCGCGGTGGCGCGGGGCCTGCACAAGCTGATGGCCTACAAGGACGAGTACGAGGTGGCGCGGCTCTACAGCGACCCCGCTTTCCTCGCGCGGCTGTCGGCCCAGTTCGAGGGCAGCCCGCGGCTGGGCTTCAACCTCGCGCCGCCGCTGCTGGCGCGCCGCGACCCCGAGACCGGTCGGCTGGTGAAGCGCGAGTACGGTGCGTGGATGCTGGGCGCGATGCGCGTGCTCGCGAAGCTGAAGTTCCTGCGCGGCGGCCCGCTCGATATCTTCGGCCGCACCGAGGAACGGCGCATGGAGCGTGCGCTGATCGGCGAGTACATCGGCCTGATCGAGCGTGTGCTCGCGCGGCTGTCGGCCGAGCGCCTGGGCGAGGCCGTGGCGATCGCGGCCTCCGTCGACCAGATTCGCGGCTTCGGCCACGTCAAGCATGCGAATGTCGAGAAGGTGCGCCAGGCGCAGGCGCAGGCGATCGCCCGCTACGAGGGTGCAGGCGCGCCGGTGGCGATCGTGCGCGAGATCCGCCGGGCCGCCTAGGCGGCCTTGACGCGCAGCGCCTCGCGGTGAGGCGCTGCGCCTAGCGACCCTGCGAGCGCAGCCGCCAAAGCGGGTGCGTGCTCATCACCCCGATCGTGGTCAGCGCCACGCCCGCGATCGGGACCAGCACCGCCGCGCGCACCCCGAGCGCGCCGATCACCAGCCCCATCAGCAGCGAACCGATCGGCGCGCCGCCCGCGCTCGCCACCGAGAAGGCCGCCATCACGCGCGACCGATGGCTGGCCGGCGCGTTCTCCTGCAGGATGGTGCGCGACATCGTCATGGCCAGGCCGCCGCACATGCCCCAGACGAAGATGCAGGCGTCGAAGGCCCACAGGCCGATGTCGGCCGCGATCGGCGTGAGCGCGAGGCAGCCGGCGAACTGCGACAGGCACAGCGCACGGCCCGGGACCGCCACGCCGCCACGGCGGATCAGCAGCGCGATGCTCGCCAGCGTCCCCAGCCCGAAGGCCACCAGCGCGACCGCGATGTCGGGTGCGCCGCCGCCGTACAGGTCGCGCACCGCCAGCGGGATCAGCACCACCATCACGCCCGCGAAGAACACGCCCATCCCCACGAGCAGCAGGAAGGTGGCGCGGATGGTGCGGTCGGTGAACAGCAGCGCGAAGCCGCCGACGATCTCGCCGGCGACCGAGCCACGCCCCGCGCGCGGTGTCGATGGAAGGGCTGCGGGCAGCCGCCACGCGGCATACACACCCAGTGCCAGCATCGCGGCCTGGGCGAGCAGGATCGCCACGGGTCCCCAGCTGCCGGCTCGTCCGGCGAGCAGCTGGCCGAGCATCTGCGTGCCGAACTGCACGCCGATCGCGACCGTGACCATCCGCTGCACCTGGCCGCCGGCCACCCGATTGAGCAGCCCGTCGCGCGCCGGCATCGCGAAGGCGCTGACGACGCCCCAGGCGAGCGCGTAGAGCAGCACCAGCGCCTCGCCGAGGGCACCGCGGGCCAGCGCGGTTGCGAGCGTGAGCGGCATCACCAGCGCCACGAGCTGCGCGCCGATCAGCACGCGCCGCGCGTCCACCCGATCGGCAAGCCAGCCGCCCACCATCAGCAGCAGCAGCGCAGGCAGCTGGCCGAGCATCTGCGTGAACCCGAAGCGCGCGGCCGGCTGGCCGAGCTCGATCGCGAGCAGCCAGGCGAGCATCACCGACTGGATGCCGGCCGGCGCCATGAAGGCGGCAACGCTGGTGTGGTACCAGCGCGCCGCCGAGCCCGGCGGCGAGGCGGGTGTCGGTGACGGGGAAGGCGCGGGTTGCTCGGCGCTCATCGGGCTTCGCTCATCGGGCTTCGCTCATCGGGCTTCGCTCATTGGAACTCGCTCATCGGGCCAGGCTCATCGGAAGTCCCTCATCGTGGGTGTGTGGGCCGGGTTGGCGGCCTGATTCGTGACATGGTTCTCGCGGAGCCTGCCGGCCGGCCCGACAGGGCCCCGTTCGTCGTCCGGGCACCGGCCGTTCGGCGGCGATCGGGCTACACTCGTCCACTGCACCACCTGCCGGTCTGCCACGCCATGGACGAACAGAATACCCCCGCCGCCGAACAGACCATCGCGGGCATCGAACGCCGCCAGTTCGAGCGAAAGGTGCTGCGCACACCCGCCCTGATGGCGATGCCCGGTCAGCGGCCGGTCGAGATCCTCACGCTCGACATCTCGGTGGGCGGCCTCGGGGTGCTGTGCCCCACCAATCCGACGCCCGGGACGCCCTGCAAGATCCGCATGAACCTGCCGGTGTCGCTCAGCGAACGTCAGATGATCGACTTCGAGGGCAAGGTCACCCACAGCGTGTTCGTGAGCAAGCAGGGCTCCTTCAAGATCGGCGTGCAGTTCGTCGAGCTGCCCGCCGACAAGCGCGCGAAGATCCAGCGCTTCGTGGGCAGCTGATCCTCGCGGGCCGCTTCGGGAGACCGCGGCCCAGCGAGCGCCGCGCGGGCCAGCGAGTGCCCGGGCCCCTCCGGCCAGCCCCCCGCGCCTACTCGGTGAACACGTCCTCGCGCTTGCGACGGATGGCCGGCAGCAGCACGATCACCAGCAGCAGCACGGCCACGGCCAGCAGCGAGGCGCTCAGCGGCCGTTCCACGAAGACCATCGGGTCGCCCTGCGCGTAGCGCATCGCGCGGCGCAGGTTCTCCTCCATCAGCGGTCCCAGCACGAAGCCGAGCAGCAGCGGCGTGGGTTCGAAGCCGAACTTCAGCAGCATGTAGCCCATCAGGCCGAAGCCCGCGGCCATCATCACCTCGAAGGTCGAGTTGTTCAGCGTATACACGCCGATGCAGCAGAACAGCACGATCGCCGGGAACATCAGGCGGTAGGGCACGCGCAGCAGCGACACCCACATCCCGATCATCGGCAGGTTGATGATCACCAGCATCAGGTTGCCTACCCACATGCTGGCGATCATTCCCCAGAAGAGCTCGGGCCGCTTGGTCATCACCTCGGGGCCGGGCTCGATGCCCTGGATGATCATCGCGCCCACCATCAGCGCCATCACGGCATTGGATGGAATGCCCAGCGTGAGCATCGGAATGAACGAGGTCTGCGCCGCCGCGTTGTTGGCCGACTCGGGCCCGGCCACGCCCTCGAGGGCGCCCTGGCCGAAGCGCGACGGGTCCTTCGCGATCTTCTTCTCGAGCGTGTAAGCCGCGAAGGACGCCAGCACCGCGCCGCCGCCGGGCAGCAGGCCGAGCACCGAACCCAGGCCCGTGCCGCGCAGCACCGCCGGCACCGCATCGCGCAGCGTGCGCATCGAGGGCCACAGGCCGGTGACCTTGCCGTCGAGCACTGTGCGATCGGTCTCGCCGCCGCCGTCGAGGTTGCGCAGGATCTCGGCGATGCCGAACAGGCCCATCGCCAGCGCGACGAAACTCAGCCCGTCCGATAACTCCCCGATGCCGAAGGTGTAGCGCATCGCGCCGGTGTCGACATCGGTGCCGATGAGCCCGAGCATCAGGCCGAAGAAGATCATCGCGAAGGACTTCAGCACCGAGCCGCGCGCCATCACGACCGCGGCCACCAGGCCCAGCACCATCAGCGAGAAGTATTCGGCCGGTCCGAACTTCTGGGCGAGGCCCGCGAGCGGCGGGCCGCCGGCGGCGATCAGCAGCGTGCCCACGCAGCCGGCGAAGAAGGAGCCGAGCGCGGCGATCGCGAGCGCGTCGCCGGCGCGGCCGCGCCGAGCCATCTGGTGGCCGTCGAGCGTCGTGACGATCGACGAGGCCTCGCCCGGGAGATTGACCAGGATCGCGGTGGTCGACCCACCGTACTGGCTGCCGTAGTAGATGCCCGCGAGCATGATCAGCGCGCTGGTTGGCTCGAGCTTGAAGGTGATCGGCAGCAGCATCGCGATCGTGGTGACCGGGCCGATGCCCGGCAGCACGCCGATCAGGGTGCCCAGCAGCGTGCCGATCAGGCAGTAGGCGAGGTTCTGCCAGGTCAGCGCGACGCCGAATCCCAGTGCGAGGTTGCCGAGGAGTTCGGTCATGGGAAGATCTTCAGGGGCAGGTTCAGGGCGAAGGGAAAGAGCAGGCAGGCGAAAGCCGCCATGCACAGCGCGAGGATCACGATCTCGCGGATGCGCGGCGAGGGTGCGGCCAGCCCCGACAGCGCGACCGCGAGCGCCGAGGCGACCAGCAGCCCGGTGCGCTCGATGCACAGGCCGAACACCACCATGGCGCCGAGCACCAGCGCCATCGGGCGCAGGCACCAGCGCTCGAGCCCGGGACCGCGGCGCAGCAGCGCACTCAGCACCAGCACCGCGCCGAAGCCGCCAGCGATCCAGGACAACATGATCGGCGCGTAACCGGGACCCATCCGGTAGGCCGTGCCGACCTTGAGGTTCTGGCCGAACCACCAGGCGAGCGCCGCCACCACCAGCAGGAAGATGCCGGCGGCGAGGTCGGTTGGCGCGGCGACGAGGCGGCGGCGTCCGGCGTCGGGCGAAGGGTCGGTGGTTGGCGGCACGGCGGGCTCCAGGGCCAGGGGGCGATTCGCGGCGAAGCGGACGCTCCACGCGGAAACAGGGGCGATCCCGGAATGCCGGCGGGCGACGCCCGCGCACCGCGACGGTAGGATCGATCGACGCCCGCGAGTTTCTCAGGGCGAGCTCCCCGCGCCGAGGCAACGGCGCCGCAAATCGAAATCACAGGAGACCCGCGATGACCGTGAGTATCGGCAGGAGAAAGACCCTGGCTGCCGGGGGCGCGATGATGGCCGCCGCGGCCAGCCCGTCGGCGTTCGCGCAGTCGCTGCCCACCGGCACCGTCCGCGTGCTGGTCGGCTTCCCGGCCGGCGGCGGCACCGACGTGATGGCCCGGATCATCGTCGAGAAGCTCAAGGAGAAGACCGGCCTGAACATCATCGTCGACAACCGGCCAGGCAACAGCGGCAACCTCGCCTGCGAGATGCTCAAGAACGGCCCGGCCGACGGTTCGCTGCTGATGTACGGCACCAGCGCCACCACGGTCGCGCAGCGGGTCACCCGCAAGCAGCTGCCCTACGACGTCGAGAAGGACCTGGTGGCCATCGGCCTCACCGGCACGGTCTCGGTGGCTTACGTGGTGTCTTCGACGATCGGCGTGAAGACCTTCCCCGAGTACATCGAGTGGCTCAAGAAGAACCCGAAGCGCCAGAACTTCGGCACGACCGCAATGGGCAGCATGACCCACTTCTTCGGCGTGCTGATGGGCCGCGAGATCGGTATCCCGCTCGAGCCCGTCGCCTACAAGGGCGCCGGCCCGCTGATCGCCGACCTCTCGGCGGGCCACGCCGCCGCCGGCTGCGGTGGCGTCTCGGATTTCCTCACGCACCACCGCGCCGACAAGATGCGCATCATCGCGATCGGCGCGCCCAAGCGCGCGCAGGCCGCCCCCGATCTGCCCACCATCGCCGAGCTCGGCTACCCCAAGCTCACCTACGAGGGCTTCTACGGCTTCTACGGCCCCTCGAAGATGAGCCCCGCCCTGGTCAACCTGTGGAACAAGGAGCTGCGCGCGGTGGTCGATGCACCCGACACCAAGCAGCGCCTGCTCGGCGTGGGCCTCGAGGTGCTGACCTCCACACCCGCCGAGATGCTCACCCGCCAGACCAACCTGATCACCCAGATGACCGGGATCATGAAGGCGGCGGGCGTCGAACCCGAGTGATGCCCCGGCCGGCGCCGGTCGCTCGCCGGCGCCGGCATCGATCGATGTGAACGCAAGCTTTTCCTCCCTTCCCCCTGGAGTCTTTCCGCATGAGTTTCGATCCCGACCGCCGCAAGGTGCTTTCCGCGGCGGGCGCCGCCACCCTGGCCGCCACGCTGCCCGCGCCCACGCTCGCCCAGTCGCTGCCCTCGGGCCCGGTGCGCATGATCGTCGGCTACCCGGCCGGCGGTGGTACCGACGTGATGGGCCGCCTGATTGCCGAGAAGCTCAAGGAGCGCCTGGGCATCAATGTGCTCGTCGAGAACCGCGCCGGCGCCAGCGGCACCGTGGCCAACGACTTCGTGGCCAAGGGCCCGACCGACGGCTCGGTGATCCTCTACGCCCCCAGCGCCGCCACCACGGCCCAGAAGGCCACCAAGAAGGTGCTGCCCTACGACCTCG
Organism: Burkholderiaceae bacterium; assembly: GCA_044235405.1. Taxonomy (GTDB): domain Bacteria; phylum Pseudomonadota; class Gammaproteobacteria; order Burkholderiales; family Burkholderiaceae_E; genus Quisquiliibacterium. The sequence goes on from JBIIHU010000042.1 coordinate 6,539, forward strand.
ACAAGGATCTCGCCCCGATCACGATGGCGGGCACCGTGTCGACGGTCTTCGTCGTGTCGCCCACCATCGGTGCCAAGACGCTGCCCGAGTACATCGAGTGGCTGAAGAAGAACCCGAAGCGCCACAGCTTCGGCTCGACCGCGATGGGCAGCTCCACCCACTTCTTCGGCGTGGAACTCGGCCAGGCGATCGGCATTCCGCTGGAGCCGGTGGCCTACAAGGGTGCCGCGCCGCTGATCGCGGATCTCTCGGCTGGCCACGCGCCGGCGGGCTGCGGCGGTCTCACCGACTTCCTCACCCACCATCGCGGCGACAAGCTGCGCATCATCTGCATCTCGGCGCCCAAGCGTGCCTCGGCCGCACCGGACCTGCCCACCATCGCCGAGCTCGGCTACCCGAAGCTCGCCAGCGAAGGCTTCTACGCCTTCTACGGTGCCGGCCGCATGAGCCCCGCGCTGGTGAACCTCTGGAACAAGGAGCTGCGTGCGGTGCTCGAGCTGCCCGAGATGCGCCAGCGCCTGGTCGGTCTCGGCCTCGAGGTCCAGACCTCGACGCCGGCCGACCTGGCCGCCTACCAGACCCGCCAGTTCACGCAGTTCCTGTCGTCGATGAAGGCCGCCGGCTTCGAGCCGGAGTGATCTTGCGTCGATGACGAGCGCCGCGCCCCGGGCGATGCCACGCGCGATCGCCCCGCGCGCGCTCACGGCGCTGATGTGCGCCTACCTCGGCCTGACGGTGCTGGGGTTTCATGGCGTCGCGGCGCTGCTGCCCGGGTTCATGGACCTGTGGCAGCTGAGCGAGACCGAGGCGGGCTGGCTGCTGGGCGTGATGTCGCTGTGCTCGCTGCTCGCCTCGCCCGCGATCTCGCTGACCGACCGCTTCGACACCCGCTGGCTGATGCTCGCGGGCACCGCCTTCAATGTCGTCGGCTACGCGGGCTTCGGCCTGTTCGCCGACGGGCTGGTCTCGGCGATGTTCTTTCGGGGGCTGGTCGGCGTGGGCTATGTGCTGACCTACATGCCCGGCATCAAGGCGATGGCCGACCGGCTCGTGCCCGCCGACCAGGCGCAGGCCACCGCCACCTATGTGTCGAGCTTCTCGATCTGCTCGAGCCTGTCGGTGGCCGTCACCGGGCTGGTCGCGGGATGGGCAGGCTGGCGCTGGGCCTTCGCGGTGCCGGTGGCGAGCAACCTGCTCGCCGCGGCCATCGTGCTCTTCCTGCTCGCCCCCGCGCGGCCCGCCAGCGCGGGGGCGCCGCGTGCGGCTGGGGCGGGGCTCTTCGGCTGGCGGGCGGTGACCGCCAACCGCGCCTCGATGGGCTACGTGGCCGGCGGTTTCTCGCACACCGTCGAGCTGCTGGCGATGCGCGGCTGGACGGTCGCCTTCCTGGCCTTCGCGGTGTCGCTGCACCCGGGCGCGGCGCCGGCCTGGAACCTCTCGCTGGTGGCCACCGCCCTCATCCTGCTGGGTGTGCCGAGCGGCATGATCGGCGGGGCCATCGGCGCGCGCTTCGGGCTCGCGCGCACCTCGGTGGTGGTGATGGTGCTCTCGGCGCTGGTGGCGATGAGCGTGGGCTTCTCGGCGGCCCTGCCCTTCTGGATCTTCTTCCTCGGGCCGCTGCTGGTTCACAACATCCTGGTGCTTGCCGACAGCGGGACGCTGTCGGCCGGCATGATGGGCAGCGCCGATCCGGCGCGCCGCGGCGCGACCGTGGCCTTCTACACGATGGTGGCGTCGGTGGGTTCCTTCGTGGGGCCGGTGCTGCTTGGCTCGGTGCTCGACGCCGCCGGCGGGCGCGCCTCGCTGCTCGCGTGGGGTCTGGCCTTCGGCAGCGTGGGCCTGATCGGGCTGATGGCCGCCTTCACGCTGCACCGGCTCGCGGGGGGGCCGGGGGCGCGCTGAGCCAGTGGTCGACGAAACCCGCGAGATCGTCGTGAATCGAGCGCGCGAGCGCGAGATCGGGGCCGGTGTTGGGCGTGCGGTTCGGCCCGCCGCGGATCAGCGCGGTATGCACCTCGGCCGGCAGGGCGCGCAGGAAGGGCAGGAAGTCGTCGGCGAAGGCCACCGGGCGCAGTTCGGCGATCGCATCGGCCTTCGGGCTGCGCTCGCCGGGGGCGTTGCCGGTGGCGATCACGCGCTCGATCGGAAAGCCCAGCTCGCGCAGGTTGCGCAGCCGCGCCCGCTCGAAGCGCTTCTCGAGCGCGCTCACGCACACCAGCTCGTAGCCGGCCGCGGCCAGCCGCTCGCAGGCGGCCACCGCACCGGGCATCGCCGGCACCGTCGACCAGAAGCGCTCGTCGAAGTGGCGCAGGAAGTGCGCCAGTCGCTCGGGCTCCAGGCGTCCCGTGCGATAGCGGTGGTGCGGCCAGTAGGCGAGCGGATCGTGCTCGTGCGGGGCCTCGCCGAAGGCGCGAGCCCAGGCGTGCGCGTAGCCGCGATGGAAGTCGAGCAGCACGCCGTCGGCGTCGAGGGCGATCAGGGGGCGCAGTCTCATCGTGCGCACTCTAGCGCGGTAGGCCGCGCGACACGGACTCGGCCACGCGCGCGGCGGAATCGGCGCAGAATCGCGGCTCCCCGGCGCCGATGCCGGGCCGACGCGCGCGTCGGTCGCGGCTGCGCCGCGCGCCATCCCCACCGACCCCGGAGCCCTTGATGATCCGCTTTCACTACAACGCCGCGCCCAACCCGATGAAGGTGGCGCTGCTGCTCGAGGAACTCGGCCTGCCCTATGAGCCGGTGCCGGTGGATACCCGCCGCGGCCAGCAGTTCGACCCCGACTTCCTGAAGATCAACCCCAACGCCAAGGTGCCGGCGATCGTCGACGGCGAGGCCGTGATCTTCGACAGCAACGCGATCCTGCTGTACCTGGCCGATGCCCAGGGCCGCTTCGTGCCGCCGGTCAGCGACGCGCCCGCGCGCGGGCGCATGCTGTCGTGGCTGATGTTCGTGGCCAGCGGCATCGGGCCCTTCTCGGGCCAGGCCGTGCACTTCCGGCACAACGCGCCCGAGCCAAAGGAGTACGCGCTGAACCGCTACGACTACGAGGCGCACCGGCACTGGCAGCTGATCGAGGACCGGCTCGCCGCGCATCGCTACATGCTCGGCAACGACTACGGCATCGTCGACATGGCGGTCTGGGGCTGGGCGCGGCTGCTGCCCTATGTGCTCGGGGGCGAGGAGCACTGGGCCCGCTACCCCGGCGTGCGCCGCCTGCTCGACGAGGTGAATGCCCGCCCGGCCGCGCAGCGCGTCGAGCAGCTGCGCAAGGCCCACGCCTTCAAGACCGAGAACGACGAGGAGTCGCGCCGCTTCATGTTCCCGCAGAACGAACGCCTGAAGCGCGGCGCCTGAATCCTCGCGGGGCGGGCACCCGGCGCGGCGCGCCGCGACCAGCCCACCCCGGACCAGCCCACTTCACCCCACATCAGGAGACTCGAACCATGGATCTCGGACTCGCAGGCAAGGTTGCGGTCATCACCGGCGGCACCCAGGGCATCGGACGCGCCACCGCCGAACTGCTCGCCGCCCAGGGCGCGCAGGTTGTGATCGTCGCGCGCGGCCAGGCGCGGCTCGACGAGGTGGCCGCGGGCATCCGCGCCGCCGGCGGCACGGCCCACACGGTCGCGGCCGACGTGTCGCGCGCCGGCGAGGCGCAGCGCATCGTCGCCGAGGCCGTGCGCGCCTGCGGCGGCATCGACATCCTCGTCAACAACGCCGGCACCTCGGCCACGGGCGCCTTCGAGTCGGTCACCGACGAGGCCTGGCAGGCCGACCTCGACCTGAAGCTGTTCGCGGCGGTGAGGCTCGTGCGCGAAGCGATCCCTCACCTGCGCAGCCGTGGCGGCGGCCGCATCGTCAACGTGACCAACATCGGCGCCAAGGCGCCCGGCGCGCGCACCATGCCCACCACCGTCTCGCGCGCCGCCGGCCAGGCGATGACCAAGGCGCTCTCCAAGGAATACGCGGCCGACAACATCCTGGTGAACTCGGTGTGCATCGGCCTGGTGCGCGCCGGCCAGCACGAGACCAAGGCGAAGGCCGCCGGCGTCGACCTCGAGACTCACTACGCCACGCTCGGCAAGACCGTGCCGCTGGGCCGCGTGGGTCGGGCCGAGGAGGCCGCCAGCGTCATCGCCTTCCTGGTGTCCGACATGGCGAGCTTCGTCACCGGCTCGAGCATCAACATCGACGGCGGCGCGTCGGCGGTGTTCTGAGGCGCGTCGGTCGGGGGGACGCGCCTTTTGCCGCGCCGCCCGGCGCGCGGGGCTGGCCGCTGCCCCCTGCCGCGGCCGCCTAGCCCAGCGCCCGGTACACCTCGCGCTTCATGTCGAAGGAGAATGGGTGCCAGAAGCCGACATCGCGCTGGGCCATGACGATGCCCGCGATGCCGCGGCGCGGGTTGATCCACCAGTGGGTGCCGGCCATGCCGCCCCACTGGAACTCGTCGACCGAATCCGGGGGGTCGCCCGACGCCTCGGCCAGCGTCACCGCCCCACCGAGGCCGTAGCCCTTGCCCGGGACGGGCTCCCGGAAGCCCGAGTACACGCCCTCGGGCAGGTGGTTGCGCATCATCTCGGCGATCGTGGCCGGGCGCAGCAGCGAGGGGCCGCCGGGCATCAGGCTGCGGATCAGCGCGATGGTGTCGGGCAGGCTGGAGACCAGCCCGCCGCCGCCTGAAAGCCGCGCCACCGGCTGCAGGTGGGCGCCGCGCCAGGGCACGTCGTCCATGCGCGTCAGGCCCGGCTTGAGCGGGCGGCTCAGGCTCGCGCCGCGGTAGTGGGCGACCAGGCGGTCGGCGCCGCCCTCGGACACCACGAAGCCGGTGTCGCGCATGCCCAGCGGCTCGAAGACGCGCTCGCGCAGGAAGACATCGAAGGGCTGGCCCGACAGCACCTCGACCAGCCGGCCGAGCACGTCGCTGGCGATCGAGTAGGCCCAGCCCTCGCCCGGATGAAAGTAGAGCGGCAGCGGCTCCAGGCGGTCCATCATCACTGACAGCGGCGTGGTGTGGTCGCGAACGTTGGCGTCGATGAAGGCCTGGTAGAGCAGTGTGCCGGGGTCGAGCAGGCCGTAGCCCAGGCCCGAGGCGTGGCTGAGCAGCTGGCGCAGCGTGATGGGCCGGCGCGCCGGTTCGGTGTCGGAAAGCGACGTGGCGCCGGGGCGCAGCACACGGCGCCTGGCGAGCTGCGGCAGCACCCCGTCGACCGGCTCGTCCAGGCCGATGCGGCCCTCGTCGACGAACATCAGCGCCGCGCACGAGGCGATCAGCTTGGTGCTCGAGAACATCCGGAAGAGATGGTCGGGCCGAAGCGGCTCGCGCCGCTCGCGATCGGCCCAGCCGACGCAGTGCGTGTCGACCACCTCGCTGCCCACCAGCACCGCCGAGGACACGCCGGCGAGCAGCTCGCCGTCGACCGTGCCCTGCATGACCGCGTGCAGGGCGGAGAAGTCGCGTTTCGTGGCGGGCCCGGACGCGCCGGCGGAGCCCGACCTTGCGGAAGCGTCGTTCGCGTTCATGCCGACTCCGCGCCGAGGTTGCGGCTGATGATGTCCTTGAGCACCTCGGAGGCGCCGCCCGCGATGCGCGAGACCCGTGCGTCGACCCAGGCACGGCCGATGCCGTACTCGGCGCTGTAGCCGTAGCCGCCGTGCAGCTGCAGGAACTCGTCGAGGAAGCGACCCATGGTCTCGGTGGCCACGAGCTTGGCCATCGCGGCCTTCTCGCTGCTGATGCCGCCGGCCATGTGCTCGGCGGCGCACTCGTCGACGAAGGCGCGCAGCATCGTGATGTAGGCCTTGGCCTCGGCGAGCTTGAACTTGCTGTTCTGGAACCCGATGATCGGGTTGCCGAAGACCTTGCGCTCGGTGGTGTAGCGGATGGTCGCCTCCAGCTGGGTCTCCAGCGTGGCGCACGAGCGCATCGCGATCACCAGCCGCTCCTGGGGCAGCTGCTCCATCAGATAGACGAAGCCGCGCCCCTCCTCGCCCACGAGGTTGGACGCCGGCACGCGCACGTCGTCGAAGAAAAGCTCGGCGGTGTCCTGGGCCTTCAGGCCGATCTTGTCCATCGGCTGGCTGCGCGTGAAGCCCGGCGTGCCTTCCTCGACCGCGATCAGCGACACGCCGCGCGCCCCGGCGGCCGGATCGGTCTTGCAGGCCACGAGCACCACGCCGCAGTTGAAGCCGTTGGTGATCCAGACCTTCTGGCCGCGGATCACCCAGTGGTCACCGTCGCGCACCGCGGTGGTCCGGATGCTCTTGAGGTCGCTGCCGGTGCCGGGTTCGGTCATGCCGATCGAGCCGATGATCTCGCCGGCGCACAGCCGCGGCAGCAGGCGGCGCTTGAGCGGCTCGCTGCCGTAGTGCAGCAGGTAGGGCGAGACCATGTCGGAGTGCACCGGGATGCCGAGGTTGGCGCCCACTCTCACCATTTCCTCGGTGACGACGCAGGCGTGCAGGAAGTCACCGCCCGGACCGCCGTACTCGACGGGGATGGTCGTGCACAGCACGCCGTGCTCGCCGGCCTTGCGCCAGAAGTCGCGCGGGCTGTGGCCGGCCTTCTCCCATTCGCGGTAATGGGGGGCGATCTCGCGCTCGCAGAAGCGTCGCACCTGTTCGCGGAAGAGTTCGTGTTCGGGACTGAAGAGCTTGCGCATGCGGGGCCTCGTGGTGTGCGGGGCGATGATAGGCGAGGGTGCGGCAGCCCGCCCGCGACGCGGTGCCGCGTCCGGACCGTCATCGCCCCGACCCGGGCATCGGCTATGCTGGGGTCTTCATGAGACCGCGCCATCCCGAGACCCATCGCACCGAACGCGTCGGCTGGCTGCGTGCGGCCGTGCTCGGTGCCAACGATGGCATCGTGTCCACCGCCAGTCTGGTGCTCGGGGTGGCCGCCGCGCAGGCCGACCGCGGCGACATCCTCGCCGCGGGCGTCGCGGCGCTGGTCGCCGGCGCGATGTCGATGGCCGCCGGCGAGTACGTGTCGGTGCACTCGCAGGCCGATGCCGAGACGGCCGACCTGGCCCGCGAGCGCGCCGAACTCTCCGCCGATGGCGCCGGCGAACTGCGCGAACTCACCGCGATCTACGTGGCCCGCGGCCTCGAGCCCGAGCTCGCGCGACGGGTGGCCGAGCAGCTCACGGCGCACGATGCGCTTGGCGCGCATGCCCGCGACGAGCTCGGCATCACCGACGCGATGGCCGCGCGCCCGCTGCAGGCGGCGATCGCCTCGGCGGGCAGTTTCGCGGCGGGTGCCGTGCTGCCGCTCGCGGTGGCCGCCGCGGTGCCCCGCGAGAGTCTCGGCGTGGCGGTGGCTGCGTCGGCGCTGCTGTTCCTCGCGCTGCTGGGCGGCCTGTCGGCGCGCGCCGGCGGCGCGCCGATCTGGCGAGCCGGCGCGCGCGTCACGCTGTGGGGCGCGCTCGCGATGGGCGTCACCGCCGCGATCGGCGCGATGGTTGGAACCGTCGTCTGACCTGCCGCGGTTCGCCTGGTCGCGCTGAACGAGCTTCCTCCCGAGATTCCGGAGTCTTCCGATGAGCCGCTTCTTCGAAGCCCATGCCGGCGAGCCCAACCGGTCCGCCAATCCCCGCCTCGAGACCCTGATCGCCAACCCGGCGCGGCGCACGCTGATGCGCGGCGCGACCGCCGCCTCGCTCGCCTCGGTGCTCGCGCTCGAGGGCTGCTCGGTGCTGGAGCTCTCCACCGGCCCGCTGCTGGGCTTCAAAGGCATCCCGGCATCGGCCGACGACGCGGTGCGCGTGCCCGAGGGTTACCGTGCCGACGTGGTGGTCGCCTGGGGCGATCCGATCGGCGACGCGCGCGGCATGCCGGCTTTCCAGTGGAACGCCGGCAACAGCGCGGCCGAGCAGGAGCTGCAGTCGGGTACCCATCACGACGGCATGCACTACTTCCCGCTGCCGCTCGGCTCGACCAGCTCGACCCACGGGCTGCTGGTGATGAACCACGAGTACCCCGACCACGGCGGCATGTTCCCCGATGGCACGGCCGGCTGGTCGCTCGAGAAGGTGCGCAAGTCGCAGGCGGCGCTGGGCTGCTCGGTGCAGGAGATCCGGCTGGTCGACGGCCGATGGCAGATGGTCAGGCCCTCGAGCTACGCGCGCCGCGTCCACGGCAACACGCCGATGCGCATCGGCGGACCCGCGGCGGGCCATCCGATGATGCGCACGGCCGCCAGCCCCGACGGGATGCGCGCCTTCGGTACCTTCAACAACTGCGCCAACGGGTTCACGCCCTGGGGCACCTACCTCACCTGCGAGGAGAACTTCAGCTTCCACTTCCGCGCGCCGGCCCAGGCCACCGCGATGGAGGAGCGCTACGAGCTCAGCCCGAAGGTGCGATTCTCGTTCCGCTGGGGCGAGGCCGATCCGCGCTTCGACCTGAACCGCAACCGCAACGAGGCCAACCACTTCGGCTGGGTGGTCGAGTTCGATCCCTACGACCCGGCGTCGGTGCCGGTCAAGCGCACCGCGCTCGGCCGCTTCTCGCACGAGGGCGCCACCGTCACGGTGTGCAAGGACGGCCGCGTGGCGGTGTACTCGGGCGACGATCGCGGCTTCGAGTACCTGTACAAGTTCGTCAGCAGCCGGCCCTGGAACCCGAACGACCGCGCCGCCAACCGCGACCTGCTCGACGAGGGCACGCTCTACGTGGCGCGCTGCCTGCCCGACGGCAGCGGCGAGTGGGTCGAGCTCGTGCAAGGCCGCCACGGCCTGAGCGCCGAGGCCGGCTTCGACTCGCAGGCGGCGGTCCTGATGTACGCGCGCGCGGCCGGCGACCGGGTGGGTGCCACGAAGATGGACCGGCCCGAGTGGATCGCGCGCCATCCGCGCACCGGCGACATGTACGTGACCCTCACCAACAACGCCTCGCGCGGGCGCGACGGCCAGGAGGGCCCGAATCCGGCCAACCCGCGCGCGCCCAACCGATTCGGTCACATCATGCGCTGGGCCGAGGAAGGCGGCGACCATGCCGCCACCCGCTTTCGCTGGGAGACCTTCGTGCTGGCCGGCGATCCGAAGCACGAGAACCCGGCGCTGCGCGGCGACATCCGCGGCGACCTCTTCGCCTCGCCCGACGGCCTTTTCATCGATCCGCGCGGCGTGATGTGGGTGCAGACCGACGTGTCGCCCAGCGCCCTGCTGCGCGACGACCACGCGATCTACGGCAACAACCAGGTGGTCGCGATCGACCCGGCCACCCGCGAGGCGCGCCGCTTCATGACCGGCCCGCGCGGCTGCGAGCTCACCGGGGGTTGCATGACGCCCGACGGCCGTACGCTGTTCGTGAACGTGCAGCATCCTGGCGAGGCGGGCGGCTTGGGCACCGACCCGGCCAACCCGCGGCGGGTCTCGAACTGGCCCGACTACCGTCCCGACGGCCGGCCACGCTCCGGCACGGTCGCGGTGCGCCGCATCGACGGCGGGGTGGTGGGTACCTGAGCAGGCCCGCGGAGGCCCCGGCGAGGCACTCCGGGCACCGAACGCGCGGGTGCCGGCTGCGCTACCGGCGACTCAGACCGGCGGCGCGGGGCGCCGCGCGAAGGCGAACAGCAGCGAGCCGGCCCCGGCGAGCAGCGCCAGCACGGTGAAGCCGGCGCGGTAGTCGCCGGTGGCGTCGCCCAGCACCCCCGCCACCATCGGCCCGCCGATCTGGCCGATCGCGATGATCAGCGACGACAGCCCCAGGATCATCCCGATCGAGCGGCGACCGAAGTAGTCGGCGCGGATCGCCTGCATGAAGGGGCCGCGCACGCCCCAGGCCAGGCCGTGCAGCACCGCGAAGGCGGTCAGCATCAGCGGGCCGCTGGCAAAGGTGAGCATCAGCAGCCCGACCGCGTGCATCAGCATGCAGGCGGCGCACATCCAGCGCTTGCTGTAGCGGTCGCCGACGGCGCCGCCGAGCAGCACCCCCCCGACCTGGAAGGCGGTCATGATCATGATGAAGAGCGAGGCCTGCGCCACCGAGTAGCCCAGCGAGCCGCGCATGTGGTTGATCGCATGCACGTTGACCGCGGTCACGACGAACAGCGCAAAACCGTGGCCCAGCGCCAGCAGCCAGAAGGCACTGGTGCGCAGCGCCTGGCGGGCGGTGAACTCGAGCTGCGTGCCCGCTTCGGGGTGCTGCTCGCTCTTCTCGCCCGGGGCGGGCGGCGGCAGGCCGTCGAGGGTCTCGCCGATGTCCTCGGGGCGGCGCTTGAACAGGCGCGCGAGCGGCCAGCCGATCGCGATCATCACGACACCCGAGCCGAAGGCGGTGGCGCGCCAGCCGAACTGCTGCATCGACCAGGCCACCAGCGGCACCAGGATGCCACCGACCGCCAGCCCCAGCCCCGACATCGACAGCGCCCGGGCCCGCTTGCGCTCGAACCAGTGGATCAGCGCGATGTTCAGTGGGAAGTAGCCCGACAGGCTGGAGCCGAGGGCGATCACCAGCACCGAGGCGTAAAGGCCGGTCAGGGTCTCGATCTGGCTGAACATCATCAGCCCGATGCCGAAGGTGATGATGCCGGCCCGAATCATGTTTTGCGGGCCGAAACGATCGATCAGCCAGCCCATGGCGGGCCCGATGATCGCGGTCTCGGCCGACTGCATCGCCGAAGCCGCCGACAGCGAGGTCTTGCTCCACCCCTTCTGCTCGATGAGGATGGCGAAGTAGGCGCCGAAGGACTGATGCAGCAACGCCGCGTGCAGCATCTGGATGCCGGCGGCGGCGCCGGCCATTTTCCAGCCGTGGAAGATCTTCATGCGGAGGGCGTGCCTTCGAAACAGCCCGGGAGTTTACCGGGCCATGACAGTCGCGTGCTGTTGGGTTCAAGGATCGAAACGACGGGCGAGCGCGACGCCCGGCACCCGTCTAGACTCGCGCGATCCGCTCTCGTCCGAGACCTTCCATGATCCGCACCCCCGCCGGTTTCGACCCTGCGCTGAACCTCGAACTCACCGACGACGCGATCGCGCATGTCTTCGTGCGCGACGCGATGGTGCTGTTCGGCGATTCGCCCGGCGCCCTGCCCTGGCGCTTCTACCGCGGCGAAGGGCTGCGGGCGGCGCGCGTGCACGGCATCGGCCACCACGACGGACAGCGGCACGTGGCGGTCGCGCTCGACGACGATCTGTCGCCGCGCTCGCTGCCGGCTGGCCTGAAGGCGGCGGGGCTGCGCAACTGGTTCGGCGTGATCGACGATGCCACGCTGGCCATCGCGATGCGCGCGGTGCAGGTGCTCGAGTGGGACCGCACGCATCGCTTCTGCGGCGCCTGCGGAACCCGCACCGAGCAGGCCGACCACGAGCGCGCCAAGCGCTGCCCGGGCTGCGGCCTGACGGTGTATCCGCGCATCTCGCCGGCGATGATGGTGCTGGTGACCCGCGGTCGCGAGCTGCTGCTCGGGCGCGGCGTGAATTTCCCGCCCGGCCGCTACAGCGCGCTAGCGGGTTTTCTCGAGGCCGGCGAGACCATCGAGGAGGCGGTGACGCGCGAAGTGCGCGAGGAGGTCAATGTCGAGGTGACCAACCTGCGCTACTTCGGCAG
>JBIIHU010000231.1:0-5808 GCA_044235405.1 Burkholderiaceae bacterium
CTTCGCGGCAAGCTTTTCGCGCCTGGAACAGGCGGCATCATGAGACCCCGCGTGGCGGTCGTGATCCCGTGCTACCGCGTCACGCCGCATGTGCTCGACGTGCTGGCGCGCATCGGTCCCGAGGTCGACGCGGTCTACGTCGTCGACGACGCCTGCCCGGACGGCAGCGGCGCCCTGGTGCGCGCGCGCTGCACCGATCCGCGCGTGCGGGTGATCGAACACCCGCGCAACCAGGGCGTCGGCGGCGCGGTGATCAGCGGCTACCGCCGGGCGATGGCCGAGGGTGCCGAGGTGATCGTCAAGATCGACGGCGACGGGCAGATGGACCCCGCGCTGGTGCCCCGCTTCGTGGCCCCGATCGCAGCCGGTCAGGCCGACTACACCAAGGGCAACCGATTCTGGGATCCCGACGGCCTGCGCGCGATGCCGGCGGTGCGCCTCGCGGGCAACGCGCTGCTGTCGTTCGTGGCCAAGCTGTCCACCGGCTACTGGAACCTGTTCGACGTCACCAACGGCTACACCGCGGTGCATGCCCGGGTGCTGCGCCACCTTCACCTCGACAAGCTGAGCAGTCGCTACTTCTTCGAGACCGACCTGCTGTTCCGGCTCAACACGGTGCGTGCGGTGGTGATCGACATCCCGATGGCCGCGGTCTATGCGGGCGAGCGCAGCCACCTGCGCATCGGCCGCGTGATCGGCGAGTTCGCGCTGAAGAACCTGCGCAACTTCGGCAAAAGACTCGCCTACAACTACTTCCTGCGCGACATGACGGTGGCCTCGCTCGAACTGGTGTTCGGCGCGCTGCTGCTGGGCTTCGGCGCGATCCACGGGGGCTGGCACTGGTGGGAGGGCCTGGGCACCGGCCGGCCGACGCCGACAGGCACGATCATGCTCTCGGTGCTCTGCATGCTGGTGGGACTGCAGATGCTGCTCGCGTTCATCGCCTACGACGTGGCCAACGTGCCGCGCCGCCCCATCCACCCCGACCTGCCGGAGCGTCGCGAATCGTCCGAGGCTCCCGGCAGCCCGGGCCCCGGCGAAGGAGCGAGCCCGTGACGCGACGCGCCGTGGCGGTGGCCGCGGCCTGGGTCATGCTGTGCATCGTCCTCGCGCTGGTCGGCTCGCGGATGCAGCCGATGCAGTCGCCCGACGAGAACCAGCACGTGGCGCGAGCCTGGCTGCTCGCCGACGGTCAGTGGCGCCTGCACGCACCGGCCGGGCAGATGTCGGGCGGCGCCATCGATGCGAATCTGAACACCTACATCCTCGGCATGCTGCGCGGCTGGGCGGGTGAGCCCGAACTGCGCACGCCACCCGCGCGCATCGCCGAACTGCGCGCGCTGCGCTGGCGAGACGACGGACTGCGCGAGTTCGCGCAGATTCCCGGCACCGGCTACTACCTGCCGCTCGTCTACGCGCCGCAGGCCCTCGGCCTGACGCTCGGCAGCCTGCTCGGCTGGACGATCGACGACAGCTACCGGCTGGCGCGCCTGCTGGCGCAGATGAGCACCGCCGCGCTGCTGGTCGCGGCCTGGCTGCTCGCCCGACCGTGGCGGCCGCCCGCGCTTGCGCTCGGTCTGCTCGCGCTGCCGATGAGCCTGTTCCAGTTCGCCGCGCCGACCATCGACGGCATCACCACCGGACTGGCGATGGTCGCGCTGGCGCTGAGCTGGCGCCACACGCTGTCGGGCGAGCGGCTGGGCGCGGCGACGATCGCGGCGCTCGCGACCGCGCTGGCGTTGCTCGTCACGACCCGGCTGCACGCGCTGCCGATGCTCGCGCTGCCGCTGCTGCTCGCCTGGCGGCTGCGCCAGCCCTCGCTCGCGATGCTGGCCGCGGGACTGCTCGCGCTCGCCGCCGCCTGGACCGCCTGGGCGGCGGCCGGCACCGTCGACACTCGCGTCGTGCGCGAGCTGAGCGCAGGCGCGATCGTGCGGCATCACCTGACAGCCCCCTGGGAGTTCGCGGCGGTCGTCGGCCGGACGCTCGCGGCCCCGGCGTGGCGCGAGTTCATGGGCAGCTCCTTCGTCGGGGTGCTGGGCTGGCTCGACACGCCACTGCCGCCGGGCGCCTATCGCGCGCTGGGCCTGGGGCTGCTCGGGCTTGCCATCGGCGGGGCGGCAGGCGCGTCGCTGGCCATGCCGCATGGGCCGATGCGCGCGATCAGGCTCCTCGGTGTCGGCATGGCGCTGGTGTCGGCGCTGATCGTCTTCGCGGCGCTGCTCGCGGCCTGGACGCCGCATCCCGCGACCATCATCCAGGGCATGCAGGGTCGATACCTGCTGCTGCCCGCGCTGCTCGCGAGCTGCGCGCTGCTGCCGGCGCTGCCGGCCCCGGCCATGGGCCGCCGCCTCATCCCCTGGACCGTTCTCGCCATTTTCGCGATGCTCAGCCTCGTGCTGCTTCTGCAGGTGCTTCAAGCGCGTTACGGAGCCTGACATGACCCAGCCCGCGGACGACCCGGCATGGCTCGACTACCGTCGGCGCTTCGCCGAGGTCTATGACGATCTCAACTATCGCGACCATTCGCTGCAGGGCTGGGCGATGCGCGCCAGCCACCGGCTCGCCGAACGCGGCCTGGATGCCGACCAGCACCACGCCCGCGTGCTCGAGGTGGGGGCCGGCGCGGGCGAGCATGCGGCCTTCGTGCGCCACGGATTCGACAGCTACACGCTGCTCGATGCCGACGGCCGCGCCCTCGAGGTGGCACGCCGCCGTCTGGGCCAGGACCCGCGCTACACCTTCGTCGAGCACGACGGCGCCACGCTGCCCTGGCCCGACGGGCATTTCGATCGGCTGGTGGCCACGCACGTGCTCGAGCACATCCCGAACCCTCACCGGGTGCTGCGCGAGTGGTGCCGGGTGCTGCGCGACGGCGGCCTGCTTTCCATCCTGATCCCCACCGACCCCGGCATCGCGTGGCGACTGGGCCGTCACCTCGGCCCGCGCCGCCATGCGCTGCGCCGCGGCATCGCCTACGACTATGTGATGGCCCGCGAGCATGTCAACGCCTGCCACAATCTGGTCGCGCTGATCCGCCACCAGTGCCGCGAGCGCCGCGAAGCCTGGTGGCCGCTGCCGGTGCCACTGATCGACATCAACCTCTTTCACGCAGTCCAGGCGGTCATCCGGCACCCCCGGACCACCCCTGGCAGCAGCTGATGCCCGAACCCATCCCCCCGATCAAGGCTGTGGCGCACACGCCCGGCGGCGTGGCGCTCGTGCTGTGCCCGCTCCCGGGGGATGCCGCCCCCGAGGAATTCGCCTTCGGCCTGCAGCGGCTGCGCGAGTGCTTCGGTCCGGACGCGCGCTTCATCGACCCGGGCCCCGGCCACGGCGACCCGGCTGCCGAGGACGGCCGCGGCGTCGCACCGCTGCTTGCGGGTCTGCCCGACTCGGCCCGGGTCGCCTGGCTGCCGGACGCGCAGCGGATGGTGATGCCCGTGGTGCTCGAGCGCCTGGCACGCGTCCTCGATGCCGACGCCTCGATCACCGCCGCGCTCGCCCACGACCAGCGATTCGCGCCCCAGCCCCCGCCCGACTACTGCACCGAGCGCGGGCTCGAGCGCTATCTGGCGCGGCTCGGCGACGAGACACCGGCGATCGCCGCCTACACCGGCCAGGCGGCACCGGGGCTCACGCTGACCACCGCCGGCGCACTGCGTCACGGCACGGTCTGGTCCAGGGCATGCTGGGTCGCCAACGCCTGCATCCACGACTTCGCCGATTACCAGCAGGCCACGCGCGACGAGGTGATCGCGCTGGTCCCGCCGCAAGCGCAGCGGATTCTCGACGTCGGCGGCGGCGAGGGGCGCTTCCTCGAGCGCCTGCGCCAGGTGCGCGCGCCGGGGCAGCTCATCGAAACCCACCTGGCCGAGGAGTCGCCCGCGGCCTGCGCCGCCGCACGGGAGCGCGTGAACAGGGTCTGGCCAGGGGACTTCGGCACCGTGCCGATCGCCGGGCCCTTCGACTGCATCTGCTTCCTCGAGGCGCTTGAACACACGAGCGACCCGCTGCGCTGGCTGCTGCGGGCGCGCAGCCTGCTCGCCCCCGGCGGCGCGGTCGTCGCGAGCGTGCCGAACGTCGGCCACTGGTCGGTGATCGCCGACCTCCTCGAGGGGCGGTGGGACTGGAGCCCGGTCGGGGTGCACTGCATCACGCATCTGCGCTTCTTCACCGAGCACAGCCTGCGCGCCCTGTTCGCGCGGGCCGGGCTGCAGGTCGCGCGCATCGACGCCCTTCGCATCCCCTGCCCACCGGCCCTGGCCAGTGCGTGGACGTCTGGCGCCGCCGCGGACGCGTGGCCTCGCCTCAGCCCCGATCCCGCCTCCTGGGACGCCTACGCGTTTCTGGTGCAGGCCTTCGCCCCCGCCGAGTTGCCGCCGGCGCAGGGCAAGGGCGGCGATCCGACGCGCGCGGGTGCGTGAAGACCGCCGCCATTCTCGTCAACTACCGCGACGCGCCCGGTATTGCCGCCGCGGCCCGCTCGGTTCGCGACCACGCGGCCGACGTCGAGATCGTGGTGGTCGACAACAGCGACGACCCGGCGCACTGGAAGGCGCTGCGTGAGGCCCTTCCCGCCGGCGTGATCGCGGTGAACGCCGGCGCCAACCTGGGATTCGGGCGCGGCTGCAATCTCGCGCTGTGCCACACCGACGCGGCGCTGCTGATGCTGGTCAACCCGGACGTGCGGCTGCGCCCCGGGTGCATCGCGGCGCTGCGTGAAACGCTGACCGCGACGCCGCGCCTCGCGGCAGTCGCCCCGCGCCAGAGTCTCGACGAGCGCGGCGACTGGCTGCTGCCGCCCGCGTGGCTGCCAACGGCGCTGCGGGCGTGGGCCACCGAAAAGACGCTGCGCGAGCCCGCCAGGCAGGCGCGATGGCGCGGTGCGATCCGGGCCGAGCACCTGCGCTGCTGGCGGGCGAGCAACCCGCTGCGGCAGCGGGCGCTCTCCGGCGCGGCTCTGATGGTCCGAAGGGACGCCCTCGCGGCGACCGCCACCGCGTGGGGCCTGCGCGCCGACGAGATCTTCGACCCGCGATTCTTCATGTACTTCGAGGATTCGGACCTGAGCCTGCGCCTGCGCCGTGGTGGCTGGCAGCTCGCGCTGGTTCCGCAGGCGCTTGCTGTCCACGCGTGGCGCAATGCGCCGCACAAGGAGCCCCTGATGCGCCAGGGCATGCAGGCCTTCTTCGACAAGCACCATGGGCCGGGCGACCCCTGGCAGGCGCGCCGCGCGGCATCGGCCAGCGGCGGTGGCGCGAGCGGCTGGGCACTCGACGCGACCGCGCTGATCGACCCGTGGCTGACGATCGAGGCCGGCGCCGACGAAAGCTGGTGCCTGCAGGTGAGCCCGAGCCCGACGCTGTGGCCTGCCGTGGGCCGCCTGGGCCGAGGCCGCGCACGCATCGAACTCGATCCGGTGCTCGAAGCCCTGAGCGGCGGCAACCCGGTCTGGATCGAAGTCAGCCCCGACACCGGGTCCGCGACGGGGCTGCGGACCCGCCGATGGCGATGGTCGGTCAGCGACGGCGCAGGCGCTGCGCGACCCAGCGCATCGGCGCCGTGACCCGCCAGGAGGTCGAGCGCTCCATGTCGGCGAGGAATCCCCTGAGCTGCGACGCGGCCGACTCGACCGCGGCAAGCCGGGCCTGAAGGTCGGCCTCGCGCGCCAGGCCCGTCGACAGCAGGTTCTGCAACGAGGCGACTTCCGCATCGCGCTGCGCGAGCGCCGCCTTGTGCTGCAGGATGTCGGCCTGCTGCGCCGCGATGTTCGCCTCCTGCGCGACGATTCGCGCGGCCTGCTGC
>JBIIHU010000232.1:0-5795 GCA_044235405.1 Burkholderiaceae bacterium
TCGGCGATCGCGTCGCGCAGACCGGCGAGGTCGACCAGCGCGGTCTGGCCCAGGATGTCGTGGCAGACCACGCGGGCCGGGAACCAGGGGAAGTCGAGGTCGCGACGGCGCTCGACCAGCTGGCGCAGCGAGTCGGTCAGCGTGAGCGGATCGCAGCGGCGCACCAGGTTCTCGGCGAGCACGCGGGACGTGTAGGGCAGCTTGTCGTAGGCACCAGGTGCGATGGCGTCGACCGCCGCGCGGGCGTCGAACCAGTGGAGGGAGGTGCCGGGGAGCGGTTTGCGGTGGGCGGTATTCATAGCCGTGGGATTTTAACCGAATGCCCCCGTGCGACACGGGGTGAATCCTCGACATGGACAGGCTGCGGGCAGCAGCGCGGCCCTGCCCGCAGGCTCATGACGCCGAGCGATGCTTCGCGAGACGCGGCGCGTGGCGCGAAGCCGCCGACGCATGGTGGAATCGAAGGCGCGCCGATGTCCGCGCAATCGCGCGGACATCGATGCCGCACCGAGCCGCTACCGAGGAAACCGTCACATGACCGACGCCCGCAGCTTCAGCACCCTGATCTACGAGATCCCCGAGCCCGGCATCGCCCGGATCCGCCTGAACCGCCCCGATCGGGCCAACGCGCAGGACACCGAGCTGCTCTACGAGCTGAACGAGGCCTTCGACCGTGCCGCCCACGACGACGACGTCCGGGTGATCGTGCTCGCCGCGGAAGGCAAGAACTTCTCGGCGGGGCATGACCTGGCCGAAACCGACTCGGCCGGGGCGATGCGCCGACACCGCACGGTCGGCACGATGTGCGGCTTCGGTTGTGCCGGCGCCGAGGCGCAGATGGCGCGCGAGGAGGAGATCTATACCGGTTTCTGCGAGCGCTGGCGCAACATCCCGAAGCCGACGATCGCGGCGGTGCAAGGCAAGTGCATCGCCGGCGGCCTGATGCTGGCCTGGCCCTGCGACCTCATCATCGCCGCCGACGACGCCTCCTTCGCCGACCCGGTGGTCGCCTTCGGGGTCGGCGGCGTCGAGTGGTTTCATCATGTCTACGAGCTGGGCATGCGCAAGGCCAAGGAGATGCTGTTCACGGGCGACGCCATCAACGCCCAGGACGCGCTCGCGCTGGGCATGGTCAACCAGGTCGTTCCCCGCGAGCAGCTGCAGGAGGCCGCGCTGGCGATGGCGCGCAAGATCGCGGTGAAGTCGCGCTTCGCGCTGAAGATGACCAAGCTCGCGCTGCACGGCGTGGCCGATGCGGCGGGTCGGGAGGTGGCGATGAAGAATGCCTTCCACCTGCACCAGCTCGCCCATACCCACAACCTGAAGGTCTTCAGCATGCTGATCGACCCGACGGTGCTGCCCGAGGCCACGCGCAAGGCGATGGCCGCGCGGCTGGCGGCGGCGGCAAAAGCCGCCGGCGCCTGAAGCGCCTCGAGCGCCCCACGCTGGCGCGGGACGCACCAGCGTGGGGCAATCCGGCGCGCGTGACGCACGGACCCGCTGCATCGCGCAGGGCGTGCACCGCGCGCGATGCGCCGTGGCACCGTTCTTGCACAGGCGAAGCACCCCCACTGCCCGGAGCCCTTCGCCATGATCTCCCTCGTCCGCCGCCATGCGGCCAGCCGCCTGCTCAGGCTCATCGGCACCTGCGCGCTCGCGCTCGGTGCGGCAGCCTTCACCACGGGTGCCGCCCGCGCGCAGGAAGTCAAGCTGCTGCTCGACTGGATCCCGACCGGGGACTACGCCGCCTACTACGCAGCGGTCGACCGCGGCTTCTACAAGGACGCGGGCCTGACCGTGACGATCGAACGCGGCTTCGGCTCGTCCGATACCGTCACCAAGATCGCGACCGGCGTGGCCCAGTTCGGCATCGCCGACATCGGTGCGCTGATGGCCGGGCGGGTGCGTACCCAGGTTCCTGTGCGCGCGATTGCCTCGATCTACACCCGCCCGCCGCACTCGATCTTCGTGCTCGGCGACTCGCCGATCCGCACCTTCAAGGACCTCGAGGGCCGCAGCCTCGCCGGGGCGCCGGGCAGCGCGGTGCGCGTGTTCCTGCCGCTCGTGCTCGCGCGCAACAACGTCGACATCAGCAAGGTCCAGATCGTCAATTCGGAGCCCGCGACGATGGGGCCGCTGCTGGTCTCCGGCAAGGCCAATGCGGTCACTGGCTTCCTGCCCAACCGCCCGCGCTTCGAGGCGATGGCGAAGGAACAGGGCAAGGAAGTGCGCGTGCTGCAGTTCGCCGAGACGCTCCAGATCTACGGCAACTCGCTGATCGCGGCCGAGGCCACGCTGGCCAAGAACCCCGACCTCGTGCGCCGCTTCGTGGCTGCGACGCTGCGCGGCCTCGAGTTCGCACGCGCCAATCCGCGCGGCGCAACCGAGTCGATGGCGAAGCTGGTGCCCGGGATCGAGGCCCAGCGCGAGATGGCTGCCGCCGAGATCGCCAACTTCCTGATCTTCGACAGCGAGATCGCCAGGAAAATGCCGGTGGGCTCCTTCGATGCGGCCCAGCTCAAGCTCACCTGGGAGACGGTCGCCGAAGCGCAGCAGCTCGACGCGAAGGCCACCAGCCCCGAGAGCTTCGTGACCCGCGACTTCCTGCCGAAGCGATGAGCGGCACGGCTGCGACGCCGGCGCTGAGCCTGGCCGGCGTCTGGCAGGCCTTCGAGTCGGCCGACGGCGCCGAGGTGCTGGCGCTGAGCGACGTGTCGCTCGAGGTTGCCGCCGGCGAGTTCGTCTCGCTGGTGGGGCCCTCGGGCTGCGGCAAGTCGACTGCGCTGCGCCTGATCACGGGCCTGGTCTCGCCCACGCGCGGCAGCGCCGCCATTCACGGGCAGCCGGTGCGCGAGCGCCTCGACGATGTCGGCATGGTTTTCCAGAAGGCCACGCTGCTGCACTGGCTGTCGATCGAGGACAACGTGCTGCTGCCGGTGCGGGTGCGCCGCGGACGGGTGACGACCGACGACCGCCAGCGCGCGCGCGCCCTGCTGGCGGCGACCGGGCTCGAGCAGTTCGCCTCGAAGATGCCCCACGAGCTCTCCGGCGGCATGCAGCAGCGCGCAGCGATCTGCCGGGCGCTGGTGCAGGACCCCGACATCCTGCTGATGGACGAGCCCTTCGGCGCCCTCGACGCGCTGACGCGCGAGCAGATGTGCTTCGACCTGCTGCGCCTGTGGACGCAGCGGCGCAAGACCATCGTCTTCGTGACCCACTCGATCCCCGAGGCGGTGCTGCTGTCGGACCGCGTGGTGGTGATGTCGCCGCGCCCCGGCCGCATCGAGCGCATCGTGCCCGTCGACCTGCCGCGTCCGCGCACGCTGGAATCGATGGCGCATCCCGACTTCCAGGCCTGCACCCAGGCCATCCGACACATCATCTATGGACATGACGCCGAACGCGCCGCCCGCAGCGCCGCGCTCTGATCCCCCGCGCCTGCTGCCGCAGCCCACCCGGGCGGCACGCCTGTGGCGCGCGTGGCAGGGCGTGGCCATCCCCGCCATCACGCTGGTCGCGCTGGTGCTGATCTGGGAGGCGGCGGTGCGCATCTTCAGCATCCCGGCCTTCCTGCTGCCCTCGCCGTCGCGGGTCATTACCGAACTCGACAAGCTCGGGGTCAGGCTGCTGCCCAACATCGGCGCGACCTTGCTGACGGTGCTGGCCGGCTTCGTGGCGTCGGTGCTGGTCTCGTTGCCGATGGCGGTGGCGATCGCCTCCTCGCCGCTGATCGCGCGGGCGGTCTACCCGCTGCTGCTCATCACGCAGTCGACGCCGATCATCGCGATCGCCCCCATTCTCGTGGTGGTGCTGGGCACGGGGCAGCTGTCGCGGGCCACGATCACCTTCCTGATCGCTTTCTTCCCGCTGCTGGTGAGCATGGTGACCGGCCTGCTGTCGACGCCGCGCGAGGCGGTGGAGCTGTCGCGGGTGCTGCGCACGAGCTTCATGCAGGACCTGTGGCTGATCCGCCTGCCCGCCTCGGTCCCCTTCGTGTTCAGCGGCCTGAAGGTGGCGATCTCGCTGTCGGTGATCGGCGCGGTGGTGGCCGAATTCGTCACCGCCAACCAGGGACTGGGCTATCTGATCACCCAGTCGACCGCCTTCTTCAACGTGCCGCTGGCCTTCGGGTCGGTGATCCTGCTGGCGATCATGGGCGTGCTGCTCTTCCAGGTGATCGTGCTGATCGAGCGCACCTTCTTTCCATGGGCCGCGCAGGCCGAACGGATCACTCGGGAGTGACAATGACCGCGACGCTGCTCGAGGCGCCCTTCGTGCTCACCATGGACGCCGACAACCGCGTGATCGAGAACGGCGCCGTGCTGGTCGAGGGCACGCGCATCTCGGCCGTCGGCGATGCCGCGGCGCTGGCGCGCGCCCACCCGGGCGCGACGCGCGAGCGCTTCCCGCGCGCGCTGCTGATGCCGGGGCTGATCAACACCCACATGCACTCGGGCCTGCTGCGCGGCACCGCCGAAGGCCTGCCGCTGTGGGACTGGCTGCGCCTGTACATCGATCCGATGCATCGCGTGCTGCAGCCTCGCGAGGCGGAGGTCGCCTCGTGGCTGTGCTATGCGGAGTCGCTGCTCGCGGGCACCACGACGGTGGTCGACATGTGGCGTTTCATGCAGGGCAGCGCGCGCGCCGCCGCGCGCCTGGGCAACCGCGTGATCATGGTTCCTTACGTCGGCGAGCATCCGGAGTTCGACTACTTCGACCGGCTCGACGACAACGAGGCCCTGATCGAATCCTGCCACGGCAGTGCCGACGGCCGGGTGATGGCGTGGGTGGGCCTGGAGCACGCCTTCTACTTCACCGAGGAGGCGACCCGGCGGGCGATCGACATCGCGCTGCGCCACCGCACCGGCCTGCATACCCACAGCAACGAGACCCGCGCCGAAGTCGACGAGATGCACAGGCGTCACGCGCTGCGACCGATCCACGCCCTCGAGCGCTTCGGCCTGCTCGAGCCCGACACCGTGCTGCTCGCGCACGGCGTCTGGCTCGACGACAGCGAGATCGAGACCCTCGCCCGGCGCGGCGTGGGCATCGCGCACAACCCGTCGAGCAACATGAAGCTCGCCAGCGGCGCCGCACCGGTGGACAAGCTGCTGGCCGCCGGTGTCGCGGTCGGTCTCGGCTCGGACGGCGAGAAGGAGAACAACAACCTCGATCTGTTCGAGGAAATGAAGGTCGCCTCGCTGCTCGCCAAGTTCCAGCGCATGGATGCCGCCGCCCTGCCCTCGTGGGACATCGTCCGCATGGCCACGATCGGGGGCGCGCGCGCGATCGGCATGGCCGACAGGCTCGGCTCGCTCGAAGCGGGCAAGCTCGCCGACATCGTGGCGGTACGCACCGACACGCCGCGCATGACCCCGCTGATGGGTGGCGAACACTTCAACCTGCACCACAACCTGGTGCACGCGGTGCAGGGAGGCGACGTCGTCATGACGATGTGCCACGGCAGCATCGTCGCGCGCGACGGCCGGCTGCTGAGCGCCGACATGGACGAGCTGATCGCGCAGGCGCACGACGTGGTGCCCGGCCTGTTCGCGCGGCGCGCCGCGTGGCTGGCCAGGAACCGGCAGGGCGCGGTCTCGCCGGTCTGAGGACCGACCTCAAGACCCGACGCACGCCCGGGCCCGGCGCGAACCCGCGCTCGTGATTCAGTCGGGAAACAGGACCCCGACGGCGCGCTGCAGGCCGGCGTAGCCCGTGCAGCGGCACAGCTGCCCGCACAACTGCGCGCTGGCCTGCGCGGCGTCGGGGCGCGGCTGCCGGGCGTGCAGGTGGGT
>JBIIHU010000233.1:0-5764 GCA_044235405.1 Burkholderiaceae bacterium
ACCCGACCCCTACCAGATCGACTGCCCGGCCCCCGGGCGCGGCCGGTGGGTCGACCCGGTCACCTGGGTCTGGCGGCTCGACGAGCCGGCCCGCGCGGGGCTGCGCTGCACCTTCACGCCGCGCCCGGGCCTGCGGACGCTGTCGGGCGCGGCGCCGGCCGGGCTGACGCCGCAGGCGCTCACCACCCCACCGCCGGCGGTCCTTCGCTCGGTGCCCTGGGAAGACAGCCGCATCACCGAAGACCAGGTCTTCCTGCTGGTGCTAACCGGTCCGGTGGCGCCCGAGCAGGTCGCACGACGCGCCTGGTGCCGTGTCGGCGGCGTGGGCGAGCGCATCGCGGTGCGCGTGCTGCCCAAGGCCCAGCAGCAGGCACTGGCGCGGCGTTTCGCGGCCGACGAGCCCGACAGCATCGCGCTGACCTGCGCCCGCAGCCTGCCGCCGAAGTCGCGGGTCGACCTCGTCTGGGAACACGAGGCGGGCGCGCCGGGCAAGGCGGCGCGCAAGCCCCAGGTGCTCGGCTTCGAGGTGCGAGACCTGCTCGCCGCAACCCTTTCCTGCACCCGCGAGCAGGCGAACGCGCCCTGCTCGCCGCTGGGCGATCTGCGGCTCGAGTTCGGCGCCCCGGTGCCGCGGGCGCAGGCCCTCGCCGCGCGGCTGCGGATCGGCGCGAACGAGCGCGAGCCGGTTGCCGAGGGCGAGCGCGATGCGCCGGCGCTCGAGGCGATCGTGTTCCGCGGTCCGCTGCCCGAGTCGGTCGACTACACGCTGAGCCTGCCCGCGGGGCTGCGCGACGTCGATGGCCGCACGCTGGCCAATGCCGCGCAGTTCCCGCTGCGGGGCCGCACCGCGGCCTACCCGCCGCTGGCGAAGTTCGCGGCAGCGCCCTTCGGGATCGTCGAGCTCGACCACGCCCCGGCGATGCCGCTGGCGCTGCGCCGGGTCGAGCGCGACCTGCTCACGCGCGCCGCGCCCGGCGGCCGCGGCCTGGTGCGCGCGCTGCGGGTCACCGACGATGCGCAGGTGATCGCCTGGCACGCGCGCGTGCAGCAGCTGCACGAGACCCTGCTGTCGCCCGGCGAACTGCAGCGCATCCTCGAGCCCGAGCGCGCCGCGGCCGATGCCGCGCGCCAAGCCGGTGCCGCGTCCGGACGGCGAACGCGCCAGGCGCCCGCCGAAGCCCCCCCGCCGCCGATCGAGACCCGCAGCGTGAGCCTGCTGGCGCGCGAACCCGGCGCGCGCACGCTCACGCTGCCGCGACCCGCGCCAGATGGCGACTGGCCCTTCGAGCTGGTGGGCGTGCCGCTGCCCGAGCCCGGCCTGCATGTGCTCGAGATCGAGTCGCCGAAGCTCGGCCAGGCCCTGCTGGCCCGCGATGCGCCGATGTACGTGCGCACCGCCGTGCTGGTCACCAACCTCGCGGTCCACTACAAGCAGGGGCTCGACAACGCGCTGGTGTGGGTGACCAGCCTCGAGCGCGGACGCCCGGTCGCGGGCGCCCAGGTGCGCATCGCCGACTGCCGGGGTCGCCCGCTGTGGCAGGGCCGCACCGATGCGCAGGGCCTGGCGCGGGTGTCGCCAGCGCCCCCGTCGCCGGCACCCGATTGCGGCAGCGGTCGCCCCGGGCACTTCGTGTCGGCGCGGATCACCGACGCGCAGGGCCGCGAGGACATGAGCTTCGCGTGGTCGGGCTGGAACCGCGGCATCGAACCCTGGCGCTTCGAGGTGCCGACCCACTGGAGCAGCGAGCGCCCGGTGCTCGCGCACACGATCCTCGACCGGATGCTGGTGCGGGCGGGCGACACGGTGTCGATGAAGCACCTGGTGCGCACCGCCGGCTCGAGGGGGCTCAGCCGCCCGCCCGATGCAAAGCTGCCTGCCACGCTCACGATCGTCCACGAGGGCAGCGGCCAGTCCTGGGAGCAGCCGCTGCGCTGGGAGGGAGCCGCGGCCACCTCGAGCTTCCGGGTGCCGCCCGGAGCGCGGCTCGGGCGCTACGAGGTGTACCTGGACGGCGGCGAGCCGCAGCCCGGCAAGCCGGATCGATTATGGTCGGGCCGCCGGTCGAGCGGCAGCTTCCGGGTCGAGGCCTTCCGGCAGCCGGTCTTCGATGCGCGGCTCGCGCTGCCGGGCACGCTCGCGCCCGGGGCGCGCGAGGCGGCGGCCGACCTGCGGATCGGCTGGCAGGGTGGTGGCGGCGCCGCCCGCCTGCCGGTGCGGGTCAGCGCGCGCCTGCAGCCGGAGGTGCCGTCCTTCCCCGGCTGGGAGGGCTATCGCTTCGAGCGTGCCGACCTGCTGGGCGAGGGCGACGATCCCCAGGACGGCGAAAGCAGCCCTGCAGCCGCAGGCCTCGCCAGCGGCAGCGCCGCCGCCGGTCCGGCCAGCGGCGCCGCGGCCGGGGTGCACCGCGATCGGCTGCTGCTCGACAAGCTCGCGCTCGCGCTAGACGCGCAGGGCACCGCCCGGGTGCGGATCGGCGAGCTGCCGCCGATGGCGGTGCCGCACCGGCTCGAGGTCGAGGCCACCTTCGCCGATCCCTCAGGCGAAATCCAGAGCATCGCGCGCAGCACCCTCGCGTGGCCGGCCCAGCTCGTGGTCGGGGTGCGCGCCGAGGGCTGGGCCGCGGCGGGCGCCTCGACGGCGCTGCAGGTGGCGGTGCTCGACACCGCCGGCCGGCCGCTGAAGCAGCGCGCGGTCGCGGTCAGCGGCCGTCTCGAGCGCACGATCTCGCACCGAAAGCGGCTGGTCGGCGGCCTGTACGCCTACGAGAACCAGCGGGTGGTGCGCGAGCTCGGCGACCTGTGTCGCGCGCGCACCGACAGCTCGGGCGTGGCGGTCTGCACGATCATGCCGCGGCTGCCCCCGGGAGAAACCGGCCAGCTGGTGCTCGTGGCGAGCGCGCAGGACGATGCCGGCCGCAGCGCGAGCGCGAGCGCCTCGGTGTGGCTGGCCGACCGCGGCGAGCTCTGGTTCGACGCCGAGGCCCAGGACCGCATCGACCTGCTGCCGGAGAAGCGCCGCGTGGCGCCCGGCGACACCGCGCGGCTGCAAGTGCGCATGCCCTTCCGGCAGGCGACCGCGCTGGTCACCGTCGAGCGCGAGGGCATCCTCGAGGCACGGATCGTCGAGCTGCGCGGCACCAATCCCACGCTCGAGCTGCCGGTGAAGGCCGACTGGGGGCCGAATGTCTTCGTGTCGGTGATGCCGGTGCGCGGGCGGCTGCGCGAGGTGCCCTGGTACTCGCTGTTCAGCTGGGGGTGGCGCAGCCCCGCCGACTGGTGGCGCGAATACCGCGGCAGCGGCGAGCTGCCGGCCGCGCGGCTGGCACCCACGGCCACGGTCGACCTCGCCCGGCCGGCCTTCCGGCTGGGCATCACCGAACTCGCGGTGGGCACCGAGGCCTCGCGGCTGTCGGTGCGGGTCAGCCCCGAGCGCGACCAGTTCCGGGTGCGCGAGCAGGCCACGGTCGGCATCGACGTGCGGCTGCCCGATGGTCGCACCCCGGCCGCCGGCGCGCGGGTGGCGGTCGCCGTGGTCGACGAGGCGCTGCTCGCGCTGCTGCCCAACACCAGCTGGCAACTGCTCGAGGCGATGATGCCGCGCCGCAGCCTGGCGGTGCAGACCGCCACCGGACAGATGCAGGTGGTCGGCAAGCGCCACTTCGGGCGCAAGGCGGTGCCGGCGGGCGGCGATGGCGGACGCAACCCGGCGCGCGAGCTCTTCGACACCCTGCTCTACTGGAACCCGTCGGTGGTGGTCGATGCCAGGGGCCAGGCGCGGGTGCAGGTGCCGATCAACGACTCGCTGACGCGCTTCCGGATCGTGGCGGTCGCCGAGGCCGGCGACAGCTTCTTCGGCACCGGCGAGGCGACCATTCGCACCCACCAGCCGCTGCAGCTCGTCTCGGGCCTGCCGCTGGCGGTACGCGAAGGCGACCAGCTCGCCGCCGAGTTCACGGTCCGCAACAACGACAGCCGACCGATGCAGGTGGCGATGCGGCTGCAGGCGCGGGTTGCCGATGCGCCGGCCGACACGCCGCCGATCGTCGACCTCGAGCGCAAGCTGCGTCTGGAGCCCGGCGCCTCGCAGGCGGTGTCGGTGCCGCTGCAGGTCCCGCCGCAGGCGCAGGCGCTCGACTGGCGCATCGACGCCGGCGACGGCGCAAGCCAGCGCGACAGCATCAAGCTGCGCCAGGCGGTCGAGCCCGCGGTGCCGCCGACGGTCCGCCAGGCGGCGCTGCTGTCGGTGGATGCGCAGACCACGCTCGCGCTGCAGAACCCGGCCGAGGCGCTTGCCGGACGCTCGCAGCTGCGGCTGGCGCTCTCGGGCAGCCTGAGCGATGCGGCGCTCGCGGGCGTGCATGACTGGTGGCGGCGCTATCCGCACAGCTGCCTCGAGCAGCGGGCGGCGCGGGCGCTGGGCATGGCCGACGGCGCGCTCTGGCAGGCGCTGGTCGAGGGCCTGCCCGCCTACCTCGACCGCGACGGTCTCGCGGCCTTCTTCCCCGCGAGCGACGGCAGCGCCGCCGGCGGCAGCGAGGCGCTGACCGCGTGGCTGCTCGGCGCAGCGCGCGAGGCCGGCGTGCCGCTGCCCGCGGCCCTGCGCGACACGATGCTCGACGGGCTCGCCGCCTTCGTCGAGGGCAGGCTGCAGCGCGAGCGCTGGGCGCCGCGCGCCGATCGCGACGAGCGACGGCTGGCCGCGATGGCCGCGCTCGCGGCGCACGGCCGCCTGCCGCTGGCGATGGCCGCCACCCTGGAGCCCGCCCTCGGGCGGCTGCCGGTGGCGTCGATCCTCGACTGGCTGACCGTCCTCGAGGCCACCCCGGCGCTGCCGCGGCGCAGCGCGCTGCGCGAGCAGGCGAACCAGCAGCTGCGCGCGCGGCTGCTGGCCGCCGGCCCCGCGCTGGGCCTCGCGGGCACGCGCGACGACGAGGCCTGGTGGCTGCTCGGCAATGGCGACAGCGCGCTCGCCCGCGTGCTGCTGCATGCGATGCGCGACGGCAGCTGGCGCGCCGACGCACCGCGCCTCGCGCTCGGCGTGGTGGCCCGCCAGCGCGCGGGCGCCTGGTCGACCACCACCGCGAACGCCTGGGGCCCGATCGCGCTGCGCCGCTTCGCCGCCGAGTTCGAGTCGGTCGCGGTGAGCGGCCGCACCCGCGCGAGCCTTGGCGACGGTCCGCCGTCCCTGGCCAGCTGGTCGACGGCGGCGGCACCCGAGGCCCTCACGCTCGCGCTGCCCGCCGGCACGTCGCAGCTGCGGCTGTCGCACGAGGGTGCGGGCCGCCCGTGGGCGCAGGCGAGGCTGATCGCGGCGGTGCCGCTCGCGCAGCCGCTCGCGCAGGGCTACCGGATCCGCCGCAGCGTCGAAGCGGTGGAGCGCCGCGAGGCGGGCGCCTGGCATCGCGGCGACCTGCTGCGCGTGACGGTCACGCTGGAGGCCGACGCGACCATGCCCTGGGTCGCGCTGATCGACCCCCTGCCCCCGGGCGCGACCGTGCTCGGCTCGGGCCTCGCCCGCGAGACCCGCCTCGGTGTCGATGCCGGCGGCGAGACGAGCGCCCGCGCCGCCGACGCCGCGTGGCCCCCGCCGGCCTTCGTCGAGCGCCGCAGCACCGCGGTGCAGGCCTACTGGGAGGAGATGCCCGCCGGACGCCGGGTCTTCAGCTACGTGATGCGGCTGAACCAGCCCGGGGAATTCAGGCTGCCGCCCACCCGGGTCGAGGCGATGTACCTGCCCGAGGTCTTCGGCGAGTTGCCCCATGCG
>JBIIHU010000234.1:0-5748 GCA_044235405.1 Burkholderiaceae bacterium
CGAGGTCGGCTGGCCGAGGTGGTGAAGGCCGCCGGGATGCGCGAGGATTGATGCGCCGGCGGCGCATCGGCAGGTCCGTCAATCCATGAAGGCCTTGAGGCCCGAGTAGAGCGCGGTTGCGCCCGACACCACGGGAGCGACCGCCTCGGCGACACGCTGCGCCTTGTGCGCGAGACTGCCAAGGCGGATACGGCCATGGTCATCGCGTTCCAGCAAGGCTCCCGAGGTGGTACCTCCCTGGATCATCGCAGCGCGCTGGCGTCTCGCGCGCGCGGCGCCCCGCAGGTAAAGGAGGTGGCCGGTCCAGGCCGACAGCGCGATCGCGGCCGTGTACTCGAAGCTTTCCCGCAGGTCGCGTGCCGTCTCCGGCAGCCAGGCCACGCCGTCGATGCGCGCGGTGATTCCCAGCATCAGCGCGACCGATGCGATACCGGTGAACAGCGACAGCCCCGCGTGGATCCGCCAGCCCGTGCGCAGTCGCGGAGCCATCGCCAACGCGATCGCTGCCGGCAGCAGCAGCGTGACGATGCGCAGCGCCACTGGCGGCGCGTCGTAGACGAAAAGCAGAATCCAGTGCGCCAGACCGGTTGCGAGCACGCAGGCAACCAGCAGGGCCAGCGCCGCACGCAGCGCGCGGCCTGGCGGGGTCGGTGCGGCGACCTCTGCCTCGGGAACGTGTGCCCGGGTATCGTCGGCAAGCGTGGCCTGCAGCCTGCTCACCGTGCTGCGCAGCTCGCCGAGTTCGTCGGCAAGCTCGGCCATTCGCAGCGCGAGTGGCCGAAAGAGCAGCAGGTCGCGGCCGCAGTGCGCGCAGACACTGGCCAGAACCGACACGCTGCTGCAGCAGTACGGGCAGTCGTAGGTCGATGCGGCCATCACCTTGCCGTCAGATGGATGAGGGCGCTGCCCTCACGCCCTTCGGCGTCGCGGATGCTCACGCGCAGCGGATGATGACCGGAGGGTACCGTGACCTGCGGCAGGTCGATCGTCAGACCCTGCAGGCCAGCGCGCACGCGAGGCGTCAGATCGACGGGTGGCTGCTTCAGGTATTCGACCTTCAGGCTCTGCGGATCGATCGCAGCCCCGCCGCGGGGCTCGAAGGCCAGCTTCAGTGCGAACGATCGGCCATGCACCTCGGCAGGTGTCATCAGGCGTACGCCAGGACCGCGGGTGATCGCGCGGGTGGAGGGTACGGCCTGGTTCGGCGCTCTGGCTTCCTCGTCGGTGATCAGCCTGACCTGTGCTGACGCAGTGGCCGCGCCCAGCAGCACCGCTGCGACGATGGCCGGCAACATCCTCGATCTCATGGTCGTGCCCTGGAAGATGACGCTGCGTCGGACCGTCGGGGAGCGCGCGCCAGGCCCCGCGCGTCCGGCGAGAGCGCAGGCTCGTTGTCGATGGTAGCACTGCGCCACTGCGGGACGCTCCCTTCCGCGTGGGCTTGCGGACACCGGATTCAGGCGTCGAGTCCGATCTATCGAAGCCGCACCGGCAGCCGCAGCAGCGATCGATCGACGATGGTGGTGCTCCAGGCGTGCGGCTCGTCGACCAGTCGCATCCGGGGATAGCGTTCGATCAGCGCGCCGAAGGCCGCGCGCGCCTCGGCGCGGGCGAGCGCCGAGCCCAGGCAGAAGTGGATGCCGGCGCCGAAGGCGAGGTGCGGGTTGGGGTCGCGACCGATGTCCAGGCGCTCGGGCTGTACAAATACCTCAGGGTCCTGGTTGGCGCCGAGGATGCTCAGCCACAGGTGCTGGCCGGCCTCGATGTCGTGGCCGCCCAGGCGCATCGCCGCGGTGGGTACCCGGATGAAGGTCTTCGACGGTCCGTCGTAGCGCAGCAGTTCCTCCACCGCGCCGGCCAGCCGGGTCGGGTCGGCGCGCAGCGACGCGAGCGAATCGGGATGCTGGAGCAGCGCCCGCGCGCCCGAGGCGATCAGCGCCGACGTGGTGTCGTGGCCCGCGAACAGCAGCATCGAACAGGCCCCGAGGATCTCGGCCTCGGTCCAGTCACCGTCGCGCGAGGTTCGCACCAGATGGCCGAGCAGCGTGTCCTCGGGGGCGGCGCGCTGGCGCGCGATGCGCGCCCCGAAGCGTTCGTGGAAACGATCGCCGGCGCGGGCCACCGCGGCGAGGTAGTCGCCGTCGCGCGAGGAGGCGCCGTAGATCAGCTTGCCGAAGTCACGCGCCCACTCGCGCAGGAACTCGCGCTCGTCGAGGTCGACGCCGAGCAGGTCGCAGATCACCATCGCGGTCAGCGGCTGGGCGAACTGCGCGACCATGTCGCAGTCCTCGTCCAGCCCGTCGAGCAGCGTCGCCACATGGCGCTCGATGCGCGGCACCAGGCGATCGACCATCGCCGGGGTGAAGGCGCGGCGCACCGGGTCGCGCAGGCGCGTGTGTTCGGGCGGGTCGCGAAACAGCATCCAGCCGTCGAGCAGGCTCATCGCATGGTGCAGCAGCTGCGCGTGCTGACGGTTCATGCGCTGGCGGAAGCTGCCGATGCCGCGTTCGGTCGACATCGAACGGTCCTGCAGCATGCGCTGGACGTCGGCGTGGGCGGTCAGGACCCAGACCTTGTGGCGCGGGCTCCAGAACACCGGATCGTGCTCGCGCAGCCGGCGCAGGAATCCGTGGGGGTCGCGCACGGCCTCGGGGCTGAGCAGGTCGTCGGGAGGATGCATCGTCGCGGCTCGTGGTGGAGGATGGGTCGAGTGCATGCCGGGGCGGGCGTGTCGCGGGGGGCGTCGGTCGTGGGGGAACGCCTGCTCAGGCCACCTGGCGATCGCGCTTGCGCCAGTAAGGCTCGCGCAGCACGCGCTTGAGCAGCTTGCCGCTGGGGTTGCGCGGCAGCGCCTCGAGGAAGTCGATCGACTTCGGGCACTTGTAGGGGGCGAGGCGCTCGCGCATGAACGCGACGATGTCGGCCTCCAGGGGCTTGCCGGCCTCGGCACCCGGGCGCAGCACCACGCAGGCCTTGACCGCCTCGCCCCAGCGCTCGTCGGGCACGCCGATCACGGCGCCGTCCGCCACCAGGGGGTGCTGCATCAGCACGTTCTCGACCTCGGCCGGGTAGATGTTCTCCCCGCCCGAGATGATCATGTCCTTGACCCGGTCGTGGATGTAGAGGTAACCGTCCTTCAGGTAGCCGGCGTCGCCGGTGCGAAACCATCCGCCGCGCTCGTTGCGGCCCTCGGGGAAGGCTTCGGCGGTGGCCTGAGGATTGCGCCAGTACTCGCGCAGGTTGCGGATGGTCTCGATCCAGATCTCGCCGACTTCGCCCTCGGGCAGGTCGGTGCGGGTGAGCGGGTCGACGATGCGCAGGCGCGCGCCGCCGGCCGGCCGGCCCGCGGAGCGCAGCAGATGCCCGCGCTCGCTGCCGGGCTGGTGGTCCTCGGGCATCAGGAAGGTGCCCGGGCCGCAGATCTCGGTCAGGCCGTAGGTCTGTAGGAAGCGGCAGCCGAAGGTCTTCATCGCATCGGTCAGCACGCGCTCACTGATCGGCGAGCCGCCATAGACGATCACCTGCATCGACGCGTAGTCGCCGCACTCGACGCCCGGGGCCTGCAGCATGAAGAGCAGCATCGCGGGCACCAGGAAGGCATGCGTGATGCGGTGCTTGCCGATCGCGGCATTGAAGCCGGCCGGATCGAACTCGCCGAAGAGCACGCTGCGGCACCCGCTGTGGATGGCCTGCAGCAGCATCGTCATGCCGGCGACGTGAAAGGTGGGCAGCGGGTTGCCGAGCACGCTGTCGGGCGTGAAGCCCCAGCCGGCCTCGACGGTCTGCGCGCTCGAGATCAGGCCCCGGTGCGTCAGCACCACGCCCTTGGGCAGGCCGGTGGTGCCCGAGGAGTAGAGCTGCAGCGCAGCGTCGTCCGGGTCGGCGCGATGGCTCTGTGCGTCGGCCAGCGGCGTGGCCGCGGCGCACCAGTCGGCAAGGCCCGGCAGGCCATCGTGCGCCCGCTCGGTGCAGACCATGGTCCGGACCGCGGTCATGCCGGCCTGCCGCGCCACCGGCACGAATGCCTCGTCCACCATCAGGAATCCCGCCTCGCCGTGGTCGACGATCCAGGCGATCTCGGGCGCCGCGAGCCGCCAGTTGACCGGCATGCAGACCGCGCCCATGCGCAGCGCGGCCAGCGTCAGTAGCAGGCACTCCAGGTGATGACGGGTCAGGCAGGCGACGCGGTCGCCGGGGCCCACGCCGAGCGCGCGCAGGGCGCCGGCGATGCGGGCGATCTCGGCATCGACATCGGCGAAGCTCAGCGTGCGCGGGCCGGCGGTGAACGCGGTCGCACCCGGGCGCTCGCGCAGCTGGCGGCGCAGCCCGTCGAGCAGGGTGGGGCCGTTGCTCATGGTGCGGCGCCCGCGCGCGGGTCGCCGGCTCCCGCGTCGGTCGCGCCCGCGGTGCCGACGCCCGCGTCGGTTGCGGGCAGTCGCATCAGCTCCTCCTCGACGAAGTCCATGCGGTCCTTGCCCCAGAAGAGCTCGTCGCCGACCGCCATCATCGGCACGCCGAACACGCCGCGCGCCAGCGCCCGGTCGGTTTGCTCCGCCAGCGCCTGGCGGATCGCGTCGCTCTCGCACGCCGCCTCGAACTCGTGCGGGTCGACGCCGAGCGCGCGCACGATGGGCGCGAGCCCGGCATAGTCGGCGATGGTGGGGTCGTTGCGCTCCCAGTACGCGGCCATCACCTCGCGCACGTACTCCCGCTCGAGCCCGTGGCGGCGCATCGCGAGCGAGCCGCGCAGCGCGCGGCTGGTCTTGATCGGGAAGACCTCGGGCATGCGGAAGGGCAGCCGGTGGCGCTGCGCCCAGCGCTGCAGGTCGCGGATGCGATTGGCGATCTTGGCGCGTGGCTCGTCCATCAGCACGTAGTTGTGCAGCCGGAACACGTGGCCGAGGTTGAAAGGGTGCAGCGCAAGCGTGGCGCCGGTTCGCGCGAGCACCGGCTCGATCAGCTTCAGCGCGAAGTAGCTGTTGGTGCTGCCGGCGTCCCAGTAGAGGTCGACTTGGCGGGGGCCCGGCGGGGTAGGGGCTTGGCGCATCGTGACAGGAGGTTCGGGCCGCGGTCGCGGCGGTGCCGTCGAGGATGCCACGGCAGGGATCTCAAGGCGAGTCGGTCAGACCGTCGCCAGCAAGGATCACCTCGGCCGCGCTGCGCAGGTCGTCCTCGAGTGCCTGCCGCGCTGCCTGCGGGTCGCCAGCCTCGAGCGCGCCGACCAGCCGGTCGTGGTGCGTGGCGGAGGTGGCTTCGGCCAGGCGCCGGGAGCCGCTGCGCAGGTCGAGGTTGATCACCGGGCCGATCTGGAGCCAGAGCGACTCGATGACTTCGAGCAGCACCCGGTTGCCGGCGGCCTCGTAGACGGTGAAGTGCAGCGCCTTGTTGACCCGGATGAGTTCGCCGATGTCGGGCGCGCGGCCGCGGATCGCGCTGCCGAAGGCATCGCTGAGCCGGCGCGCGTCGGCCAGCGATGCGGGGCCGATGCAGCGCGCCGCCTGCTCGACAGCCTCGCCCTCGAGCAGCAGACGCGTGGCCAGCATTTCGCGGAAGCGGGTGCGGCTCATCATCGGAACCCTGACCGTGCGGTTCGGCAGGATCTCGAGCGCGCGCTCGGCGGCGAGGTGGCGGATGGCCTCGCGCACCGGCATGTGGCTGGTGCCGAGCGCCCGGGCCACGGCCTCGAGGGTGAGGCGCTCTCCGGGGCGCAGCTGACCGGCGATCAGCAGTTCTCGCAGATCGCGGTAG
>JBIIHU010000043.1:0-17848 GCA_044235405.1 Burkholderiaceae bacterium
GCGCCAGCGCCTCGCGCGCCGAGATGGGCCGCCCGTCGAGAATCATCTCCATGCACTTGGTGGGCCCGATCAGCCGGGCCAGACGGGTGGTGCCGCCCGCGCCCGGGATGATGCCGAGCGCGACCTCGGGCTGGCCGTAGGTGGCCGACTCGGCGGCGATGCGCAGGTCGCAGCCCCAGTTGAGCTCGGCGCCACCCCCCCAGGCCTGGCCGTTGTTGGCGGCGATCACGATCATCGGCGAGCTGTCGATGAAGTCGAAGACCGCGAGCGCGCGCGGCTTGCGGCTGGTGGGCGGCGGGGCGGCGCGCTGGGTCTCGATGATGCCGGCAAGCGACCAGTGGGTGATGAAGATGCCGGGTCGGTCGGAGGCCAGCACGACCGTCCTGCAGCGGGCGTCGGCCGCGGCCTGCAGCGCCTCGAGCAGGCGCCGGGCGAGTTCGGTGCTGCCGAAGTTGCGCGGCGGGTTGTCGAAGACGATCAGGCCGACGCCGTCGGCTGGTTGGGAGAAGGTGGCGGTAGCGCTCATGGGCGGGCTCCTGAAGGAAAGTGGGTGCTCACCAGTCCATGTCGCCGTCGAGCATCTCGCGGGCGATGGTCCGGCGCAGGATCTCGTTGCTGCCATCGGCGATATTCACCTTGCGCAGCGACTGCCAGGCCTCGGTCAGGTGCATCTCGTTGATCATGCCGATCGCGCCGTGGGCCTGGATCACCCGGTCGAGGGCCTGGGCGCCCATCTGGGTGGCGAAGGCCTTGGTCATCGCGACCTCCTTGCGCGCCGGATGGCCGGCATCGAGCAGGCGCGCGGCGTTCAGGCACATCAGGTGCGCGGCGTGCATCTGCATCGCCGACTCGGCCAGCGGAAAGCTCACGCCCTGGTACTCGGCGATCGGATGGCCGAAGGCCTCGCGCACCTTGATGTACTCGAAGGCGCGCTCGAGCGCCGCGCGCGACTGGCCAACGGCCCGGGCCGAGTTGTAGAGGCGGCCGAGATTGACGCCAAGCATCGCGATCGCAAAGCCCTTGTTCAGCTCGCCCACCAGTTGCCAGGGCTCGATGCGCACGCCGTCGAAGTGCAGCACGGCCTCGTCGCCGCCGGCGCTGCCCCACATGCGGATCACGCGCTCGACCACGAAACCGGGCGAGCTCGTGGGCACCAGAAAGGCGCTGATGCCGCCGCGCCGCTGCGCGGCGCGCTCGGGATCGGTCACGGCAAAGACGATGCAGTAGTCGGCGTAGGGGCTGTTGGTCGTCCAGATCTTGCTGCCCGACAGGCGCCAGCCCTCGCCGTCGGGCACCGCGCGCGACTTCATCATCATCGCGTCGGAGCCGGCGCCGGGCTCGGACATGCCGAAGCACATGCTCTGGCGCCCTTCCATCATCGGCACCAGCATCTCCTCGCGCGCCCGCGGGCTGACCTGCGCGAGCACGGCCGACGGACCGAAGGCCCAGTGGCTGATGGCGTAGTGGCCGAGCCAGTACTGCTCGGAGCAGCGGTGGAAGACGCGCTCCCAGCCGCCGAACCAGGCCAGGTGGCCCAGCCCCCCGCCGCCGAGCGCGGCCGGCACGCACATCTGGTAGTAGCCGGCTCGGGCCGCGGCCATCCGCACCTCGCGGATCAGCGCGAGCGCGTCGGGGTGGTAGCGACCGTCTTCGGTGAACAGGCGCCGCTCGTCCTCGAGCAGCGCGGCGTGTCGTTCATGGCGGGGGATGACCTCCTGCTTCAGGAAACGGTCGAGTCCCTCGCGGATCGCGTCGATCTCGGGCGGATACGGGATGGCGATGGCGGTCAAGGCAGGCTCCAGGCGCCCGCGGCCGCGGGCCACCCGGACGACTCTACCAGTTGACCTCGCGATCGGGCGTCGCGCCGATGCGGTGCACGGAAAGGTCGGCGCCGTCGTGTTCCTCTTCCGGCGTCAGGCGCAGTCCGCCGACCGCGCGGATCGCGCCGTAGACGACCACGCCGGCCACCGCGGCCCAGATGACGCCGATCGCCGTGCCGATCAGCTGGGCGCCGAGATTGACGCCGCCGAGCCCGCCGAGCGCGCTGCTGCCGAAGATGCCTGCGGCGATGCCGCCCCAGGTACCGCACAGCCCGTGCAGCGGCCAGACCCCCAGAACGTCGTCGATCTTCCAGCGGTTCTGCACCTGGGTGAAGAGAATGACGAAGAGGGCGCCGGCGATCGCCCCGACCGCGAGCGCACCCGCCGGATGCATCAGGTCGGAGCCAGCGCACACGGCGACCAGGCCGGCGAGCGGCCCGTTGTGCACGAAGCCGGGGTCGTTGCGGCCCAGGGCCAGCGCAGCCAGCGTGCCCCCGGCCATCGCCATCAGCGAATTGACCGCGACCAGCCCCGACATCTTCTCCAGCGTCTGGGCGCTCATCACGTTGAAGCCGAACCAGCCGACGATCAGGATCCAGGCGCCCAGGGCGAGAAAGGGGATGCTCGAGGGCGGGTGGGCCGACATCGCCCCATCCTTGCGATAGCGGTTGTGGCGCGCGCCCAGCAGCAGCACCGCCGGCAGCGCGATCCAGCCGCCCACCGCATGGACCACCACCGAGCCGGCGAAGTCATGGAACTCGTCGCCGGTGAGGGCCTTGATCCAGGCCTGCACCCCGAACTGCTGGTTCCAGGCGATACCCTCGAAGAAGGGATAGACGAAACCCACGATGCATGCGGTGGCCACCAGCTGCGGGCCGAAGCGCGCGCGCTCGGCGATGCCGCCGGAGACGATGGCCGGGATGGCGGCCGCGAAGGTGAGCAGGAAGAAGAACTTGACCAGGTCGTAGCCGTTGCGCGCAGCGAGCTGCTCGGCCCCGACCCAGAAGGAGGTGCCGTAGGCCACCGAGTAACCGATCGCGAAGTACACGACCGCCGAGACCGAGAAGTCGACCAGGATCTTGACCAGGGCATTGACCTGGTTCTTGCGCCGCACGGTACCCAGCTCGAGGAAGGCAAAACCGGCGTGCATGGCGAGCACCATGATCCCGCCGAGGAGAACGAAGAGCGCGTCGGCGCCCGATGTCGGTGCATTCATGTCGGATTGAGCGCTAGAAATGGTTGATCGTGGTGCATCTGACGAGGCCCTGGCGGGCTCGCACCATGAACAAGCAATAAATGCGCCGAGATGTTCCGGAATGGCCCGTCATGGTGCGGCGCCCGGGCAGGTTCGGGACCGGCAGCCCGGCGAGGGTCATCGATCGCCCGCCCGGGCGGCGAACCCGCAGGCCCCGGCGATCAGCCGGCCACGATCAGGCGCAGCCCGAGACCGATGAAGATCAGCCCGGCGATGCGGTCGAGCCAGAGCCCTGCGGCCGGCCGGCGGTTCAGCCACTGGCCCACGGTGCCGGCAAAGGCGCCGAGCAGCGCGAAGAGCAGCGCCGCCTGGGTGGTAAAGACCACGCCCAGCACCGCCAGTTGCGCGCTCACCGGCCCGCCGCGCGGCGACACGAACTGCGGCAGAAAGGACAGAAAGAAGAGGATCACCTTGGGGTTGATCGCGTTGGCCATGACGCCCCGCAGGAAGAGCGCGCGCAGCCCCGGGCCGCTGGCCTCGGTCTGCGGCACCCGCGAGCCGCCGCGGCTGCGCAGGCACTGCAGGCCCAGCCAGGCAAGATAGAGACCGCCCGCCACGCGAAGCAGCGTGAAGGCGAGCGGCGAGGCCGCCACCAGCGCGCCCACGCCGATCACGGCCAGCAGCGTGTGGCTCAGGCACCCCAGCCCGCAGCCCAGCCCGAAGGCGATGCCCGCGGCGCGGCCGCGCGATATCCCAAGGCCCAGCACCATCAGGTTGTCGGGGCCGGGCGAGACCGTGACCGCCACCGAGGCCGCGACGAAGGCGGCGAGCTGGGGAAAGGCGACGAGGGCTTCGGCGGTCATGGGGATCGAGGGTCGGTGGCGCGGTCGGGCTCGGCGGGGGACCGCCGCGAGACTGGCACGTCCGGCACCGGCGGTTCAGCCGGCCGGCACGCAACCCCGGGCCTTCAGGACCCTTTCGCGGGACGCCGGATACTTCGCCAGCGCCGCTGCCGGGCGCCGCGGCCGCACGACCAGCTCCCCGCCGCAGTTGGGGCACCTGCCGGCGAGCACGCCATCGGCGCAGGCGGCGCAAAAGGTGCACTCGAAGGAGCAGATGCGGGCATCCGCGGTGTCGGGCGGCAGATCGCGATCGCAGCACTCGCAGTTGGGTCGCAGCTGTAGCATCCTTGGGCCTCCTGTGCGCCGAGTGTACGCCGGCGGTCGGCCGAGCCGATACCCCGTCGCAGGTCCCACATCACCCGGAGCCCGCCCATGCCCAAACCCGATCGCCCCTGGCAGCCCAGCGCCGAACAGATGGCGTTGTGGCCCGCCGTCTCCGGCAACGCCATCAACGGCCTGGGCGAGAGCCTCCCGCGGCGGCCCAGCCCCATCTACTGGCATGCACCGGAGGCCACGCCGCACGGCCCGCTGCAGCGCTGGTTCCAGCAGCACAACGGCGGCGGTCCGCTGCTGGCGAAGGCGCGCGCCGAGCGGCAGGCGGTGATCGACGCGCCGCTCCCCCCGCTGGCCGCCGAGCGAGCGGCACTCGATCCCGCGCAGTGGACGGCCGGCGTGCGCGAGGCGGCGCTCGCCGGCGGCGCCGACATCGTCGGCGTGACCCGGATGCGGTCGGCCTGGGTCTTCGAGGGCCACGAGGTGGCCGAGCGCTTCATCGTGATGATCGGCGTGGCCCACGACTGGGCGCGCATGAAGACAGCACCCGAGGAACCGTCCTTCGCCGAGGTGGTGACGCAGTACGGCCGTGGCAACCGCGCGGCGAAGGCCGCGGCCGGCTGGCTGCGCACCCACGGCATCGACGCGAAGCCTCATGGGGGGCCGATGGCCGGGCCGGTGTCGCTGGTGCCCGCGGCGCTCGCCTGCGGCTTCGGCGAACTCGGCAAGCACGGCTCCATCATCCACCGGCGACTGGGCTCGAGCTTCCGGCTGGCCTCGGTGCTGACCGATGCGCCGCTGATCGAGGACGCGCCCGACGCCTTCGGTGCCGATGACTTCTGCACGCGCTGCCGAGCCTGCGAGGATGCCTGCCCGCCACAGGCGATCGCGCCCGACAAGCGGATGGTGCGCGGCGAGATGCGCTGGTACGTCGACTTCGACAGGTGCCTGCCCTACTTCAACGAGCACGGCGGCTGCGGCATCTGCCTGCCGGCATGCCCGTGGAGCCGGCCGGGCGTGGCCGACACGCTGCTCGCGAAGA
Source organism: Burkholderiaceae bacterium (assembly GCA_044235405.1). Lineage (GTDB taxonomy): Bacteria > Pseudomonadota > Gammaproteobacteria > Burkholderiales > Burkholderiaceae_E > Quisquiliibacterium. The sequence goes on from JBIIHU010000043.1 coordinate 5,233, forward strand.
TGGCGCGCCGGCGCGATGCCGACGGGCCGTCCGATCAGGCGACCGCGAAGCCCTCGTAGCCGCTGGCGACCACCTCGTCGCAGCGCTTCACGTAGTCGGGGAAACCCAGCAGCGGCATGAAGACCCGGGTCTTGCCGGGCACGTTGGCGCCGAGATACCAGGAGTTGCAGTGCGGGTACAGGGTCGTGTTCGCGACCCTGTTCACGTGACCGACCCACGCCTCCTGCGCCTGCGGCGTGGCCTCGATGGTGCGCCGTCCCTGCCCCCGCAGCCAGCCGATGCAGCCGGCGATCCAGTTCACGTGCTGCTCGATCGACACGATCATGTTGGTGAGCACCGACGGGCTGCCCGGCCCCGACACCGTGAACAGGTTCGGGAAACCCGCGACGTTCAGGCCCAGGTAGGTGCGCGGCCCGGCCGCCCACGCCTCGCGAAGCGGCAGGCCGCCACGGCCGCGCACGTCGATCTTCAGCAGCGTGCCGGTCATCGCGTCGAAGCCGGTGGCGAACACGATCGCATCGACCTCGAACTCGCGCCCGGCAGCCTTCACGCCGCGCGGCGTGATCGCCTCGATGCCACCGGGCCGGATGTCGACCAGATGCACGTGCGGCTGGTTGAAGGTCTCGAAGTAGCCGGTGTCCACGCACATGCGCTTGCAGCCGAGCACCTGCGTGGGGCACAACAGCTCGGCGGTCGCGGGGTCCTTGACGACCTCGCGGATGCGCTGGCGCACCCAGTCGGCGGCGATGTCGTTGGCGGCCTGGTCGAGCATCAGGTCGGCGAACGCGCCCTGGAAACCCAGGCCGCCGCGGTTCCAGCGTTCGGCGAAGGCGCGATCGCGCTCCTCGGGGCTGGCGCTGAAGATCGAGACTTCGCTGCGCGGGAAGGCCGATCCGAAGGCGCCCATCATCTGGCTGTTGCGGGCCCGGAACGCGGCGTACTCGGCCTTGATGCGGGCCTCGTACTCGGGGTCGAGCGGCGCGTTGCGCGCCGGCACCGAGTAGTTGGCGGTGCGCTGGAAGACCCAGAGCTCGCTCGCCTGCTTCGCGATGATCGGGATCGACTGGATCGCCGAGGACCCGGTGCCGATCACCGCCACGCGCTTGCCGGTGAAGTCGACCGGCTCGTGCGGCCACTCGCCGGTGTGGTACGTGGGGCCGGTGAAGCTCCCGAGCCCGGGGAATGCCGGCTTGTTGGTCGAGGACAGGCAGCCGGTGGCCATCACGACGAACTGCCCGCTCACCGTGTCGCCGCGATCGGTGCGCACGGTCCAGCGCGCGCTTGCCTCGTCGAAGTGCGCAGCCGTCACGCGGGTCGAGAAGCGGATATCGCGACGCAGATCGTAGCGGTCGGCCACATGGTTGGCGTACTTCAGGATCTCGGGCTGCGGCGCGAAGCGCTCGGACCAGCGCCACTGCTGCTGCAGGTCCTCGTCGAACTGGTACGAGTACTCCATGCTCTCGACGTCGCAGCGCGCGCCGGGATAGCGATTCCAGTACCAGGTGCCGCCGACGCCGTCGCCGGCCTCGAAGGCCACCGCGCGCAGCCCCAGCCCGCGTGCGCGGTGCAGCATGTACATGCCGGCGAAGCCGGCGCCGACGATGACGATGTCGAACTCGGAATCGGAGCCGGCGGCTGCCGGCACGAGGCGCTCGGAGGGGGCGTTCATCGGGACCTGCGTGGGAAGATTCGACAAGATCCCGAGCATACGCCGGCCGCGCGCGCCCTTCGGCGACAGCCCCACCGAAGGCGGAATGTGCACCGGGCCCGTGGGCTGATCCTGCTCAAGGCGCCCGCCTCGCGGCATCGCCAGACTGGCGCCGCGGCCGCTCGGCCCGGCCCCTGCCGAGCCGGGGGGAAGGCCCGGGACCCTGCATGCCTGTCTGCGACCGCTGGCGGATCGATCCCGCCGACCTCCACCGTCACTGCGACCCGGACAGCCTCGGCTGCACCAGCTCGGACGATCTCGCCGACATCGACACCGCGCTCGGCCAGGACCGCGCGGTGGAGGCGATCCGCTTCGGGCTGGCGATGCCGCGGCGTGGTCACAACCTGTTCGCGATGGGTCCGCCCGGCCTGGGGCAGCGAGCGCTGCTCGAACGCCTGCTGGGCGAGGCGGCGGTCACTCGCCCCGCTCCGCAGGACTGCTGCTACGTGTTCAACTTTGCGACCGCGCATCGTCCGACGCTGCTGCGCCTGCCCACCGGCCGGGCCCCGACGCTGCGCCGCGACATGGCTCGCCTGGTGGAGGACCTGCGAGCCGGCATTCCCGCCGCCTTCGAGGCCGACGACTACCGGCATCGCCGCGAGACGATCGAGAACGCGCTGGCGGCCCGCCAGGAGCAGGCGATCGGCGCGATCGGCGAACGGGCACGCAGCCAGGAAGTGGCGCTGCTGCGCACGCCCGCCGGCTTCGGTTTCGCGCCGCTGTCGGGCGACAGCGTGATGCCGCCCACCGAGTACCAGCAGCTGCCCGAGGCGCGCCGGCGACCGCTGCAGGAGGCGATGGTGCGCCTGCAGCAGGAGCTCGAGGCGGTGCTCGAGGCGATCCCGCAGTGGCGTCGCCAGACGCAGCGCGAACTGCGCGAGCTCAATCGCCAGGTGACGCAGCAGGTGGTGGTGAGCCTCTTCGCGGAGATCCTCGAGGCCTGGGCGGGCACGCCGGCGGTACTCGCCCACCTCGATGCGGTGCGCGACGATGTTCTCGACCATGCCGAAGCCTTCCAGGTGCCGCGCGATGGCGAAAACCCCGCTCTCGCGGCGGTCGCGATGGCGCGCGGCGAACCCGCCGAGGCGCTGAGTGCGCGCTACTCGGTCAACGTGCTGGTTCACCACGGCGAGGGCGGCGGCGCCCCGGTGGTGTTCGAGGAGCACCCGACCCACGACAACCTGGTCGGGCGCATCGAGCACGAGTCGCAGATGGGCATGATGATCACCGACTTCACGCTGATCCGCGGCGGCGCGCTGCACCGCGCCAATGGCGGCTACCTGGTCATCGACGCGTTGCGGCTGCTCACCCAGCCGCTCGCCTGGGAGGCGCTCAAGCGCGCGCTGCGCGGCGGCGAGATCCGTACCGAGTCGCTCGCCCAGGCGCTCGGCCTGATCAGCACGGTCTCGCTCGCCCCGGAGCCGGTGCCGCTCGACCTGAAGCTGGTGCTGGTGGGCGAGCGGCGCCTCTACTACCTGCTGCACGCCTTCGACCCGGATTTCGCCGAACTCTTCAAGGTGGCGGTCGACTTCGAGGAGGACATGCGTCGCGGCGACGCCGCCGACAGCCACTACGCCCGCCTGCTCGCCACGCTGGCACGTCGCGAGTCGCTGCGCCCGATCGCGCGCGCCGGACTCGCACGGCTGGTCGAACAGGCGTCGCGACAGGCCGCCGACTCGGGCCGGCTTTCGCTGGAACTGGCACGGTTGTCCGACCTGATGCTGGAGGCCGATCATGTGGCGCAGGCCGCAGGCGCCGAGGTGACTGATCTGGCGCACATCGATGCGGCGATCGATGCGCGAACCCGGCGCGGCGCGCGACTGCGCGAACGGCTGCGCGAGCAGGCGCTCGACGGCCGGCTGCTGATCGCCACCGAGGGCGAACGGATCGGCCAGGTCAACGGCCTCTCGGTGCTGCGGCTGGGCGCCGACGACTTCGGCACGCCGGTGCGCATCACCGCCAGCGTCCGACTCGGCGCCGGCGGCGTCCTCGACATCGAGCGCGAGGCGCGGCTGGGGGGACCGCTGCATGCCAAGGGCGTGCTGATCCTCGGGGGCTACCTCGCGGGGCGCTTCTGTCCCGATCGGCCGCTGTCGCTGGCGGCGAGGCTGGTCTTCGAGCAGAGCTATGGCGTGATCGACGGCGACAGCGCCTCGCTGGCCGAGCTGTGCGCGCTGCTGTCGGCGATCGCTCGGGTACCGATCCGCCAGGCGCTCGCGGTGACCGGGTCGGTGAACCAGCACGGCGACGTGCAGGCGGTGGGCGGCGTCAACGAGAAGATCGAGGGCTTCTTCCGCCTGTGCCGCGACCGCGGCCTCGATGGCACGCAGGGCGTGATCGTGCCGGCAGCCAATCGCGCCGACCTGATGCTCGATCGCGAGGTGCGCGAAGCGGCGCAGACGGCGCGTTTCCACGTCCATGCCGTGCGCAGCATCGACGAGGCGATCGAACTGCTGACCGGCCTGCCGGCCGGCGGGCGCGGCGCGAGCGGCAGCTTCGCGACGGCCAGCATCAATGCCCGCGTGGAGGCGCGCCTGCTGCAGCTGGCCGAGCGGGCACGGCCGGCCGCACGCCCGACGGCAGGCATGCCGAAACCCGGGCGGCGCGGCGGGCGCGGCATCCCCTGACGCGAGGGCTCGCGGCGCGGTGGTCGATCTTGACCCGGCGCAACGCGCCAGCGGCGCCGCCCGGGCATCGTCACGCCTTCGCAATGCCCATCGGCGAGTCTGCCGCATCGCCCGGGAGCGCCGGGCGTCGGCACCGCGCCGCGAGCCTGGATCTCCTCCCCGACGCTCTCATGCCGCAGCACCGCTCGACACTCCCCCCGGCCGCTACGCGGCTGCTCGCCACGACCGCCGCCTGGCTGGACCGCACCCCGCCGATCGACGCCCCACCGCCCGCCGCCCCGCGGCTCGACACCACGCCGGTCGACGACCTTCTCGTCGACGATGCGCATGCCGACGACGGCCCGCTGCCACCCCGGTCACTGCGGCTGCACCGCGCGCGCCTGCGCGCGCTGTGGCTCGCGCAGGGTATCGCGGCCGACTGCGCGAAGTAGCACCGGGCGACGCTGCGCGCGCTCAGCGCGGCCGGGATCGGGCGCCGCAAGAATCGGGCTCATCCCGGAGTCAACGGCCGCAGCCGGTGTCGGCCACGGCACCGGGACGGGAGACGCGCATGCGGGAAACGCTGTTCATTCGCAAGCGCGCGCAGGACCTGCGCGTGCCGCCCCACCTCGCCGACTACGCGCAGGAACGCCGCAGCTTCAGCTGGGCCGGGGCCGCGCACGCGCTGCAGGGGCTGCCCGGCGGCGGACTGAACCTCGCGCACGAGGCGGTCGACCGCCACGCGAGCGGCTCGCTCGCCGGGCGCGCTGCGCTGCGCGTGCTCGGCCGAGGTCGGCCGGCGGTCGAGCTCGGCTACGCGGAACTCGCGCGTGCCAGCACCCGTTTCGCCTGCGTACTGCGTCAGCTCGGCGTTCAGCAGGGTGAACGCGTGTTCATCCTCACCGGCCCGTCGCCGGTCTTCGCGATCGCGGTGCTGGGCGCGCTGAAGGCAGGCGCCGTTGCCGCACCGCTGGGCGTCGCGCTCGGGCCCGAGCCGGTGGCCACCCGAGTGAACCTCGGCCAGGGCCGGGTGCTGGTCACCACGGCGACGCTCCATCAGCGCGGCATCGGGGCATGGCGGGGACGAATGCCGGGCCTGCGCCACGTGCTCGTCGCCCCGGACGGCACGAACGGCAACGGCGGCCTGCACGCGAGCCAGGCCGAGCCGGGCACCCTCGACCTGCCGGCGCTGATGGCTGGCGCGCGCGATGAACTCGCCCCTGCGCCGACCACGGTGCGCGACCCCGCGCTGCTGCACTTCACCAGCGGCACGACCGGTGCGCCGAAGGGCGCCGTGCTGATCCACGCCGCCGCGGTCGGGCTGCACGCGAGCGCCCGCTACGCGCTCGACCTGCACGAGCACGACCGGCTGTGGTGCACCGCCGACCCCGGCACGCCGATCGGCACCGCCTACGGCCTGCTCGCTCCGCTGCTGCATGGCGTCACCGCGGTACTCGATGCCGAGCCCTTCGATGCCGCGCGCTGCTACGACGTGCTCGAGCAGGAGCGGATCAGCGTGTGGCTGACCTCGCCGGCGGCCCTGCGCACGCTGATGCGCGCGCCCGGGGCCGCGGCCCCGCTGCGCCGCCTGCCGGCCCTGCGCCATGTCGCGAGCACCGGCGAGCCCCTGAGCCCGGGCGCGGTGTGGTGGAGTGCCGAGAACCTCGGCGTGCCGGCGCACGACGCGTGGTCGCAGACCGAGACCGGCACGATCATGATCGCCAATACGCCGGCCTTCGACATCCGCCCGGGATCGATGGGCCGCCCGCTGCCGGGCGTGCAGGCGGCCGTGATCGAGCGTCTCGACGCGGCACACGCCGACGGCCGCCCCGCGGTTCGCGTGATCGACAGGCCGGGGGAGGACGGCGAGCTCGCGCTGCGGGCCGGCTGGCCGGCGATGTTCCGGGCCTACCTCGACGACGAAGGCCAGTACCGCCGCTGCTTCAGCGACGGCTGGTACCTCACCGGCGACCTGGTGCGGCGCGACGCCGACGACTATTTCTGGTTCCTCGGGCGGCGCGACGACGCGATCGGCCCGCCCGGCGCGCGCGTCGGCCCCTTCGAGGTGGAGAGCGCGCTGATGGCCCACGACGCGGTCGCCGAGGCCGCCGTGATCGGCGTGCCGGATACGCGCGGGGGCGAGACGATCAAGGCATTCCTGTGCCTGAAGCCGGGCCACCTGCCCGACGAGGCGCTGCGCCAGGACGTCCTCGCGCACGCCCGCCGGCGGCTGGGCGAGGCGGCGGCGCCGCGCACGGTCGACTTCCTGCAGGCGCTGCCTCGCACCCGCAACGGCACGCTGATGCGCCGGCTGCTGCGAGCCCGGGAACTCGGCCTGCCCGAGGGCGACACCTCGACCCTGGCGTTTGGCCCCGGCTGAAGGCGCCGCGCCGGCCAGTGCGCGTGCGCGCGCGCGGAGGGTTCAGACCAGCCGGCGCAGCGTGCGCCATACCGCCAGCGCCTCGCTGCCACCGAGGTCGCGCGCCGACTGCACCGCCGTGTTCACCATCACGAGCCGACGTACCGGATCGACGAACAGCGCCTGTCCATGCTCGCCGAGCAGCGCGAAGCTGCCGTCGTCATCGGCGAAGACCCAGGTCTGGTAACCGTAGCCGAAACCGCGACCGGTCTGCCGCAGGCTCACGTGCGCCCGCGTCGCCTCGCGCACCCACGCGGCGGGAATCGCCTGCCGGCCATCGACCGCGCCCCGATTCGCCAGCAGCATGCCGAGGCGGGCCCAGTCGCGCAGCACCGCATTGAAGCCGGTGAAACCGAGCTCCTGCCCGCTGCGATCGATCAGCCACGAGGCCTCGGCCTCGGCGCCCATCGGCTTCCAGATGCGATCGGCGAAGTGGTCCGACAGCGGCCTGCGCAGCGCCGCGCGCAGCACCATCGCGAGCACGAAGCTATCGCTTGCCGAGTAGGCCCAGCGCTCGCCGGGCCGGGCAAGCTCGCGCTCGCGGGTGCGCACCAGCGCGAGGCCAGCCGCGCCCGGTTCCGCGCCCGCGCCGAGGGCCGCCCGCCCGAGCCGGGCGGCATCGTCGCCGGCTTCATCGTCGCCGACTCGCACGCCCGAGCGCAGCGTGAGCAGCGCGCGCAGCGGCACCGGCCCCCAGGCGCTGCCGGCGAGCCCGGGCAGGTGCGCCTGCACCGGGTCGTCGATCGAGCGCAGGCGGCCTTCGTCGAGCGCGATGCCGGTCATCATGCCGACCAGCGTGCGAGCCATCCCGAAGGAAGTCAGGCGCTGGGTCTCGCGACGCTCGTAGCGGTAACGCTCCACCAGCAGCGCGTCATCGCGGGCGAGCGCGAAAGCGGTCACCGGGTTGCGGGCGAGGTAATCGTCGACCGCACCGGTCACGCCCGCGGGCGCCCGCAGCCGACGCCAGGGCCGCGCCGTCGCGGGTCGCGCCGAGATGTTGGCCGGGAAGATCTCGTCGAGTCGCGAAAAGGCATCGACGCGCCGGGAGGGGTCGGTCCAGTTGCCGCGATCGGCCCGCAGGTGACGCGTGGCAGCCGGCGGATCGCGAAGCGGCTCGGCGGCACCACGTCCTTGCGGGGATCGGCCATCGGCAGGCGGGCGGTCGGCGACCGGGTCGGCCGCGCGTCGCGCCGGGCGCGCAGGCGGCGGCGCAGGCGGCGGCGCCGGCGAGGGAGGCGACGCGGCGCAGCCGGCGATCGCCAGGCTCGCGGCCGCGACCAGCCGCCTGCGCCCGGCATCCGGCCACGGCGCGGGCGCGGGCGCATCGGTCATGGGCGAACGCGGCCGCGGCGCGATCAGGAAAAGCCGATCGACAGCAGGTTCTCGACCGGCCGGTACAGGGCCTCCAGGTAGGCGATCTCGTCGGCCGGCAGCACGACCTCGGTGGCCGCGACCAGCTGATCGAGCTGCTCGAGGCGCGACACACCCACCACTGGCGCCACCACACCCGGCTTGGCGAGCAGCCACGCGAGCGCCACCTGCGCCGGGGCGAGGCCGAGCCGACCTGCCACCTCGACCACCCGCTCGGCGATCGGGAACACCGCCTCGCCCCGATACAGGCTGGCGGTGCGCTGCCGATCGCCACCCTGCGAGCGCTGCGTGGAGCCGGACTCGAAGCCACCGCGATAGGAACCGGTGAGGATGCCGCGCGCCAGCGGCGACCAGGGCATCAGCGCCACCCCGGTGCTGCGACAGTAGGGGATCATCTCCCGCTCTTCCTCGCGATACACCAGGTTGTAGTGGTTCTGCATCGAGACGAAGGGTGTCCAGCCGTTCATCTTCGCGGTGAGCTGCAGCTCGGCGAACTGCCAGGCGAACATCGACGAGGCGCCCAGGTACAGCACCTTGCCGGCACGCACCACGTCGTGCAGCGCCTCGAGGGTTTCCTCGATGGGCACCGCGACATGACCGGGCACGCCGTGCGGATGGCGGTGAATGACGAGCTTGTCGATGTAGTCGAGCCCGAGCCGCTCGAGACAGGCGTCCACGCCCTCGATCACATGCTTGCGCGACAGCCCGCCCTGGTTGGCGCCCTTGCCCATCGGCATCGAGATCTTGGTGGCGATCAGGTATTCGTCCCGGGGCAGCAGCTCGCGCAGCAGCTGCCCGACCACGCGCTCGGTGGCGCCCAGGCCATAGACGTCGGCGGTGTCGAAATAGAACAGGCCACGATCGATCGCCGCCTTGAAGAGCGGCCGGGCCTCGTCGATGCCCAGCGTCCAGTCGCCCTGGTGGCCCCGACCGGGCTCGCCGAAGTTCATGGTGCCCAGGCACAGGCGTGGCACGCGCAGGCCGCAGCGCTGGCCGAGCGGAAGGGTCTTGAGCATGGCCTCGGGCCTCTCGTCAGGGGTGGCAGGTGCATGGATGCTAGCAGCGCGACGCAAGGCAGGGCGAGGCCGGCCGGCCGGCACCCGCCGCGACCGGCACGCGAAACCCTCGACGTGGAATGCCGCGCAGCGACGCCATGCCGCGGACCGGTGCAGTGGAATGCCGGGCAGCGGCCTCGCTTGCCGCCGCGCGAGCGCGCTGGCTACAGTCGGGCTCCCGGGCGCGCGCGCCCCGGCCGCGACGCGGCCCCTGCGGAGATTAGGAATGAGCGGATACCTTCGACTGCGCCAGATTGCCCTGGTGGCGCCTGACCTCGAGCGCGCGGTCGCCGACATCGAGACCGTCCTCGGCGTGCGGCTGTGCTTTCGCGACGTCAACGTCGCGAAGTACGGCCTGGTCAATGCGCTCTTTCCGATCGGCACCGACTTCCTCGAAGTGGTCACGCCGACCCGCGAGGGCACCACGGCCGGCCGGTTCATGACCGCCACGGCAGGCCGCGGCGGCTACATGGCGATCTTCGACTGCCACGACCCCGAGCGCCGGCGCGCGCATGCGCAGGCGCTGGGCATCCGGCTCGCCGCCACGCTCGAGCACCCCGGCTACTGGGGTACGCAGCTGCACCCCAAGGACTGCCGGGCCACGATGCTCGAGTTCGACCGCAGCGACGGCGGCGAGACGCTGATGGGCGGCTACCACCCGGCCGGCCCGGACTGGCAGCGCCACGTGAAGACCGACGTCACCCGCGCGCTGCGTGGCATCGAGGTCGAGAGTCCGGATGCCGCCGGCCTGGCCGCGCACTGGGCGCGCATCATCGACCGCCCGCTGTCGGCCGACGGCCGCGAGATCGCCTGCGACCAGGCCTGGATTCGATTCGTCGATGCGCCAGCCGGCTCCCGCGAGATCCTGGCCACGCTGGTGCTCGACGTGGCCGACCCCGACGCAATGCTCGAGCGCGCCCGCGCCCGCGGGCTGGCGACGACCGATCGCGCCTTCGATCTCTACGGCGTCAGCTGCCGGGTGCGCTGAGCGCCGCCTCGCTGGCCGGGTCGCCGGCCAGCCGGGTGTGCCACATGACGCGCGGCTTGCGCATGTCCCAGGGCGTGGCCCGATGCAGCAGGCAGCGGTTGTCCCAGATGACGGTGTCACCCGGGCTCCAGCGATGGTGATAGATGCGCGGCGCCTGGCAGGCGAAGCTCACGAGTTCGTCGAGCAGCCGCTCCGACTCCGCCGCCGACAGCCCCGGGATCGCGTGCGCGTGGCGGCCGATCAGCAGCGACTTGCGGCCGGTTTCGGGATGCACCTTGACCAGCGGCCGTCGCGGCACCGGCCCGTCGTGAAAGCCGTAGCCGCTGTAGGCGCTGCCTTCCTGGTGGGCATGGCCGAGCTTGCTCTGGCTGTAGTGCAGCGAATGGAAGGCCGACAGGGTCTCGAGCCGCGCCTGTGTCGCCGCGTCGAGCGCGTCCCAGGCGGCGCGCATGTCGGCGAAGCCGGTGTCGCCGCCCTCCTCGGGCACCACCTCGGCGCTGAAGACCGCGCCCTTGGCCTGCACGGGCATGTAGGTGCTGTCGGCATGCCAGCCCATGTTGCCCTTGAGCACCTTGATGACATCGTCGTTGTCGGCCTCGGCGCGCACGCTGCCGTCGCGGCGCACGTTGCTGATCGCCGAGATCTCGAACTCCAGCGGGCCGAAGCGGCGCCCCAGCGCAATCTGCTCGTCGCGCGACAGGAACTGCCCCGGAAGGATCAGCAGCGCATGCTCGAGCCAGGCGGCGTGCAGCGCGCGCCAGGTGGCATCGTCGAGATCGGCGAGGCGCACCCCGCGCACGACAGCACCGAAGGTGACACCGGACAGCGGCTCGATGGTCAGGGCCTGGGGCATCGCGACCTCCTCCAATGGATCCGATCCATTATCGGCGGGGGCCCGCACCAGACCAGCGCGCCGCCGGCCTTCCCGGAACGCGGCGGGCCTGCCATGATCGCCGCGCCGCGATCGACCGCGCCCAAGGAGACCCCGTGACCCCCGAAGAGGAACTCGCCACCATCCGTGGCCATGCCTTCGTCGACGGCCGCTACATGCCGCTGGCCCAGGCCAGCGTGCCGCTGGTCGACCGCGGCTTCGTCCGCTCGGATGCCACCTACGATGTTGCCCATGTCTGGAAGGGGCGCTTCTTCCGCCTGAAGGACCATGTCGAGCGCTTCCAGGCCTCGATGGCGGGTCTGCGCATGAGCCTGCCGTGGTCCGGCGACGAGATCGCCGGGATCATGATCGAGTGCGTGCGCCGCTCCGGGCTGCGCGACTCGTACGTGCAGGTCACCTGCACCCGTGGCCTGCCCGCGCCGGGCAGCCGCGATCCGCGACTGTGCCGCAACCGGCTCTACGTCTTCGCGCAGCCCTTCGTGCGGATCGCCGACGAGACCCAGCAGCGCGAGGGCCTGCGCATGATCGTGGCGCGCACGGTGCGCATCCCCTCGAGTTCGGTCGACCAGCGGATCAAGAACTTCCACTGGCTCGACCTCACGATGGGCATCTTCGAGGCCTACGACCGCGACGCCAGCGTGCCGCTGCTGCCGGCGGCCGACGGCACCGTCACCGAGGGACCGGGCTTCAACGTGTTCGTCGTGCGAGACGGCGCGCTGGCCACGCCCGCGCATGGCCTGTTCGAGGGCATGACCCGACGCACCGTGATCGAGATCGCGCGCGAGATCGGCCTGCCCTGCGACGTGCGCCCGGTGCATGCCGACGAACTCGGCCATGCCGACGAGATCTTCGTGAGCAGCACCGCTGGCGGGATCACCGGCGTGAGCCATCACGAGGGCAGGCCGGTGGGCAGCGGTCGCCCGGGGCCGGTCACCGCGCGGATCCATGATCTGTACTGGCGCCGTCACGAGAACGACGCGTACTCGACGCCGGTCGACTATCCGGCCTGACCCGCAGGAAGCCATGGACAACCCCGCGTACTACCATCGACAGCACCTCGCCGAGTTCGGCCGCATCGCCGAGGGCAGCCCCGAGCTCGGCCGCAAGTTCTTCGACTACTACGGCGCGGTCTTCGCCGACGGCGCGCTGACCGCGCGCGAGAAGAGCCTGATCGCGCTGGCGGTCGCGCACGCCGTGCAGTGCGCCTACTGCATCGAGGCCTACACGAAGGACTGCCAGGAGAAGGGCGCCGACTTCGAGCAGATGACCGAGGCGCTGCATGTCGCGGTCGCGATCCGCGGCGGCGCCTCGCTGGTGCACGGCATGCAGATGCGCGAGCACGCGCAGCGCACGGGCATGTGATGGGCGATTCCGACGCCACGCTGCGCGAACTCGCCGCCGAGCTGATCGAGCGCGACCCCACCCCGCGCGCCACCGTCTCGCTGCGGCGCCGGCGCTCGCCGCTGGCCGCGCCCGCCGAGCAGCTTCGTCTGCTCGACGCGGTGCCGCTTTCCCGCGACGGCGGGCCGGTCGACTTCGCGACGCTGGCGGGCGATGCGCTGCGCCCGGCGGCGCTC